>DAINOM010000022.1:0-29589 GCA_036735445.1 Propionicimonas sp.
AGATCGGCCAGCTGTTCGGCGGCCGCGACCACACCACGGTCATGCACGCCGACCGGAAGATCCGCCAGCTCCTGCGCGAGCGTCGCAGTGTGTTCAACCAGATCACCGAGCTGACGAACCGGATCAAGCAGTCCCCGCTCCGCTGAGCCCTGACACCTGGGGACAGGTCCCATTCCCCGTTCACCCTCGCTCCCTGGCACCGCTGTCCCCCGGGAGGGGGACCGTCCACCACTGTGGACAACTCGGGGGAAAACTCGCCCCTCCTGTGCAACTGTCAACCGGCCTCGGCCGTCGTCCGCAAATCCTCCCCGTGTGATTTCGGGTTGTCCACAGCCCGCGCCCACAGCCGACACGCCGTGGCAGTAGGCCGTTCACCGGTTGTCCACCGAATCCACACCTGCTGTTACCACTACGAATTGATAGAGATCCCTCGATCTTCAAAGTCAGCGGATGCACAACGTGGGGAAACCCTGGTTGCGCATCGGAGGAGGACGAGCGTCGATATGATCAACCGACCACGCGTGTGAGTTCCAAGGGAGCAATGGTGAAGATCCGTCTCGACCGCGACGTCCTGGCCGAAGCTGTGCAGTGGGCTGCCCGCAGCCTGCCGACCCGTCCGAGCGTCCCGATCCTGGCCGGCCTGCTGGTGAAGGCAGCCGGCGGCCAGGTCGTGATGAGCAGCTTCGACTACGAGACCTCGGCGCAGATCCAGGTCAAGGCCGACGTGACGGACGAAGGTGTCGCCCTGGTCTCCGGCCGGCTCCTCGCCGACATCGCGCGGTCCCTGCCGAACAAGCCGGTGGACATCACCGCGGACGAGACCCGCATGGAGCTGGTCTGCGGCACCGCCCGGTTCACCCTGCAGACCCTGCCCGTCGCCGACTACCCCGCGCTGCCCGAGATGCCGGAGGCGACCGGCGCGATCCCCAGCGAGGAGTTCGCCCGGGCGGTCGGCCAGGTCGTGATCGCGGCCGGACGGGACGAACTGCTGCCCGTCTTCACCGGTGTCCGGATGGAGATCGAGGGCGACACGCTGTCCCTGCTGGCCACGGACCGCTACCGGATGGCGCTGAAGGAACTCGACTGGAACCCCCGCACCAGCGGCGGTGAGGGTGCGGCGCTCGTGCCGGCACGCGTGCTGGCGGAGACGGCCAAGAGCATGACCGCGGGCGAGTCGGTGACCCTGAGTCTGTCGTCCGCGGCGACCGGGGACGGCCTGATCGGCTTCGAGGGGACGGGCGCCGCCGGCGTCCGGCAGATCACCACGCGACTCCTGGACGGGGAGTTCCCCAAGGTTCGGCACCTGATGAACGTGCAGGCGGCCCTGACCGTCCGCGCCAACACCGCCGAGGTGATCGCCGCGGTGAAGCGCGTGGGGCTGGTCGCGGAGCGCAACACGTCCCTGCGGATGCTGATCGGCGACGGCTCGATCACGCTCGAGGCTGCGACCGGCGACCAGGCGCAGGCCGTGGAGGCGCTGGAGGCCGTCGTGGAGGATGTGACCGGCAACGGCCTGTCGATGACGGCGGCCGGCTTCAACCCGCACTACCTCTCGGACGCGCTCGCGGCCTTGGACAGCCCGTACGTGCAGTTCTCGTTCACCCAGCCGGGCAAGCCCTGTCTGCTCACCGGCCTGGGCGAGATCGACGGCGAGCCGAGCGACGACTACAAGCACGTGATCATGCTCATGCGCCTGCCGGCGTGAGCCGATAGCTCGTCATCCGGCGAAAGCCGGGATCCCGTACGATCCCTGAGGACTGTCCGGGGATCCCGGGTCGAGCCCGGGATGCCGTGACTGGAGTGGAGGGTGATCAACCATGTTCGTCACCCACCTGAGCCTGGCCGACTTCCGCTCGTACCCGCTGGCGGAGGTGCCGCTGGACGCCGGCGTCACGGTGTTCACCGGCGCGAACGGGCAGGGCAAGACGAACCTCGTCGAAGCGGTCGAGTTCCTGGCCACCCTGGGCTCACACCGGGTGGCCACCGAGGCGCCGCTGGTCAGGGCCGGCGCCGAGCGGGCGATCGTCCGGGCCCGCGTCCAGGCCGGACGGGACGACGCCCGCAGCCTGCTGCTGGAGATCGAGCTGATTCCGGGACGGGCGAACAAGGCGTCCCTGAACCGGTCGCCGCTGCGACGGCCGCGGGACCTCCTCGGGGCCCTGCGCGTGGTGTTCTTCTCACCCGAGGACCTGGCCATCGTCAAGGGCGACCCGGGTGAGCGACGCCGGTTCATCGACGAGCTGGTGGTGGCGCGATGGCCGCGTCTCGCCGGCGTCCGGGCCGACTACGACCGCGTGCTCAAGCAGCGTTCGACCTTGTTGAAGTCCCTTTCCGGACGGGGGTCCCGCGCGGTCACCGAGGACGTGGCCGCCACCCTCGACGTCTGGGACGGCCAGCTCGCCGCGTTCGGCGCCGAGATCGTGGCCGCCCGGCTCCTGACTCTCGACGCGCTGCGTCCGCACCTGGTCGAGGCCTACGCGAGCATCGCGCCCACGAACAACGTCGCCGGCGCCGAGTACAAGTCTTCGTCCCTGGAGCCTGCCCCCACCCCGGCCCCTGAGGAGTCGGCGAGGAACGAGCCGGCGTCACGAAGGGCCGACACCCTGGGAGTGGCGGAACTGAGGGAGGCCCTCACCGTCCGCATGCTCCAGCGCCGCAACGAGGAGATCGCCCGCGGCGTCTGCCTGGTCGGGCCGCACCGCGACGACATCACACTCAGCCTGGGCGAGCTCCCGGTGAAGGGCTACGCGTCCCACGGCGAGTCGTGGTCGATGGCGCTGGCGCTGCGGCTGGCGTCGTTCCAGCTGCTGCGGGCGGACGGGGTGGAGCCCGTCCTGATCCTGGACGACGTGTTCGCGGAGTTGGACGAGTCCCGCCGTGCCCGGCTGGCCGAACTGGTCTCGGACGCCGAGCAGGTCCTGGTCACCGCGGCGGTCGCCGCCGACGTCCCGGAGTCCTTGAACGGACGCCGCTTCTCGGTGCAGGCTGCGACGGTGACCCCGGAAGCGCGCGCGTCCGCACCGGCCCCAGAGGGCCCGGATGAGTGACGACGCCCGTCCCGACCACGATCCGCAGGGCATGGACCTCGCCAAGCGGATCGCCCGCGCGGCGCGCGGCGCCGCGCCGCCGCCCGCACGCAAGAGACAGCCACCGAGACGCACCGACGAGCCGACGCTGCTGGGCGACCTGGTCAAGGAGGTGATCGCCGAGGAGGGCTGGACGCGCGAGGTCAACGTCCACCAGTTGCTGGCCCGCTGGCCGGCCCTCGTCGGACCGGTGAACGCCGCCCACTCGAAGCCGGAGGGCTACTCGGACACGGTGCTGACGGTGCGCGCGGAGTCGTCGACGTGGGCCACGTCGCTGCGGACGATCGCGCCGCAGCTGGTCGCCGGCCTCAACGAGCAGCTCGGCCAGGGCACCGTGACCCGCGTGGTGGTGCTCGGCCCGGAGGCCCCGAGCTGGAAGAAGGGCCGCCGCTCCGTCCCCGGCCGCGGCCCCCGCGACACCTACGGCTGAACTCGGCTCGACCAGCGGGATCGAGGGGTGGTGGACCGAGTAAGGAACCGTCCCCGGGGCTGGCAACCTCTGGCAACGGGTTGGCCACCGAGTTGCCGACGGGTTCTACTGGGGACTACCGCAGCAAAGGAGTCGCAGTGAGCACCGTCGCCGACACTGTCCAGCCCGACCAGACCGCAGCGCTGGCCGGCTTCCGGCCCCAGCACGACTTCTTCGTCGGCGTGGACTCCGACGGCTGTGCGTTCGACGCGATGGAGATCAAGCACAAGGAGTGCTTCACCCCCAACACCATCAAGCACTGGAATCTGCAGCCGGTCTCCTCGCTCGCCCGGCAGACCGCCGAGTTCGTCAACCTCTACTCGACCGGACGGGGACTCAACCGCTGGCCGGCCCTGGTGCGGGTGTTCGACCTGCTCGCGGAGCGGCCGGAAGTGGCCGAGCGCGGCGTCCAGGTGCCGCGGGCGGAGAAGCTGCGGGAGTTCATCGCGTCCGGCTACCCCCTCAGCGGCGCCGGGATCCGGGCCTACGCCGCCGACCACCCCGACCCCGAACTCGACCGGGCCCTGGCCTGGACGGAGGGCGTGGACGACAGCATCGCCGACATGGTCCACGGCGTGCCGCCATTCCCCGGCGTGCGGGAGAGCCTCGCGAAGGCGCACGGGACGGCCGACCTGATGGTGGTCTCCGCCACCCCCGCGGACGCGCTCACCCGGGAGTGGACGGAGCACGGCCTCGCCCCGTACATGGACGTGATCGCGGGCCAGGAGGCGGGCACCAAGCTGCAGCACCTCCACAGCGCGGCCGTCGGCAGGTATCCGTCCGACCACATCCTGCTCGTCGGTGACGCCCCCGGCGACCGGGACACCGCCGCGGCCGCGGGCGTGCTGTTCTACCCGATCAACCCCGGCGGCGAGGCGGCGTCGTGGCGACGCTTCCACGACGAGGCGTTCGACCGCTTCCTGGCCGGCGGCTACGCCGGCGCCTACCAGCAGGACCTGATCGACGAGTTCGACGCGCTGCTTCCCGATACGCCGCCGTGGCAGCTGTCGCGCTCCGCGTCCCCGTCGTCGTCCCGGGCTTGATCGGGATCCCGAGACCTCACGTCCACCACTCGAAGAGGAGTAGCCACCATGGCGCCCACCGTTGACCTGCACGCCGTTCCCTACCGGCTCGACGCCGACCAGATCGCCTGGGTCGAAGACACCCTCGCCGGGCTCAGCGACGAGGAGAAGGTCGGCCAGCTGTTCTTCAACCTGTTCCACTTCGGCGCCGACACCTTCAGCGGCAACGACCTGACCAACCCCGAGATCCTGGCGACCTACCACATCGGCGGCGCGCGCTACCACGGCGGCACCGCCGCCCAGGTGCAGGAGCTGTTGAACTCGCTGCAGGCGTCCTCGAAGATCCCGCTGCTGATCGCGGCGAACTGTGAGTCCGGCGGCAACGGCTGTTGCTCCGAGGGCACGTACATCGCCACCGGCGCGCAGTGTGACGCCGCCAGGGACGAGGAGGTGCCGTTCCGCACCGGCCTGGTCTCGGCCCGCGAGGCCGGCGCGCTCGGGGTGAACGTGAACTTCGCGCCGATCGTCGACATCCTGGTCAACTGGCGCAACACGATAGTGAACACCCGCGCCCACGGCACCAACGTCGATGACGTGATCCGCTCGACCGGCGCGAAGGCCCGCGGCCTGCGTTCCGCCGGCGAGGACGTCGCGGTCTGCATCAAGCACTTCCCCGGCGACGGGACGGAGGAGCGCGACCAGCACCTGGTGCTCGGCGTCAACGAGCTCTCGCCGGTCGAGTGGGACGACTCCTTCGGACGGGTCTACGCCCACCACATCGCCGAGGGCGTGGAGATGATCATGGCCGGCCACATCGCCCTGCCGGAGTACTCGAAGCTGCTCGACCCGACCCTGGCCGACACCGACATCATGCCGGCGACGCTCGCGCCCGAACTGCTCCAGGACCTGCTGAAGACCCGGCTGGGCTTCAACGGGCTCGTGGTCACCGACGCCAGCCACATGCTCGGCATGACGTCGGCGATGCGCCGCGAGGACTACGTGCCGCGCGCGATCGCGGCCGGCTGCGACATGTTCCTGTTCTTCAACGACATGGCCGAGGACTACGGCTTCATGCTGGACGGGGTCCGCAACGGCGTGATCACCGCCGAGCGGCTGGACGACGCGGTGCGCCGCATCCTCGGACTGAAGGCCAGGCTGAACCTGCACCGCAAGCAGGCGGACGGGACGCTGCTGCGCTCGCCCGAGGACCTCGCCGTGGTCGGTTGCGAGGAGCACCGGCGCTGGCGGGCAGAGGCGGCGGACGCGTCCATCACCCTGGTGAAGAACACCCTCGACCAGCTGCCGATCCGACCCGAGACGCACCGGCGGATCCGGTTGTACTACCTCGACACCGAGGGCGGCGGCATCTACGAGTCCAGCCCGCGAGCCCTGGACGACTTCAGGGCGGAGCTGGAGGGCCGCGGCTTCGAGGTGACCGTCAACGACGGCGCGAGTCGCGTGAAGGGTAGTACGGTGAAGTACCGCGAGGAGGTGGACGCCGCGATCGTGGTGGCGAACATCGTGGGCTACGCGGCGGAGAACAACTACCGGATCCGCTGGAAGACCCCGATGAGCACCGACTGCCCCTGGTACGTCCACGAGGTGCCGACCGTGATGGTGTCGCTGAACTACACCACCCACCTGCACGACGCGACCATGGTGAAGGCCTACATCAACGCCTACCATGACAACCCTGACACGATTCGCCTTGTCGTGGACAAGATCATGGGCGAATCCGAGTTCAAGGGCACGTACAACGACCTGGTCTGGACGGAGAAGTGGCAGGCAAAGCTGTAACCCCGGCACCACGCCCTGAGGAGCCCCGGCTCCAGCCCCCGGTCCCTGAGGAGCCGCCGAGGAACGAGGCGGCTCCCCCGGTCCCTGAGGCGTCACGAAGGGCCGCGACCCGCGGTCGCACCGACTGGCACCCCCTGCTCGGCATGGGCGCGTTCGTCGCGCTGCTGCACGTGCTGGGCTGGGGGACGCTGCTCGGAGTGGTGGTGCCGCAGCAACTGGCGCTCGGCTCGTCCCAGGTTTTCGGCATCGGACTGGGCGTGACGGCCTACACGCTCGGCATGCGGCACGCGTTCGACGCCGACCACATCGCCGCGATCGACAACACCACCCGCAAGCAGCTCGCCGAGGGCGGCCGCCCGGTGTCGGTGGGCTTCTGGTTCTCCCTCGGCCACTCCACGATCGTCCTCGTGCTGGTGGCGTTGCTCGCGGCGGGTGTGAGCGCGCTGGCCGGCCAACTGGCCGACGACAGTTCCGTCCTCCAGCAGGCGACCGGGGTCTTCGGCACGCTGGTCTCGGGGTTGTTCCTGCTGGCGATCGGACTGGTCAACCTCGTCGTCCTGGCCCAGATCGTCCGGGTGTTCGTCCGGATGCGCAGCGGCGGCTTCGACGAGGCAGAGCTCGAACACCATCTGCAGCAGCGCGGACTGCTCGCCCGGATCACCGGCCGCGCAACCGGCATGGTCACGAAGCCATGGCACATGTATCCCGTCGGCCTGCTGTTCGGGCTGGGCTTCGACACGGCGACCGAGATCGGCCTGCTGGTGCTGGCCGGTGGCGCAGCGGCGGTGGCGCTGCCGTGGTACGCGATCCTGACGCTGCCGGTGCTGTTCGCCGCCGGGATGTGCCTGCTGGACACCGCCGACGGCGTGCTGATGTTCCATGCCTACGGATGGGCGCAGGCCCGTCCGGTCCGGAAGGTGTTCTACAACCTCACGGTGACCGGTCTCTCGGTCGCGGTCGCGCTGGGCATCGGCGGCATCGAGCTGATCGGCGTGCTGGCCGACAGGCTGGGCATCACCACCGGACCGCTGGCCGCGATCGCGTCCATCGACCTGGGGGACGTGGGCTACCTCGTCGTCGCGCTGTTCCTGGCGGCCTGGCTGCTCGCCGTCGGCGTCTGGAAGCTGGGCCGCATCGAGGAACGCTGGAGCTCCTGAGCCCGGCTACACGTCATCCCGGCGAACGCCGGGATCCCTGGCACCCGCCCGGCAACGCAGCTCAGGGGATCTCGGGTCGAGCACGGGATGACAGGGGAACATCGCGGTGAAGGCGGTGCTGGGCGGCTCAGCGGACGACGCGGGCGTTGCCTTCCCAGATGCTCCAGATGGCGGCCTCGTCGGCGGGAGTGGCGTAGTCGGTGAGGCAGGTGACCGCGTAGGCGCCGGAGGCCCAGCCGAAGTGGGTGGCGTCCTCGATCGACCAGCCGCGGAGCAGGCCGTAGAGCAGACCGCCGACGAAGCCGTCCCCGCCGCCGATCCGGTCCAGCACGCCGATCTCGCGGGGGGCCACCGTGCACAGCTCGTCCGCCGAGCGGACGATCGCGCCCCACAGGTGCCGGTTCGCGCTGAGCACCTCGCGCAGCGTGGTCGCGAACACCGAGACGTTCGGGAAGGCCTCGCGCGCGGCGTCGATCATCGCGACGAAGGCGTCCAGCTGCTCGGCGAGGCTCTCGCCGCCGGCTTCCGGCCCGGTCACGCCCAGGGCCAGCTGGAAGTCCTCCTCGTTGCCGATCAGGATGTCCGAGACGCCGGCGATCTCCGCGAAGGCCGCGCGCAGCTCGTCCTCGCGGCCCTTCCAGAAGGACGCGCGGTGGTTCAGGTCGAAGGACACCACCGTCCCGTGGGCCTTGGCGATCCGGGCCAGCTCGACGCAGAACGCGGACGTCTCCGGCGACAGCGCCGCGACCAGCCCGGACAGGTGCAGCAGCCGCACCCCCTCGGTGCCGAACAGCCGGTCGGTGTCGAAGTCGGCGACGGCCAGCGTCCGGCCGACCTCGCCGGCACGGTCGTTCCACACCCGCGGACCGCGATTGCCGTAGCCGGAGTCGGCGATGTTGAACTGGTGGCGGTAGCCCCACGCGTCCCCCTGCGGCACGTTCGGGCCCTCGAACGCCATGCCGCGGGCCCGCAGGTCGGCCTTGATGAACGCGGCGATCGGGCTGCCGGCGACGAAGCTGGTCAGCACTTTCACCGGCAGGCCGAGGTGGGCCGACACGCTGGCCACGTTGCTCTCCGCCGAGGTCGCCTGCATCGTGAACCGGCTGGACGAGTGGACGGTCTGGCCCGCATCGGGAGTCAACCGGACCCCCATGGACGTCGGCACCACCAGGGACCAGGCGGCGTTGTCGCGGAACTGCATCATGACCTCACTTCGTCTTCGGATGGGTGATCGGAGGGGCCGTCGGCCAGGCTGGCGGCGACGGCGAGCCCCCGCGGTGTGGCCGGGCGCTCACCGGCGATCCGGTACAGCACCTCGCCGGCATTGGGCTGGACGAACGTGTCCGGGTCGGCGGCGAGCGCGGCCAGGTCGATCTCGTCCGGGTCGAGGTACCCGAGGTTCACCTGCGCGCACACCTCGGGCGGGATCCGCGTGCACAGCGTCACCCGGATCCGGTTGATCTCGACGCCGGTCTCCGGGTCGTAGCTGCCCGCGCCGCGCACGTGGGTGGAGTGGGCGAGGACGCCCTTCGGCACGTGGGCGAATCGGTCCCACTGCTTCGTGAAGTACTCGATGCAGTGGTAGCCGATCTCGTAGATCTCGTGGTGCACCTCGGAGACCTCGGTGACATGCGGCGCGTAGATGATCACCTCGCCGCCGTCCGCCATGGCCGGCTGCATCTTGTAGCAGCCCTTCGCGGCCGTCCAGATGTCGTCGTAGCGGGTCGGCATCATCGCCACGACCCTCCTGAACGGCTGGTCGACGTACACCACGTGCGACTCGGCGGCGATCCCGGCGGCCTGGGACCACGCGTCGTCGATGCCACCGACGGAGATCGCCTCGATGTCCTCCGTCCCCGACTTCACCACCAGGCAGATGCCCAGCCGCAGCGTCGGGATGAGTTCGCTGCCGGCGTTGATGATCGCGCGGACGGGGGTGATGCCGGTCGTGCCGATGATGTCCTCGACGCCGATCAGCGCGCCCACCCAGTGGCTGAGGTCGATGATGTCGTGGGTGGCGCAGCCGGGGATGAAGTACTTGTTGCCGCCGGAGATGCCGACGACCTCGTGCGGGAACACCGGGCCGATCACGATGCTGACGTCGGCCTCGACCACGTGCCGGTTGATCTCGACGTGCACCTCCTCGGCCATCCGGCCGCCGGAGAGCCCGGAGATCCGTTCGGCCGACAGGGTGCCGACGTCGACGATCATCGCCGGGTCCTGCCACTCATGGTTCACCACGGTCATGCCGGGGTAGGTCGCGGCCAGACCGTCCGGACCGGCGCCGCACCAGCGGTCGAGCTCGTCCGGCTCCATGTAGGAGTGGGTGCCGAGTGCGATCACCGCGGTGAGGGACGTGGCCCGTCCGATCAGTTCACGGTGGACGATCCGCAGCAGCAGCGGCAGCGGACAGCTCCGGGTGGCGTCCGGGACGACGAGGGCGACGCGGCGGCCGTCGACGGGGAACTCGCGCAGGCGCTCGGTGAGGAACCGGTCGACCTCGTCGGTCGTGAGGGTGTGGTGGGGTCCGCCGATGGTCACGGCGGACGGCAGCGGCTCGGTCATGCGTGCTCCTCAGCGCTCGTTTCCGGCATGCTATGCCGCTGGCTCGCCGGGGACGCCACGGCTGCCGCTTGTTGCCACGGCACACCCCCACACCAACCCGCCCCCTGCGGCCCCCGGCGCCGGCAGGCTCCCCCAGAAGCTGCCGAGAGTTGCCAAAGCTGCCGAACCTTCGGCAGCTTCGGCAACTCTCGACAGCCTTTGTGAGTGGCGGCGGTTCGGCTGGTGAGCGCGATCGCCACCCTCCGGCCATTTTGCTAAGGTCGGCGTTGCCAAATCAGATTAGGTAAGACTTGCCTAAGTTCGAGAGGGGTCAGCGCGTGTTCCTCGCGTCCCTGCTGATCGGCCTGCGCGAAGGGCTGGAAGCAGCGTTGATCGTGGGCATCCTCGTCGCGTACGTCCGCAAGCGCGAGCGCGCCGACGTCCTTCCCAAGATCTGGTGGGGAATCGGCCTGGCCGTCCTGATCGCCCTCGCGCTGGGCGCGATCCTCACCTTCGGCGCCTATGGGCTGAGCTTCCAGGGCCAGGAGATCGTCGGTGGCCTGATGTCCCTGCTCGCGGTGGGCATGGTGACCTGGATGGTCTTCTGGATGATGAAGACCGGGCACCGGCTGAAGGCGGAGCTCGAGGGCGAGGCCGACAGCGCCCTGGCGGTCGGCGCCGGCTGGGCACTGGCGTGGATCGCGCTCATCTCCGTCGGCCGCGAAGGCATAGAGACCACGCTCATGCTCTGGGGGTGGGTCGGTCAGCCGGAGGCGCTGCTCGGCGCGCTGGTCGGGATCCTCGTCGCCGTCGGCATCGGCTACCTCCTGTACCGCGGCATGATCCGGATCAACCTCGGCACGTTCTTCGCCTGGACCGGCGCCTTCCTGATCGTGGTCGCGGCCGGCATCCTCGCCTACGGCATCCACGACCTGCAGGAGGCCGCGGTCCTGCCCGGTCCGTTCTCCGGGCACCCGATCACGCCGACCGACCTGCGCACCGGAGAGGTCCTCGTCGGGCTGACGGACGGGCCGTTCTGGCTGGCCGCGTTCCCCTTCGGGTGGGCGTTCGACGTGACCGCCGGCATCGACCCGACCGGCCTGGCCGCCACCCTGTTGAAGGGGACGGTCGGCTTCACCCCGCTGATGAGCTGGCTCGAGGTCACCGCCTGGGCGATCTACCTGGCGATCGTGCTGCCCCGCTTCCTCGTCCGCGTCCGCCGGAACCGGATCGCGCAGCGCGCCGCGAAGGCCGCCCGCGAGGCTGCGGCGTCGTCTGCAGCGCCGGCCGCTCCGGCCCCACCCTCACCCGTCCTGAAACCACAGGCCACTCCGCGCCTGGTGCTCGCCGACGAAAGGAAACCCGCATGACCGGCACTGCCCGCCGATGGATCGTCGCCGGAGGAGCGTCCGTGCTCCTGCTCGCCGGCTGCACGGCCAACCAGCCCGCGCCGACGACCAGCGGATCCGCAGCCGCCGCGGACGGGGTGCTCACCGTCTCCTCCACCGCGGACGCCTGCACCGTCTCGGCGGCCACCGCGAAGAGCGGCAGCACCACGTTCAAGGTGACCAACGACGGCGACAAGACCACCGAGTTCTACCTGCTCGGCGACGACGGCCTGCGGATCGTCGCGGAGCGCGAGAACATCGCACCGGGTTCGTCCGCCGACCTCTCGGTCGCGCTGCAGCCCGGCAGCTACTTCACCGCCTGCAAGCCCGGCATGCGCGGCGAGAACGTCGGCGAGGCGGCGTTCACCGTCACCGGCGAGCCGATCCAGCTGTCCGGCGAGGACCAGGAGCTGTTCGACGCCGCCGTGGTCGACTACGTGAACTTCGTCAAGAACGAGGTCGCGGAGCTGCAGCCGAACGTGGAGAAGTTCGCCAAGGCCTACGCCGACGGTGACGACGAGACCGCGCGCAGCCTGTTCGCCACCACCCGGGTCAGCTACGAGCGGATCGAGCCGATCGCAGAGGCCCTGGGCGTGCTCGACCCGCGGATCGACTACCGCGAGATCGACTACCTCGCCGAGGCGAAGGCCCTGGCCGGCGACGACCCGACCTTCACCGAGTGGCTGGGCTTCCACCGGATGGAGAAGGACCTCTGGGTGCCGGCGAAGAACGCCGTACAGCCGGACGGGACGTCCGCCTGGGAGGGCTGGCAGCCGTCCACCACGGCGCAGCGCAAGGTGATCGCCGACACGCTCGTCGCCGACATCGGCAAGCTGTACGACACCGTCCACGCCACGGACTTCATCAAGACGCAGAAGCTCGACATCGCGTCCGTCTCGAACGGGGCGTCGTCCCTGCTGGAGGAAGTGGCCAAGGGCAAGGTGACCGGCGAGGAGGACTGGTGGTCGCACACCGACCTGTGGGACTTCCAGGCCAACCTGCAGGGCTCGAAGATCGCCTTCGACCTGGTCGCGCCGATCGCCGAGCGCAAGAGCGACGAGGGCAAGCAGCTCGTCACCACCCTGAAGAGCGAGTTCGCCAAGCTGCAGACCCTGCTCGACAAGTACGGCAGCCTCGAGGCCGGCTACGTCACCTACGACAAGGTCAATCGCGACCAGCAGCGCGAGCTCGTCGACCAGATCGACGCCACCCGCGAACCGCTGTCGAAGCTGACCGGCGCCGTCCTCGGCCTGGAGTGACCCGCGATGGTTCCCGAGCCGGACGCTCCGACCACGGCTGAGCCTCCCGACGCGACCGCCGCGCCGGAGCCCACGCCGGGACACCCGAACGGGCTGTCCCGGCGGGGCCTGCTCGCGCTCGGCGGCGGTGTCGGCCTGGTGGCCGGCGCGGTCGCCGGTGGCGCGGTGGTGGCGTCCGGGGCGTTCGGCTCACGCAGCAGCAGCGTGGTCGACCACCTCGAGTACGCCTATTTCGGCGACCACCAGGCGGGCATCGTCACTCCGGCCCAGGACCGCATGCACTTCGCCGCCTACGACCTGCGCGACGACGTCACCCGCGAGGACCTGATCGAACTGCTGCAGGACTGGACCTACGCCGCCAGCCGGATGGTGATGGGGCTCGGCGTGAGCGCCCGCGGGGCGTTCGAGGGCGGGCCCTACCTGCCGCCGGACGACACCGGCGAGGCGGCCGACCTGGGCCCGTCCGGGCTGACGATTACGTTCGGCTTCGGCCGTTCCCTGTTCACCACGGACGACGGCCGCGACCGGTTCGGCCTCGCCGGCCGGCTGCCGGAGCCGTTCACGGCCCTGCCCAAGATGGTGAACGACTTCATCGAGCCGGCGCGGTCCGGCGGCGACCTGTGCATCCAGGCGTGCGCGAACGACCCGCAGGTCGCGGTGCACGCGATCCGCAACCTCACCCGGATCGGTTTCGGCCGGTCCACGCTGAAGTGGTCGCAGCTCGGGTTCGGACGGACGTCGTCCACGTCGACCTCGCAGAAGACGCCGCGCAACCTGTTCGGCCAGAAGGACGGCACCCGCAACATCAAGGCGGAGGAACCCGACCGGCTCGCCGCGAACGTCTGGATCGACGACGGCCCGGACTGGGCGCGCGGCGGCTCGTACCTGGTGGCCCGGCGGATCTCGATGATGATCGAGACCTGGGACAGCGTCCAGCTGCAGGAGCAGAACCGCGTCCTCGGCCGGGACAAGGCCACCGGCGCGCCGCTGTCGGGCGGCGACGAGTTCACCGTCCCGGACTTCGCGAAGACGGACGGGGACGGTGCCGAGCTGATCGACCCCCGCTCGCACGTCGCCCGGTCGGCGCCGGAGAACAACGGCGGGATCGCGATGCTGCGCCGCGGCTACAACTTCGTCGACGGCAACGACCAGGCCGGACGCCTCGACGCCGGACTGTTCTTCATCGGCTTCGTGAAGGCCCCCGAGCGCTTCGCCACCGTGCACACCAACATGGCCCGCGACGACATGTTCGTGGAGTACCTGAAGACCACGTCCTCGTCCGTCTTCCTGGTCCCGCGCGGCGTCCGCGAGGGCGAGTACGTCGGCCAGGCCCTGTTCACCTGACCCCTCCTCGCTTTGCCTGCCGAGTTGTCAGAATCTCAGCCGGTCCTGACCGGCTGAGATTCTGACAACTCGGCTAGGCGATGTCGCGATACTTCAGCGCGATGCGCGGCTCGGCCATCATCGCCGCGACGGTGTCGCGCCAGGTCGCGTAGTGGGCGGTCTCCTTGTGGGCGGCGGACGCCTCCTCGGTGCGGTACGCCTCGACGAGCACGAACCGGGTCGGGTCGTCGAGCTCCTGCACCACGTCGAAGCGCGCGATCCCCGGCTCCTGGACGGACGCCGCGGCGTTCGCCTTCGTCGCCTCGATGAACGCGTCCACGGCATCCGGGACGACGTGGACGAACACGTGCACGATCAGCATGCGTCCATCATCGCGCGGATTGCGCTGCGCCGTCCGCGGTGGGAGCATGGACGGCTGTCCCCGTTCCACCTACCGGAGTTCGTCATGCCCGCGTCCCACCAGACCCGCGAGTTGCTCGCGGACGCACCCTTCCTGGTGCTGCTCGGCGCGCGCACGATCTCGATGCTCGGCATGGCGTTCGCCCCCGTCGCGCTGGCGTTCGGCATCCTGGGCCTCCCTGGCGCGGACGCCGGCACGCTCTCGGTGGTGCTCGCGGCGCAGACCATCCCGCTGGTGGTGTTCATGCTCGTCGGCGGCGTGATCGCCGACCGGTTCCCGCGGGCGCTCGTGCTCGGCTGGGGCCAGCTGATCGCCGCCGCGGCCTGGAGCGGGATCGGCGTCATGCTGCTCACCGGCTTCACGCCACTGTGGCTGCTCTGCGTGGCGGCGGCGTTCGCCGGCATGTCCGGGGCGACCGTCTACCCCGCGCTCAGCGGCATCATCCCCGACCTGGTGCCGGCCCACCTGCTGCAGAAGGGCAACGCCTGGCTGTCGATGGGCGCCAGCGCCGCCCGGTTCATCGGCCTCGTCGCCAGCGGGGCGGTCGTCGTCTGGCTCGGTGGCGGCTGGGCGATGGTGGTCGCCGGCGCGCTGTACCTGGTCGCGTCCGGACTGTCGAGCTTCCTGCCCCGCGGCGGCACGCTCGCCCAACCCGAGGCCAGCCCCCTCGCCCAGCTGCGGGAGGGTTGGGGCGAGTTCCGCAGCCGGCAGTGGCTGTTCGTCTGCGTGCTGCAGTGGGCGGTCATGCTGATGGTGCTGCAGGCGTCCCAGGGCGTGCTCGGACCGGTGGTGGCGAAGGCCGAACTCGGCGGAGCCTCCGGCTGGACGATCGTGCTCGCCGGGGAGGCGCTGGGCGCGATCCTCGGCGTCGCCATCGCGCTGGCCTGGCACCCGCGGCGGCCGATCCTCGTCGCCACGCTGCTCACTTTCACCGCCGCGGCCCCCCAACTGCTGCTGGGCGTGAGCGCCCCCCTGTGGGTGGTCGTCGCCGCCGCGTTCTGCATGGGCATCGGCTTCGACCTGTTCGGCGTGCTGTGGATGACCACGATGCAGCGTGAGGTGCCCCCGGAGTCGCTGTCCCGCGTGGCGTCCTACGACGCGCTGGGCTCACTGATGCTGGGACCGATCGGGCTGCTGCTGGCCGGGCCGGCCGCCGCGATCTTCGGGCCCCACCTGGCCCTGATCGGCACCGGCGTGATCAGTCTGGTCACCACCGTGTTCGCGCTCGCGTTCCCCGAGGTCCGGCAGCTGCGGGCCCGGGTGGTCGTCCGCTCCGAGGTGGCCGAGGCTGCCTGACCCGCTGCCACCGTCCATGACCGAGAGCCACCCTTCCCCTCGACGGCCCTTGTCCGGACGCCGGCTCTCGACGGGAGCAATGGCCCTCGCTGACGAAGGGCGGCCCTCGGCGGGACCGGACCGGTAGGCTCGGCGAACGATCGGTGCCGACAGGAGGAGCCCCACGTCCGCGCGTGAACTCGACGACTGGGTGCGGGAGCTCGCCGCCACCCAGGACCCGCGGGTCGGTCCGGCGACGCCGGTCGTGCCCCTGGTCACCCGCGGGCTACCCACCCGTCCGGTCGCCCCGGAGCACTCGCAGGTGTACGTCTGCGCGGGCGTGATCGTGAAGCTGCACGGACGTGGCACCGACCCGGGACGGCTGGCCCGGCGGCTGCATGCGATCGGCGGCACCGACATGGATCGGCTGTGGATTCAGCCGCTGCACCCCGCGCACCTTCCGGCTCCCGATGACCGGCTGGCGACGATCTGGCCGCGGGTGACGGTCCTCGCGACGATCGACGCCCCACCGTGGGAGGACGCCGCGCGACTGCTGGCCCGGCTGCACCGCATGCCGATCGAGGACGATCCACCCCGGCTGGGCGGACATTCCCGGCTGGCAAGGGCAATCAGCTGGCTGCGCGAGTCCGGAGGGACCGGGCTCGCCTGGCTGGCCGATCTCGGCGACGACCTCGCCGTCCGGCTGGAGCAGCCCGTCCGCAGCACGCTCGCCCACGGCGACTTCCACCTCGGCCAGCTCGGCCACACACCGCTGCGCCGCAGCTGGAAGCTGCTGGACGTGGACGACTTCGGCGTCGGCGATCCGGCCTGGGACCTCGCCCGTCCGGCCGGATTCTGGGCCGCCGGCTTCCTGGACGACGACGCCTGGCGCACCTTCCTCGCCGCCTACCGGGACGCCGGCGGCCCGGCGGTGCCGGCCGGCGGCGACCCGTGGCCCGCGCTCGACCTGCCGGCGCGCGCAGCCGTCCTCGTCGCGGCGGTGCAGGCCGTCCGAACCCCGCACAGCGAGGACACAGCCGCCGAACTGCTGGGGGCTTGCCGGCGCATGCAAGCTGGAGGGCATGACCCAACCGACTGATCCGCCGCGATACGAGCCCTACGCCGCGCCGCAGCACCCGGCCGGAACCCTGACCTGCCCCAAGTGCGGTGCGCCGATGCGCACCTACGAGCGCAACGGCATCCACCTCGAACAGTGCGCGGGCTGTCGCGGGGTGTTCCTCGACTTCGGTGAACTCGAGCACCTCACCCAGCTGGAGAGCCGGTTCGTCGCCCAGCCGCCGCCCGCTCCCGGCTACGGTCCGGCCTGGGGCAGCCACGGCAACCAGCGCTACCGCCGCGGCGGCTTCGCCGGCCTGTTCTTCTCCAGCTGATCGCACCCCGTGCAAGTGGCGAGAAATGGGGACAGACCCCTTTTCCGCCACCAACCGGAGTGGCGGAAAAGGGGTCTGTCCCCATTTCCTGCCAGATCGGACGTCAGGCGAACTGCGGCGCAGCTTCGATCCGGGCCAGCAGCTGGTCCCGCACGTCGGGCCAGTCGTCCGCGATCACGCTGAAGACGACGGTGTCGCGGAAGCTGCCGTCCTCGCGGCGGGTGTGTCGGCGAAGGACGCCCTCCCGGGTCGCGCCGAGCCGTTCGATGGCGGCGATGGAGCGGGCGTTCAGCGCGTCGGTCTGGATCTTCACCCGGCCGTAGCCCAGGTCCTCGAAGCTGTGCCGCAGCAGCAGGTACTTGGTCTCGGGGTTCACGACTGTGCCCCACACCCGCGGGTCGTACAGCGTCCAGCCGAGGTGCAGCCGCTCGTGGACGAGGTGTGCCTCGCCCAGCGACGTCGTGCCCACGAGCGTGCCGGCCGTGCCCAGCGCGGAGTCCTCGGCCAACCGGACGGCGTACGCCACCCGGCCCTTGCCCTCCCCGTCGCACGGCGTTGGATCGAGGTACTCCATCGCCATGGCCAGGGCCGCTTCCGGCGTCCCGGGACGGCGCCGCATCACGTAGCCGGACGCATATACCCGCGGCTCCGCCAGCATCTCGGCGAGCGCCGGCAGGTCGGCCTCGATCACCGGCCGCAGCCGCACGAACCGTCCGGACAACCAGGAGCCGTGGGGAAGTATCGCCATGCGCTCATGCTAGGCGACGGGCCTCCGGCGCCGACGGGTCTGCTGCGCCGATCGGGGCGTCTCGACGAGCTCGACGAACGTTCCCGGGGGGAGGCGTTCAGAGGTCGGCCAGCGCCTCGGTCGGGACGGCCTTCGCCGCCCGCCGTCCAGGCAGGACGGACGCCAGCGCGGCCGCCACCACCGCGATCCCGACCATGCCTGCGGTCTGCGGCAGGTCCACGGTGAACCGGACGCTGTCGAAGCCGCCGCCACGGGCCAGCGAGGTCACGGCGAGCCAGCCGAAGAAGCAGCCCGCGACAACCCCGACGACGATCCCCACCAGCGCGATCTGGACCGCCTCGAACAGCAGCATCACCCGCAGCGACCTCGCCTGCAGGCCGAGCGCCCGCAGCAGGGCCGACTCCCGCGTCCGCTCCAGCACGGACAGGCCGAGCGTGTTGCTGACCCCGATCAGGGCGATCAGCACGGCGACCGCGAGCAGGCCGGTCGTGATCGCCAGCAGGACGTTCATCACCTGCTCGTAGAGGGCGGCCTGGACGACCGAGCCGCCCACCCGGTCCGCGTTGCCGACGATGCGGTTCACCGCGGCCACCACGTCCACCGCGCGGCCGCGGTCGGGGACCGAGAGCCACATCGCCGTCCGCGGCACCGGGGTGGTGATCCGGGACAGGTTCGCCGCGGAGACCAGCACCTGGCCGGTGTCCACGAGCCGGGACGACACCACCTGCAATTCGATGCTGCCGGCGTCCCCGGCCACCGTCACCCTGGCGGGCAGGTCCTCGACGAGGTAGCTGCTGACCAGCACCTGGTCGTCGGCGACGGCATTGCCGACACCGGTGACAGAAGGCACCCCCGGGTCGTCGCCCAGCACGGTGAACGTCAGCTCGCCGACGGTGGCCGTGCCGCCTGCCAGGGCCACCGCGCCCGCCGTACCCGGCACGTCATCGAGCTGTCCCGCGACCGAGGCCGGGATCGAGTCGGGCCGGCCCTCGGCGTCCGTCCACGTCACCTGCAGGTCGACCGGGTACCGCGCGGAGAGGTCGTCCAGGACGGTCAGCCGGACGCTGGCCGTCGCCACCTGCAGGGTGACCATCAGCCCGACCGCCAGCATCAGCGCCGTCGCGGTCGCGGTGGCTCGCCGCGGGTTGCGTTCGGCGTTGTCAGCAGCCAGTCGAGGGACGGTGCCCGTCCAGCGCAGCAGCCGCCCGGAGGCCCGGAGCAGGCTCGGCACGAACAGTGGCCCGCCGAACAGCACGCCCAGCGAGATCAGGGCTCCGGCGGCGATCGCGTAGAACAGCGCGTTCGGATCCGTCCGGACGACGGCGAACACCGCGAGCCCGGTCCCGGCGAGCAGCAACAGCCCGCACGCCACCGTTCGGAACACCGATGCGCGGCGGTGCTCCTCCGCGGTCAGCGCCGGCTGCAGGGCCTCCAGCGGCGCGACCCTGGTGCCACGCAGGATCGGCACGACGGCGGCGATCACCGTGGCCAGCACGCCGAGGCCGAGGGCGATCGCCAGTTGGCTGGTCGGCACGCCCAGGCCCCAGAAGAGCGCGGTGCTCCAGGCGGTCTCCGCGACCGCGATGCCGATGCCGAGCGCCAGCCCCAGCAGCGAGCCGAGCACCCCGAGCAGGACGGCTTCGAGCAGGAACCGGCCCCGCACCTGCCCACTGGATGCGCCGACCGCCCGGAGCAGCCCGATCTGCCGCCTGCGCTGGGCGAGGGTGATCGAGAAGGTGTTGGCGATGGTGATCATGCCGACCACGAGGGAGACGGCGGCGAACGCCCACAGCACATTGGCGAACACGTCGAAGTCCCCGGCCATCTTGGCCACGGACTGGGCCCGCACCTGGGCGGCCAGGGCCGCGTGCGCGTCCGGGTTGACGGTGGCCAGGCGGGCGTTGAGCCGCGCGGCCAACTCGGCCGGTTCCACGCCCGGCGCGGTCCGGACGGTCCAGGCGGTGGCCGTCGTGTCCGTGTAGCCGGCCGCGGCGAACCGGGCGTCGGCGGCGTAGCCGGTCTTGACGAAGAGCCCACTGGGCTCGTTCGTAATGCCCACGACGGTCACGTTCTGGTCCCGGCCCTCCAGCACGAGCTGGTCGCCCGCACGAACCCCGAGCGCGCCGGCCGCGCCGCCGCTGAGCGCCACCTCTTCGGCGGCGGACGGCCAGCGGCCACTGGCGAGGGACGCCCAGCGCAACCCGGCCGGTGGGACGGCGACCAGCTGTAGCGCCTGGGAGACTCCTCCGGCGGTGACCACCTCGGAGTCCAGGAGCACCGGCGCGAACACGGCCACGCCGGCCGTCCCGGCGATCGCCTCGCGGACGCCCGTCCCTTCCGCGCCCTGCGCGATGCTGACCACGACGTCCGCGCTGGCCAGGGAGACGTTCCTCGCCTTGCCCTGCGCCTGGCCCTCGGTCGCGACCAGGACGGCCGAGCCGCTCAGGAAGGCCACGCTGATCGCGACCGCGAGGATCGTGGAGATGAACCGGCCGGGGTGGAACCGGACCTCCGACCACGCCTGCCGCAGCATCAGGCGCCCAGCCGCTTCATCGCCGCCAGCACGGTGTCCGCGCTCGGCGCGACCAGGTCGTCGACCACCGTGCCGTCGCTGAGCATCAGCGCCCGGTCGGCGTAGGCGGCGGCGTTGGGGTCGTGGGTGACCATCACGATGGTCTGGCCGAACGCCTGGCTGGTGTAGCGCAGGTAGTTGAGCAGCTCGTGGCCGGAATGGGAGTCGAGGGCCCCGGTCGGCTCGTCCGCGAACAGCACGGCGGGACGGGTGACCAGCGCCCGCGCGATCGCCACCCGCTGCTGCTGGCCGCCCGACAGCTGGGACGGCAGGTGCGTGAGCCGGTTGCCCAGACCGAGCGAGTCGATGAGTTCGGCGAGCAGCGCGGCGTCCGGGCGGCGCCCGGCGAGTTCGAGCGGCAGCCGGATGTTCTGCTCGGCGGTGAGCGTGGGCAGCAGGTTGAACGCCTGGAACACGAAGCCGACCTGGTCGCGACGGACGGCGGTCAGCTGGCGGTCGGTGAGCCGGGTGAGCACCTGGCCGCCGAGCGTGACCGCGCCGGAGGTGGGCCGGTCGAGGCCGGCCAGGCAGTGCATCAGCGTGGACTTGCCGGAGCCCGACGGCCCCATGATCGCCGTGAACGAGCCGCGGGCGAAGCTGACCGTCACACCGGCGAGGGCGTGGACGACGGCTTCGCCGGACCCGTAGGTCTTCGTCAGGTCGGTGGCGCCGGCGATCTGGTCGGCGAGGACGGGAGCAGAGGTGGTCACGCTCCGACCCTAGGAACCGGCTGTGCGACCGCGCGTCCTCCCTGGCGGCGGAAGTGGTCGTCCGGCAGGACGATTCGCCCCCACCCGGCGTCCTTCGCCGGGGCGCCCGGAGCAGCGTAGGGTCGAGGTATGGCGCTGAGCGTCTTCGATCTCTTCCGGGTCGGTATCGGCCCTTCGTCCTCGCACACCGTCGGACCGATGAAGGCCGCGGGGCGGTTCGTGTCCTCCCTTGCCGCGGGAGGACTGCTGGCTCGGGTCGACGGGGTGACCGTGGAGCTCTTCGGCTCGCTCGGCGCGACCGGTCACGGGCACGGCAGTGTTCCGGCCGTCGTGCTCGGGCTGGCCGGGTACGCGCCGGAGACGGTGGACCCGCCGGCGGTGCGTCCGCTGGTCGAGGAGGTGCGGCGGACCCACCGGATCGTCCTTGCCGGCGGCCCGGCCGTCGACTTCGATCCGGACGAGGACGTGGTGCTCCACCGCAACCGGGCCCTGCCGGTGCACTCCAACGGCATGGTGTTCACCGCGAGGGACGCGGCGGGGGCCGAGGTGGCCCGGCGCACGTACTACTCGGTGGGCGGCGGCTTCGTGCTGGACGAGTCCGAGACCGGCCCGGACCGGATCGTCCCGGACGCGACCGTCCTGCCGTACCCGTTCCGCACCGGCGCCGAACTGCTGGCGCACTGCGCGGACACCGGCTTCTCGGTCGCCCGGCTGATGCGGGAGAACGAGCGGGTCTGGCGGACGGACGCCGGGATCGACGCGGGCCTGCTGCACGTCTGGAGCGTGATGCAGGACTGTGTGCACACCGGCATGACGACGGAGGGGGTCCTGCCCGGTGGCCTCAGGGTGCGGCGTCGGGCACCGGAGCTGTTGCACCGGCTGCAGGTGGACGCCGACACGTCCGACCCGCTGCGGGGCATGGACTGGATCACCCTCTATGCCCTGGCGGTGAACGAGGAGAACGCCGCGGGCGGCCGGGTGGTCACCGCGCCGACCAACGGCGCCGCCGGCGTAGTACCGGCAGTGCTGATGTACTACCGGCGGTTCGTCCACGGCGCGAGCGACGAGGGGATCGTCCGGTTCCTGCTGACCGCCGGTGCGATCGGCGTGGTGATCAAGGAACTCGCGTCCATCAGCGGGGCGGAGGTCGGCTGCCAGGGTGAGATCGGCGCGGCGTGCTCGATGGCGGCCGGCGGCATGGCCGCGGTCCTCGGTGGCAGCCCCGGCCAGGTGGAGAACGCCGCCGAGATCGGCATGGAGCACAACCTCGGCCTGACCTGCGACCCGGTCGGCGGCCTGGTGCAGATCCCGTGCATCGAGCGCAACGCGATCGCCGCGGTGAAGGCCGTCACCGCCGCCCGGACCGCGCTGCTCGGCGACGGCCGGCACATCGTGAGCCTGGACTCCGTGCTCAGGACGATGCGGGAGACCGGCGCCGACATGAGCGTGAAGTACAAGGAGACCGCCCGCGGCGGCCTTGCCCTCAACGTCATCGAGTGCTGACCCCCGACCGGGGACGGTTCCTCTCTCGGTCCACCCTCGATCCCGATCGTCGCCCCCGCACCGCTCGTCGAGCCTGTCGAGACGCCGGTGGACCGAGTAGAGAACCGTCCCCGGTTTGGGTCCGGGGCGTCAGTCGCGGGCGATACGGTGGGAGCGAAAGCGAGGTCCCCCGATGCCGATCCTGGACACGTACGTTCCCGACCCCGACCGCTACGACGGACGGATGCCCTACCGCGCCGTCGGCCGCACCGGCCTGAGGCTGCCCGCCGTCTCACTCGGGATGTGGCACAACTTCGGCGACGACGTGCCGTTCGCCACGCAGCGGGCCACGCTGCGCCGGGCGTTCGAGCTGGGCGTGACCCACTTCGATCTGGCCAACAACTACGGCCCGCCGTACGGGTCGGCGGAGACCAACTTCGGCCGCCACTTCCGCGAGGACTTCAGGCCCTACCGCGACGAGCTGATCATCTCGACCAAAGCGGGCTGGGACATGTGGCCCGGCCCCTACGGTGACCTCGGTTCGCGCAAGTACCTGCTCGCGTCCCTCGATCAGTCCCTGCAGCGGATGGGCCTCGACTACGTCGACATCTTCTACCACCACCACTACGACCCCTCCACGCCGCTGGAGGAGACCATGCAGGCGCTGGACGCCGCCGTCCGGCAGGGCAAGGCGCTGTACGTGGGCATCTCGTCCTACTCCGCCCGCCGGACGCGTGAGGCGGTCGCGATCGCCCGTGACCTCGGGACGCCGCTGGTGATCCACCAGCCGTCCTACTCGATGTTGAACCGCTGGATCGAGGGCGACCTGCTGGATGCGCTGGACGACACCGGCCTCGGCTGCATCGCGTTCTCGCCGCTCGCGCAGGGCATGCTCACCGACAAGTACCTCGAAGGCATCCCCGAGGGCTCCCGGGCGGCCCAGCACAAGTCGTTCTCCACGCACTGGCTGAACGAGGTGAACCTGGAGCACGTCCGCGCCCTGAACGACCTGGCCGGACGGCGGGGCCAGTCGCTGGCACAGATGGCGATCGCGTGGGTGTTGCGGGACAAGCGGGTCACCTCCGCGCTGATCGGCGCCTCCAGCGTCGCCCAGCTCGAGGACAGCCTGCGCGCCCTGGAGCACCCGTCGTTCACGCGCAAGGAACTGGCCGAGATCGACCAGCACGCCACCGACGCCGGCATCAACCTCTGGGAGGCGCCGAGCAACGCCTGAGCGACCACCGGCACGATCGTCGTCCCCTGACCCGGACGAACCTCAGGTCTCCGAACGGTTGCCGAACAGTTGCTGCAGGGCGACCTTCCTGGAGGTCGCCACGTGGCAGATCGCCAGTTGGCGTGCCGCCTCCACGTCCCCGGCGGCAATCGCCTCGGCCATGTCGCGATGCTCGACGCAGAGCTCACGTGGATCGGTGTTCTGGCGCAACAGCCAGTTGAGCCGGTTCTGGAGCGGTTCGAGGGTCTTCGCCAGCACCTCGTTGTGTGCCATCCGCACCAGCACGGCATGGAAGGCCACATTGGCCTGGTCGGCCGCACGCCGGTCGCCGGCCGCCCAGGCCCGCTCGGACTCCTCCACGCAGGACCTCATCAGGGCGATCTCGTCCGGCCGCGCCCTTCGTGCGGCCAGAACGGCCTCCTGCACTTCCAGGGCCTCGCGCACCTCGTAGATCTCGTCCAGGTCCTCCGGCTCCAGATGGGCCACCACCGCGCCGCGGCGCGGGTTCAGGGTCACGACGCCCTCCGACGCCAGGATTCGCAGCGCCTCCCGGATCGGCATGCGGGAGATTCCGGTCTCCTCGGCGAGATCGCGTTCCTTCAACCGGTCACCGGGGGCAAGGACGCCAGAGGTGATCCGTGCGCGCAGGTAGTCCTGCACGACGTCGACCAGAGAGGGGACGGCATCACCCGGACGCTCCTGCGCGGGCGACGGGATCACCATGGCCGTAGCGTACTGCGCCGGCTCGATCCCCTAGTCAGGCTCCCTCACGCTCGCCGACGCGGGCCACGACCGGTGCCGGCCCACCCGGTCACGGGCACCATGGCAGCGCAGTGACCACGAGATCGCGCGCGTACGGGGCGGCCACCCGGGTGAGGAAGGTCGGGAAGTCGACCAGCGCCGTGTGGTCCGCACGGTCGGAGATCGTGCGCGCGACGGCGAACGGGACGCCTGCGGCGTGACAGACCTGAGCGAGCGCCGCACCCTCCATCTCCACGGCGAGCGCGTCCGGAAGGTCGGCCCGCAGCCGCGCGGACTCCTCCGCCGTGGCCACGAAGGCGTCCCCGGACGCGACCAGGCCGAGGTGCCAGTGCGGGCGGCCGAGCCCGAGTTCGGCGAGGTCGGGACGGTGCCGGCCCACCACCACTTCCGCCGCAGCGGCGAGCGCCCCGGTCAGGCCGGGGTCGGCCGGCACGCGGGCGATGCCGAGCGACGGCACCACCCAGCGCTCCCAGAGCGGCCGGGCGTCCAGGTCGTGCTGCAGCAGCTCGGCCGCGACCACCACGTCACCGGGCTCCACGCCGACGCCCAGTCCGCCGGCGGTGCCGACCATGACGACCGCGGACGCGCGCTCGGCCAGCACCGTCACGGCGGACGCTGCCGCCACCTTGCCGACGCCCGACAGCGCGAGCATGACATCGCGCCCGCAGAGCCGGCCGGTGCGCACCCGGTGGCCGGCGACGAGGCGCTCCTCCAGCGGCCCCTCGGTCGCCGCGGCCGCCTCGATGGCCGATAGTTCGTCCGGCAGCGCCGCGATGATCGCGATCATCCTCGACCTCCTGTCACAGGGAGCTGCGCATCCCATCCTCGTCCCGGTCCGGAACGCCGGACGAGGGCCATCGGCCGAGTCGCCGTTTCCGGGCAACCACACGACCAGAAAGTCTCCGCATCCACGCTCCCTGAGCAGCGTTTCCGGCCAGGACAAGCACCGAGCGCGTCGCGAAGGGCCGCTCGAGCGGCTCAGAACTCCTCGTGGGTGGCGGGGTCCGCGCCGAACAGGCGCCCGTCCGGGCGGCCGAGGGCGGTGATCGCCGCCACCTGCGCGGCGTCCAGTTCGAAGTCGAACACCGAGAGGTTCTCGAGCTGCCGGCTGGCCGAGGCAGCCTTCGGCAGCGGGAGCGTGCCGAGCTGGAGGTGCCAGCGCAGCACGACCTGAACCGGCGTGCGTCCGTGTGCCTGCGCGATCCCGGTCACGACCGGATCCCGCATCACCTCGCCGGCCCGGCCGAGCGGGCTCCACGCCTCGGTGACGATGCCGCGCTCTGCGTCCACCTGCCGCTGCAGTTCCTGCGGGAAGTACGGGTGCAGCTCGATCTGGTTCACCGCGGGCGTCACGCCCGTCTCGGCGATGATCCGATCGAGGTGCTCGGGCAGGAAGTTGCTGACGCCGATCGACCGCAGCAGGCCGTCCCGCTGCAGGTCGACGAGTGCCTGCCACGCCTCCACGTACCGGTCGACGCGCGGCAGCGGCCAGTGGATCAGGTAGAGGTCGATGTGGTCCAGCTGCATCCGGTACAGCGACTCGTGGACGCACGTCACCGCATCGGCGTAGGCATGGTGCCGGCCGGGCAGCTTGGAGGTGACCAGGATCTCGTCCCGGGGTATCCCTGACCGCCGGACCGCCTCGCCGACCGCACCCTCGTTCTCGTAATTCACCGCGGAGTCGATCAGCCGGTAGCCCTGGTGCAGCGCGCTGACCATCGCGTCGACGCCCGCCGGGTCGCGCAGCGGGTAGGTGCCGAAGCCGATCGCCGGCAGGGAGTGTCCGTCGTTGAGCGTGTGCGACATGCGACCGACGCTAGCCCTCACCGAACGGCCGCCCAAGCCGCGTGTCGCGATCCGGCCACCCTGCCCGCCCCAGCCGCCTCAGTCGTCACATCTGGACACCAGCGTGGCCAGATCGCGTCAGCCTCCCGCGGAGCGGCCAGAACCGCTGCGGACGGCTGCCAGTGACCGCCGATTCGCGCCTTGTCGCGATCCGGCCACGCGAATGCCCAGCTGTGACACCAGGGACAGGAGTGAGACCTGAAGCGGCCAGATCGCGTCACGACCAGAGGGCTAGGTGCGGTTGGTCCGGTAGCGCAGGCTGTTGGGCCGGCACGGGCACTCGGTCGCGATCTGTATGTCCGCGATCCGGCGCTGGTCCCGCAGGGAGAACAGCTGCGGCACGACCCGGTCGCGCAGCGCGTAGGGGTCGATGGTGTTCAGGTAGATCTTGGTCGCGCCCTCGAAGCCCGCGATGGTGGACGTGCGCCACTTCAGCATCACCCGCCACGGCATGGCGAGGTCGGTGTCGATCGGACGGTAGTGCCACTCCTCGTTGCACGGCACCGCCACCCCGGTCGCAGCATGCATGGCGTGGACCAGGTCGGAAACCGCACGCAGCTCCTCCGGGCTGTGGTTCCAGGGGTCGCACGACTCCGACTTCGAGTAGATCTCGATCGTCGGGTAGCGGTGGCCGAAGCCGGCGAACGCGATCGCGTGGTCGTTCTCGGCCAGCACCAGGTTCTTGTAGGACGCGTAGTTCACGCCGTACTCGTTGTAGATGTTCGGGTTGCTGCGCAGCCGTTCCATCGCCAGTTCGTGCTGGATGCCGCGCTCGTCGATGGCCACCAGCTGCTTGTGCAGGTGGTCGAAGGACGCGCCCGCCGGCCGTAGCCAGTTCTGGAACACCGCCACGTACCGGGCGTACCGGTTGAGGTCGAACAGGGCGGCGGTCGACTCGACCGTGAACGCCATGAACCGGTCGTGCTCCTCGGGCGTCAGCGTGCCGGAGGCCGACAGTTGGGTGTTGTCGGTCGCCCCGTCGACGTAGTGGCGGCGCGCGACGATGACATCGTGGCCACCCCCGAAGAACCCGGACGCGGCCTCCAGCTGCCCCTCCTCGCCGAGGGCGTCGATCATCTCGTCGCTGCGTCCGCCGGCGCGCAGCTTGTTCCGCACGACGGCGAGCACGTGTTCGCGCCCGGCCGGCGAGGCCAGGTAGGCGGCCTTCCGGTCCCGGACGCGCGGCGGCAGCTCGTAGCCGTAGTTCGCGTGCCAGTAGTCGTAGGAGAGGATCTCGAACAGGTTCGGGATCCGCCGGAACTCCGCGACCGTCGCGTCCAGTTCTTCGGCCGGGGTGCGGTACCTGGTCTCCCAGGCGCCGTCCGGCAGCCGGATCACCCGGGACTTCTCCGGTGGTGTCTCCGCGTAGCGGCCCTCGCAGAACGGGCAGTAGTGGCCGTGTCCGGCCTCGTCGAGCGGCACCGGGTCGGGCAGGGTGATGCCCATCGGACGGTTGCCGCGCCCGGCCACCGTCCACACTTCCGTACCGCTGAACGGGTTGAGCTGCTTGACCGTGCCGTCCTTCAGGGACGTGATGAACTCCGGTTCACGCAGGTACGGGTGCACCACGACGACTCCTGTCTCGGCTGACCGGTTCAGGGTAGTCGTGCGGGCACCCCGCCGCAGTCCCCAACGAGCGGGACACGGCCGTCCGGCACCCTCGGCAAGGCATCAGCGCCGGGGAGGACGCGAACCCGCCCACCGGTCCCGTTCCGACGCGAGGACCGCGTAGAGGTAGGTGTCCTTCCAGATGGGCCGGTCCTCCGCGTCGTCGATGAAGCTGGCGTTCCGCAGCAGGTGCCCCTCTCGCCGGAAGCCGAGCCGCTCGAGCAGCCGCCAGGAGGCCGTGTTCAGCGGATCGCACCGAGCCTCGATCCGGTGGCCACCTTCGTCCTCGAAGCACCGGGTGACCATCGCGGCCGCAGCCTCGGTGGCGTAGCCGCGTCCCCAGTGCTCGGGGTGGAACACGTAGCCGAGCTCGTACGTCCGCCAGGCGAGGGGCTCTCTTCGGTGCAGGTAGAGGTTCCCGACGAGCTCACCGGTCGCGTCGAGGCAGACCGCCCAGAAGTCGGGGCTCGCCGCGCGTTCAGCGGCGACCCGCTCACAGTCGGCGAGGGACTGCAGGGGGTAGGGCTCGAATCGCACGGCCTCCGGACGCGACAGGTACCCGTGGAGGCCCGGGCCGTCGGACGCGGCGAATCGTCGCACCAGCAGCCGGGGCGTGCGCACCTCGACAGCGTTCACGCCCACACCATAGGCCGACCGATACGGCGCCCGGACACCTGGGTACCCGTCGCCGCTGCCGTGTCACCGTCCGGCACTCCCCCGCCGGCTTGTCAGACGCTCAGCCGGCCCAGGGCGGCAGAGTTTCTGACAAGTCGGCGGCGGGGGTCAGGACGCGAGGGCGCTCAGCTCGGGGACGCGCAGGCTGGCCCGGCCGAACCAGCGGTCGAGCTCGACCGCGGTACCGCCGTCGGTGAAGCGGCCGGTGACGTGGTCGGCCGCCGCCTGCACCTCATCGCAGGCGTCGCCGAGGGCAACCCCTCGGCCGGCCCAGGTGAGCATCTCGATGTCGTTGCGGCCGTCACCGATCGCGAGCACGTCCGCGGCCGTGAAGCCGAGTCCGGCGACCACGTCGGCGAGCGCGGTGGCCTTGTTCACCCCGAACGGGGCGATGTCCAGCCAGGCGCTCCAGCCCACCGAGTAGCTCACCCCGTGCAGGCCGAGGCGCTGTGCGAGTTCGATGAAGTCGTTCTCGGACGACTCCGGGTCGCGCACCACGATCCGGGTGACGTCGCTGCCGGCGAGGTCGTCCACGCTGACCTCGACGATGTCGCCGTTCAGGTCACCGTCCGGGAACTGCCGGGTCACCCGGTAGCCCTGCCCGACCACCTCCGCGGCCAACGCCGCGGTCGGGTGCATCCGGATCACCTTCTCGACCACCTCGGCCGGGTCGAAGGTGACCACCCGCTGCACTTCGAAGGGCGGGAAGGACACGGTCACCGCGCCGTTGGACGACACCGCCGGGCCGCTGGGCAGCCCGAGTTGTTCGAAGACCGGACGCGTGGCGTGCCAGCTGCGTCCCGTCGTGAGGACGACCGGAA
>DAINOM010000023.1:0-29125 GCA_036735445.1 Propionicimonas sp.
TGCTGCCGCGGCAAGCCAGATACCTGCCTTCGCCATCGCGTACCCCCCGCAAGCATGGCTCATGCTGTTGACAAAGAAGCTTACCCGGTCGAAGGGAGAAAACGCAGCCAGCGATTTCGTTCCTCGACAAGGTTGTGGATGGACTGTGCCTCCCACAGCCGCCGAGCGGTCGCCGACCGGTACAGCGGATCGAACGAGGATAGTGCGTCCAGGACCCGCACGCGGCCCGCGGCGAAGATCTCGTCACTGAACCGCGAGTACTCCAGGCGCACGTCGCGGGAGTACACGTGGTAGCGCCCCGGCGGCTGGCCGAGGATCGACAGGTCGGCGTCCACCAGCAGGACACCCGCCGGGTCGTCTGGCCCGGGGTCGTGGTGGACGGTCAGCCCGACCAGGCGGACGACCTCCGCCACCTCGTCCGCGGGCAGTCCCGCGCCGGTGAGCTCCGCGGCCGCAAGGTCGGCGGAGCGCTCCTCGTCCGCGCCCGGCTCCCCGTCGTACACCGCGTCGTGGAACCACGCGGCGAGCAGGACCGGACGCGGCACCGGTCCGTCCGCGAGCAGATCGAGCGCGCCCAGCACCTGCGCGAGGTGGCGGACGTCGTGGTAGTGCCGGTGCGGCTCCTGCCAGCGGCGCACCAACTCGCGGCCGAGGCCGGGCGCCGACGGCAGCAGGTCGTGCCACGCCGCGGCGAGGGCCGGCAGGACCTGCGCGGGCTTCGGTGTGCGCTCCGGCGTGCGGACGCGAAGCCCGGACGCCACCAGCCGCCGCAGCAGCTCGGACTCCGACACCGGTACCGCGCCGGCGCCCACCAACTCCGCGTGCCGTCGTTCGGGCACGTCGTAGTGGTCGTGGTCGAAGGCGCGGACGGGAACGCCGTTGGCGTCGGCGAACTCCAGCAGTTCCCCGAGCGCCGTGTCGGAGACGAGATGGGAGAAGTGCGTCCCGTGCGCCGGCCAGCGCGGCGGATCGATCAGGACCGCCACGGGTCCTGGTCCCTAGCTGGCGGGGTTGGCGAACAGCGCGGTGAACGACGCCTGGGCGAGCACGTTGAAGCTCAGCGTCAGCCGGGCCACGGCGCTCGAGGCCTCGTCCGGCACATCGAGGCGGTCGACGCCGACGGCGAACACGGTGAACACGTAGTGGTGCGCGGGACCCGGCGGCGGCCACGGCCCGCCCCAGCCGGGATAGCCGTAGTCGTTGGTCCAGGTGCGCGCGCCGTCCGGCAGCGGTGCCCCCTCGGCGAACGAGGTGACGTCGGCGGGGATGTCGGTGACCACCCAGTGCCACCAACCGCTGCCGGTGGGGGCGTCGGGATCGAAGCAGGTGACGGCGTAACTGCGGGTGCCCTCGGGGGCCCCCGACCACTCCAGTCCGGGCGAGACATTCGTGCCGCCCACCCCCGGCTCGGCGTAGCGCAGGTCGATGGTGGCGTCGGCGGCGATGCCGTCGCTGGTGATCTTCATCGGTCCTCCTCGGCGTGGATCCACCTCAGCTAACCACGCGGGCGTGCCGGTGTCACCGGCGCGGATCGGGCAGGATGGGCGCGTGGTTCCCTCTCTGCCCGACCTGGGTGTGCACAGCGTCGTCCTCAGCCTGCCCGAACTCGACGCGGAGGAACTCGTCCCCGCCTGCGAGGTGCTCTGCCAGGAGGGCTTCAAGGTGTGGACCGTGGCCGCCGGCCAGGTGGACCAGCTGCCCGCGCTGCTGCGGCTGTTCGGCCGCCGCGCCCGGATCGGCGTCCACGGGGTCACCACCGTCGAGGAGGCCGTCGCCTCGGCGACCGCCGGCGCGGCCTTCGTCGCGTCCAACTACCTGCTGCCGGAACTCGTGGCCGCCGTCCCGGAGCTGCCGGTGATCCTCGGGGGGCTCACCCCGACCGAACTGTGGACGGGGATGGCCGCCGGGGCCGCAGCCGTCCAGCTCGTCCCCAGCGAGGCGTTCGGCACGAGCTACGCCCGCATCCTGCCGGACCTGCTCGCGCCGTCCCCGGTGATAGCCAGCGGCCGGATCGAGCGGTACCAGGCCGAACTGTGGCTGGAGTCGGGCGGGGTCGCCGTCTGGCCGCGCGAACTGGTCGACCCCGACGCCGTGCTGGGGGACACCCTGGACGACCTGCGCGCGACGCTGCAGAACTGGCGCCTGGGGGACTGACCGCCCGTCAGGCCCGGCCCCGGGCCTTCACCTTCGTGCGGTGGCGCAGCAGCGCGCCGATGCCGAAGAAGGCGAGCACGCAGGCGAGCAGGCCGCCGCCGCCGATCACCGCGAGCTGGACCCACCGTTCGCCCTCGTCGTCGATGGGACGCCGGGTGGCGACCGGGCTCGGCGTCGCGACGGTCGGGGTCGCGGACGGCTTGGCCTTCGGCGTCTTCTTCTTGGTCGCCTCGGGGAGCGGTTGCCCGGCGGCGAACGCGGGCTGGCCGGGGACGGGGCCGCCGGTCGCGATCAAGCCCACGCCGAGGACAAGGACCAGTGCTGCGACCAGCAGCGTCATGGGCTTCATCGTCCCCCGATCGAGCGCTTCCGCGATGACATGCGTCCGTCCAGTATCCCCAGTTCGGCGCCCGATCGCAGCCGATTGAGCGCGCAATCGTCGCCCCGGAAAGGGCCGGACAGTTGCCCGCGCGCAGTTCCTTAAGTTATCCTGAGAATCCGCTTGCTAGTTCTTCAGGACGGGTGTGTCGATGTACGAGCCTCGCCGGGTCGCTGACCCGACAGCGCAGGACGTCCCTGATCGACCCCGTGGCACCGCGGCACGCGCCGCCCACACCCCGCGTCACGCCGTCCCCGGCATCGGCGATCGGATCTTCGCCCGCGGCGGCATCGCGCTGGCGGCCATCACCGCGTCGGCCACCGCCGGTGCCGTGGTCATCGGCAGCACCGCTGATCCCACGGTCGCGATGGGCGCGGTGCCGGCGCAGGACTCGTCCGTCCGGCTCGCCGCGGCGCTGCAGCAGCCGGTGAGCCGCACGCTCACCGCCGACCAGCTGGCCGCACCCGCGGTCACCTCGGCGAAGCGGGCAACGAAGGCCCTGATCAGCCACACCCCCCTCTACACGACGGCCACCGTGAACGTGCGCAAGCAGGCGAGCGAGAAGGCCGCCCTGCTCGGACAGCTGCAACTCGGCGTCCGGGTGAGCGCGACCTCCGAGATCGACGGCAAGTACCGCAAGGTCGAGTACGACGACGGCTACGGCTGGGTGCTCGAGGCCCAGCTGTCGGACGCAGCCCCGATCGAGGCCGCGGGCACCACCTGGGACGCCTGCTCGCGCGGCTCGGCGATCGAGGGGAAGCTGCGCAAGGACACCATCCACATCTACCGCTCGGTGTGCGCGCTGTTCCCCGCGGTGAACTCCTACGGCGGCTGGCGGGCCGGCGGCCTGCCCTTCCACAGGAACGGACGCGCACTCGACATCATGCTCACCCCGCGCGCCGAGAGCGCGCTCGGCCACCGGATCGCGAAGTACCTGATCGCGCACGCGAAGGTGTTCAACATCGACCACATCATCTTCGAGCAGCACATCTGGACGCCGAGCACCCCGCGCTGGCGCAAGATGGCCGACCGCGGCAGCCTCAACGCCAACCACTTCAACCACGTCCACGTGGCCATCCGCGCCTGACCCCCCACACGGGGACAGGTCCCATTCCCGTTCAGGCCGTCCACCCGGCCCCGCCCGGGACCAGACCGCGCTGCTAGCCTCGGCGGGTGCCGTCCCTGATCCATCTCAACGGGCCGCCGGCGATCGGCAAGTCCACGTTGTCGGCGCTCTGGGCCGAGCGGCACCCGGGCACCCTGAACCTGGACATCGACGCCCTGCACCCCCTCGTCGGCGGCTGGCGTGACCTCGGCGGCCGCGTCCATGACGTGCTGCGTCCGGTGGCGCTGGCGATGGCGTCCGCCCACCTCGCCGGCGGACGGGACGTCGTCCTGCCCCAGTGCCTGACCACCGTCGCCGAGATCGCGGCGTTCGAAGGCGCCGCGCGCGACCACGGTGCGGACTTCCGGGAGGTCATCCTGCTCGCCGACCCGGCGGAGGCGGTGGCCCGGTTCGACCGGCGCGAGGTCGTCGGCGAGTGGGACGAGCACAACCGTCGCGTGGTCGCCGCGCACGGTGGCCCGGACTTCCTCGCCGGCCTGTACGAGAAGCTGCTGGCGCTGCGGGAGGCCAGGCCCTCGGCCGTGGTCGTCCACGCCGCCGCCGGTGCGGTGGACGAGACGTACGCCGCGCTCGCCCGGGCGCTGGACGAGGCCGAACCGGTCTGAACGGGAATGGGACCTGTCCCCGGCGATCCCTGGGGACAGGTCCCATTCCCGTTCACCGCCCGCGGGATCCGTGGCACCGGCCGGGCCCGGGGACGGCGGTGGCTAGGCTGAGCCGCGTGAAACCCGGCGGAGCTCTCGGCAACCTCGGCCGGGCGCCCGTCCCCGAGTGGGAGGAGGTGGCTCGCGCCGCCTGGCCCGGACGCGTCCCGTCCGCGCTCAGCTCGGTCGCCGCGCGGGCGTACCTGCCGGTGTTCGCCGGCAGCCTGGCGCTCCTCGTGCTCGCCGCATGGCTGGGCCTGCCCTGGCTCGGGCTGGTCGCCTGGCTGCTCGGTGCGGCGGGCGACTGGCTGGCCACGCCGGCCGACCCCGCCGTCGTCCGGTTGCTCGACCTGGTCGGCCTCCGCGCGCAACTGCGGGCCCTGCTGCGCAGCCTGGTCGCTGCGGCGCTGGTCTTCGGCACCTCCGCGGGGACCCCGGCCGGCCTCGCGTACGTGACCGCCGTGCTCTTCGTGCAGCTCGCGTGGACGGCCCAGCCGGTGCTGGGCACGTGGCTGTCCCGGTCCGCGCCTCCGTTGCGCTACGAGCCGGGCGTCGCCGTCCAGCCCCGGCCCTTCGCGGCGTCGGCCCGCGCGTACGCGTCCGCCGTCGGCACGCCGGCCGTCCTGGTCTGGCTCGAGTTCCTGGCGCTGGCCTCGGCGCTCGCCACCGCGGCGAGGCTGCTCGACGCCGTCCCGGGGCTGGCCCTGATCGTGCTGGTGGTCGCCGCGGCCCTCGCCTACCTGGCGTGGACGGGCCTGCGTGCGCTCTCCGTCCATCGCGACCAGCGGACGTGGGGCGAACGCCTGCTCGCCGACCTCGCCACCGACGACCCGTCCTTCCTGGTCTACGTGTCCCTGGCGGCCCGGCAGTCGAAGTACATCGTCAACCAGTGGCTGCCCGCGCTGGACGCGCTGCCGCGCAACGGCCTGGTGGTCGTCCGCGAGGCGAACCAGCTGGCGCCGCTCGCGCCCACCCGGCACCCGGTGGTGTACGCGCCGACCACCCGTCATGTCGAGGGACTCACCCTGCCCGGTGTGCGGGTGGCGTTCTACCTCGCGTACGGCGAACGCAACGCGACGCTGCTGCGCGATCCGCGGCTCCGGCACGTGATGCTCGCCCACGGCGACTCGGACAAGGCCACCAGCGCCAGCGCGCTGATCCGGGCGTTCGACGAGACCTGGGTGGCCGGCCCGGCCGCGATCGACCGGTTCCGGACGGCCGGCATCGACCTCGGGCCGGAGCGGTTCGCCGTGATCGGACGGCCGCAGGTGGCCGGGTTGCCCGTCGGCCCGTCCGGACGCGAGCCGCGGGTGCTGCTCTACGCCCCCACCTTCGAGGGCTACTACGAGGCCACCACCCACAGCTCGCTGGACGTGCTCGGCGTCGAGCTGGTGCGCCGGGTGCTCGCGGGTCACCCGGAACTGCGGGTGTGGTTCCGGCCGCATCCGGCCAGCGGGGTGGTGCGGCCGTCGATGCTGGCCGCGATCGCCGAGATCGAGGGTATGTTGCGTGCCGCGGGCGACGGGAACCTCGTGGTCGCCGACCGTGGGCTCACGATGACCGAGTGCCTCGCCGGGGCGGACGTGCTGGTCTCCGACGTGTCCAGCGTGATCTCCGACTACCTGGCGACCGAGCGTCCGGTGATCGTGTGCGATCCGGCCGGACTGACCCCGGACGCCTTCGTGGCCGCCTACCCGTCCCAGGCCAGTTCCTACCTGCTCGGCCCCGACCTGGCCGGACTCGACACGATCCTGCAGCAGGTCCTCGGCGACGATCCGCTCCGCGAGGCGCGGATCGCGATGAAGAAGCACGTGCTCGGCGATCCTCCCGGTGGCCCCCAGGCCGCGTTCGCCGCCAACCTCGACCGCCTCTGTGAAAGCGATGTCCGCGGCCCTTCGTGACGGTCGCAGCGCGACCTCCTCAGGAACCGGGACGAGTGAACGGGAATGGGACCTGTCCCCGGAAAGCCCCGGAGTGGTGGAAAAGGGGTCTGTCCCCATTTCCCGCCATCTGGTGGAAAACGGGGACAGACCCCTTTTCCACCATCGGAGGTCAGGCCTGCGGGCGGTTCCTCCGGGCGCCGACGCCGTCGGAGCGGAACGCCTCGTACGCCGAGACGACCTCCTCGGTCGGGCCGTCCATCATCATCTCGCCACGGTTGAGCCAGATCGTCCGCGAACAGGTGTCGCGGATCGAGTTCATCGAGTGGGAGACCAGGAAGACCGTGCCGGCGTTGTCGCGGATCTCGCGGATCCGGTCCTCGCTGCGGCGGCGGAACTCCTTGTCGCCGACGGAAAGAGCCTCGTCGACGATCAGGATCTCGTGCTGCTTGATGGTGGCGATCGCGAACTTCAGCCGGGCCTGCATGCCTGAGGAGTAGGTGCGCATCGGCAGGTCGATGAACTCCTGCAGTTCCGAGAAGGCGATGATCTTGTCGTGCAGCTCCTCGATCTCCTTGCGGGTGAGGCCGAGCGCCAGCCCGCCGAGGACGATGTTCCGCTCACCCGACAGCTCGGGGATCAGGGCGGCGCCCACCCCCAGCAGATTGGGTCGCGACGAGGCGTACACCGCGCCGGAGGCCGGCGGCGTGAGCCCGGTCACCGCCCGCATCAGCGTCGACTTCCCTGACCCGTTGGCGCCGATCACGCCGATCGACTCGTTCTCGTAGGCGACGAAGCTGACACCCTTCAGGGCGTGCACCTCGCGGATGCCCCGGCCGGACGCCTGCAGCAACCCGCCCCTCGACTTCTTCACGGCCTTGCCGCTGGCGAACACCCGGTAGGTGACGTGCAGGTCGTCCACGACGACCACGGGCTTGCGGTCCTCAGTCACGGCCGTACCTCTCCTCCGCCACCCAGAAGAACAGCAGGCCGATGACGAGCACCACCACGGACCAGATCGAGAAGTAGGCCCAGTACATCGGGTCGTAGTTGTGGCCGCCCATCAGGGCCGCCCTCGCCATCTGCAGCACCTGGTAGAGCGGGTGGAGGTCGAACAGCTGCACCACCCACGGGTGCTTGTCGAACAGCGTGCTGACGTTGAACAGCACGCCGGAGGTGTAGAAGAGGATCCGGGACACGAACGGCAGCAGCTGCGTGAGGTCACGGACGTGGACGGTGAGCCGCGCGGCGATCAGGGCGATGCCGACGTTGAACAGCGTGAACAGGCCCAGCAGCGGCACGAGCAGCAGCCAGCTCCAGGTGGGCCAGTGCCCGAAGAACGGCAGGATCACGAACAGCAGCGCGATGGACGGCAGCAGCGAGAGCAGTTGCTCGATCACCTCCGCCAGCGGCAGCGTGATCCGCGGGAACGCCAGCGACTGCACCAGCGACTGGTTGCCCGTGATCGACTTCGCCCCCTGGATGAGGCTCTTCGAGAAGTACTGGAACAGGAACACGCCGATCACGACGTGTGCCGCGAAGTCGGGCCCGCGCCGGCCCTCCTGCAGGATGCCGAAGATCGCGCCGTAGATCAGCGCGTTGAGCGCCGGCTGCAGCATCAGCCACAGCACGCCCAGGCGGTTGCGTTCGAGCTCGGCGCGCAGCCGGTACTGGGCCATCGCCAGCACGAACTCACGGCGCCGCCAGGCTTCACTCAGGTAGCGCCAGAACCGCGGCCGGGCACCTACCCGTTTCAACCCGTGCTCGGCGGCCACGGAGGCCAGACTCATGCGTTCGCTATCCCATCGCTACTCGGCCGGACCGGCCTGCGGACGTGCGGGATTCTACCGGACCTCCGGTACTCCCCGGCCCACCGCACGGTTCAGGCGCGCTGCCGGTGGTCGAGGTAGTAGCGGACGAGAGCCTGCGTGGACGCGTCCTGCGCCGCCAGCGCCGCCTCGTCCCCGGCGACGGCCGGGGCGATCTGCAGGGCCAGCTGCTTGCCCAGCTCCACGCCCCACTGGTCGAAGCTGTTGATGCCCCACACCACGCCCTGGGTGAACGTGATGTGCTCGTACAGGGCGATCAGCTGGCCCACCACGGACGGGGTGAGCGCCGGCGCCATGATCGAGGTCGTCGGCCGGTTGCCGGGGAACACCCGCGCCGGGACGATCGACTCGGCGGTGCCCTCCGCGCGCACCTCGTCCGCGGTCTTGCCGAAGGCCAGCGCCTTGGTCTGGGCGAAGAAGTTCGACAGGAACAGCTCGTGGACGTCCGCGTCCCCGTCCTGGATCGGGTGGGCGGGGGTGGCGACCGCGATGAAGTCGGCGGGGATCAGCTGGGTGCCCTGGTGGATCAGCTGGTAGAAGGCGTGCTGGCCGTTGGTGCCCGGCTCGCCCCAGAAGATTTCGCCGGTCTCGGTCACGACCTCGGACCCGTCCAGGCGGACGCCCTTGCCGTTGGACTCCATCGTGAGCTGCTGCAGGTAGGCGGCGAACCGGTGCAGGTACTGCGCGTACGGCAGGACGGCGTGGCTGGACGCCTTGAGGAAGTTCACGTACCAGACGTTCAGCAGGCCCATCAGCGCAGGGACGTTGGAGGCCAGCGGGGTCTCGGCGAAGTGGACATCGATGCCGTGGAAGCCGGCCAGGAAGTCGGCGAAGTTGTCCGGGCCGAGCGCGACGGCGAGCGAGGTGCCGACGGCGGAGTCGACCGAGTAGCGGCCGCCCACCCAGTCCCAGAAGCCGAACGCGTTCGCCGGGTCGATGCCGAAGGCCGCCACCTTGTCGAGCGCGGTGGAGACGGCCACGAAGTGCTTGCTGATCGCGTCCTTCGCGGCGGCGTCGGTGTCATCGATCGCGCCGGCGGCACGCAGGGCGGCCAGCAGCCAGTCGCGGGCCATCCGGGCGTTGGTCAGGGTTTCCAGCGTGGTGAACGTCTTGGACGCCACGATGAACAGCGTGGTCGCCGGATCGAGGTCGGCGGTCTTCTCGGCCACGTCGGTGGGGTCGATGTTGGAGACGAACCGGCACTCCAGGCCCTTTTGCACGTAGGGCTTGAGCGCTTCGTACACCATCACCGGGCCGAGGTCGGAGCCGCCGATGCCGATGTTCACCACCGTGCGGATCGGCTGGCCGGTGACGCCCTTCCACTCCCCGGAGCGCACCCGGTCGGCGAACGCGTACACCTTGTCCAGCACCTCGTGCACCTGGACGACGACGTCGGTGCCGTCCACGACGAGGCTGTCGCCCCTCGGCCTGCGCAGCGCGGTGTGCAGCACCGAGCGGTTCTCGGTGACGTTGATCCGCTCGCCGGCGTACATGGCGTCCCGCAACGCCCGCAGCCCGACCTCCTCGCCGAGCTCGACCAGCGCGGCGAGCACCTCGTCCGTGATGAGGTTCTTCGACAGGTCGACGTGCAACTCGGCGGCGGTGAAGCTGAGCCGGTCGACGCGCCCCGGGTCCGCGGCGAACCAGCCACGGAGGTCGGGGGAGAGATCTGCGGCGAGACCGGTGAGTTTCGCCCAGGCAGCGGTGGTGGTGGGGTCGACGAGAGCGCTCATGGGGCCAGCCTAACGACTGCCGGCCCGACGCGTCCGTCCGCCCGATACCTCAACCGGCGCTTCAGACTGGAGCGCTGGTAGATGAAAGTAACCTGTGAGAGGACTGAAGAAATCCCCAAACAGGTGATAGTCTCCTCTCGCCGTTGTCGGGGGCTCCAGCGGTTCGTTGACCAGAACCAGCATGAGGAGCCCCCCCGATCATGACCGGACGTACCCGTCTCGCTGCGTCGCGCTTCGGCGCCCTGGCGCTGACCCTCGCCCTGGCCGTCGGCAGCACCGTGACGACCACCGCGCCCGCCAGCGCCGCGTCCGGCCCCGGCGGCCTGCACGCGACCGAGGTCTCGGCCCGGGCGATCGCGCTCACCTGGAGCAAGATGGGCGAGGACGCCTACCGGGTGCGGTTCTCGGCCAGCCCGAACATGTCCAGCCCCGAGACGTGGGACGTCATCGGCAACTACTCCGAGTGGAGCCGGACCGACGGCAACCCGACGGTCGCCGCCTCGCGGCTGAGCCCGGGCGCCACCTACTACTTCCAGGTCAAGGCCATCAAGAAGGCCACCACCAGCAGCGGCCGGACCGACCTGAGCAGCTACAGCTCCCCGGTCGCGGTGACCACGTCCGACAGTGACGACAAGCCCGAACTCGCGCCCGCGCAGACGAAGGCCACCGCCGGCGGCGCGGACTCCCTGTTCGTGTCGTGGCGGACCCGCGGCCCCGGCGTCGCCTACCAGCTGCAGTACAAGACCTCCGGCGACTGGGCGTCGAGGTACTTCGACGCTCCCGGCGGCGTGCTGGACGGGCTGGCGGCCTCGACCACCTACCAGTTGCGCGTCCGGGTGGTCGAGAAGGGCTCGCACGACGCGTTGAGCGACTTCTCCGACACCTGGTCGGCCGCGACGAAGACCGCGTCGTCCACCGGCATCTCGGTGGTGAGCTACAACGTCCGCAAGCCCACCGGCAGCCCCACGTGGAACCAGCGCCGGGAGATCATCGCGGCCAGCATCAAGGCGCAGTCGCCGGACGTGGTCGCGCTGCAGGAGGCCACCCCGGTTTCCGTGACCGTCGACGGCAAGAAGGTCCGCCAGTACACCGACGTCCTCAACCTGCTCGGCAGCAAGTACGACTACGTGAACAACGACAGCACGAGCGGCAGCCGGCTGGCCTTCGACACCACCCGGTTGAGCAAGGTGAGCGAGGGTTCGAAGATCCTCGCGAAGCTCGGCAGCTCGCGGCGCTACGCGGTGTGGGCGGTCCTGAAGGACAAGGTGACCGGCAAGAGCTTCTTCGTGATCAACACCCACCTCGAGCCGGGCTCGAACAAGAGCAGCAAGTACAACAACGTGCGGATCAAGCAGGCCAAGCAGGTGCTCGCCCTGGTCGACAAGTACAGCGGAGGCCGTCCGGTCGTGGTGACCGGTGACATGAACTCCAGCCGGTCGGCGAAGCCGAACAACGGCCCGTACATCAAGTACATCAAGGCCGGGCTGATCGACCCGCTCGACAACGCCACAGGCTCGTGGGCCAGCGGCGAGAACGCGATCGCGGAGAACATCGTCGACGCCGAGTACAACAGCTTCAACGCCTACGCCTCGACCGCTCGCCGCACGTCGTACCCGATCGGCACCAACGTGGACTACATCCTGGTCAGCAAGGACGTCCGGGTCAGCCTGTGGCGCACGGTCGTGAACCTGGACACCGCAGGCAAGTTCGCCGGCACGATCCCCTCCGACCACAACCTGGTGACCGCCACGATCCACCTCCCCTGACCCACCCACCGGTCCCTGAGGAGCGGCCCGAGGAACGAGGGCCGCGTCACGAAGGGCCCACCACCGCTGCGAAATTGCCCTCTCGATCCCCGGACTCGGCGTGATCACGCCGTCCCGCACCGACTGGCGCGCAATTTCGCAGGCCCTCCTCCGATCGGAGCAACGGACTCGTACGGAGTTGGGGCGGTCGCTGGCTATCGCCTGAGTGAACGGCCCGTGGCCGTTAGGCTGGCCGCAAAGGACCGGTGACGCCCCCCACCAGCAGCGCCCGGCCGGAGCGTTGGAGGAGAGTCGTGGCAGGTCGAGGCCCGGTCGATCGAGTCGTCGATGCCGTCCGCCGGCGAGTCCGCGAACGGGTGGACAGCGACCTGCGGGCCCTGCTCGCCGAGTACCTGCCGTCCGGGCGGGGAGTGGTCGCGGTCCTGGTCACCGCACCCGGCAGCCCGGTGACCTCGGGGCTGCAACGGGCGTTCCCGGGAGCCGTCGTCCACGAGGTCACGGAGACGGACTCCGCCAGCCATGTCCGGCTGACCGTGCTGGCGCCGTTCGACGCGATCGTCGATGTCCGGCCGCACCGGCAGCGGGTGCCGCGCTTCCTGGACGCGTTCTACCAGCTGCGGGACGGCGGCGCGCTGGTCGTGCTGCACGGGGCCGGGGAACTGCACAGCAGGGAGAAGGGGAGCCTCGGCGCGCTGCTGGCCGCGGGCGAAGCGGCGAAGGGCGAGCCGTACCCGTCCAACAAGCGGGGCATCCCGCGGGCCGTCCTCGACGCCCACGGGCTGGGGACGGCGCTTTCCGGCGTCACGGCCCGGGGTCCGCACCTGGCCGTCGTCCGGGGCGGGCAGCCGGCGCTGGCGAAGCTGCGCGAGCCGGAGATGAACGCCTACCTCGCCGCCCGTCCCGAACGAAGTGATCGGGTGCTCGAGGTGATCCCGGCCCAGCCGTTCCGCTCCCGGTGCGAGTTCCGGGAGAACACCAGCACTCCGCGTCCGGGCTTCCCGGATGCCTACGAGACCATCGACATCTCACTGCGGCTGTACCACAACGCCGTGGTCACGCCGGGCCAGGTGCTCAGCACCGACCGCGTGCTGACCCCGGACACCTACCGGCACAACCAGTTCCCGAGGCTGCGGAACCGCGCGACCCTCGAGGTGGCGCCACGGTTCGCGAGGCTCAAGCACGCCACCGACGATCTGCCGTTCATCGAGGGCACGTACTTCCACCTCGACAACGAGATCCGAGGTCACTTCGGGCACCTGATGACCGAGCAGCTCTCCCGGTTCTGGGGCTGGTCGCAGGCGAAGGCGTTGTACCCGGACGTGAAGGCCGTGGTGGCGATCAACAAGGGACACGAGCTGCGCTCCTGGGAGTCGCAGGTGTACGCCGCGGGTGGCATCGCGCCCGAGGACGTGCTCTTCCTGCACGGCCCGGTGCTCGCGGAGCGGGTGGTGTCGGCGACCCCGATGCTGTCGAACCCCGACTACGTGCACCCGGAGATCGTCGGTGTGTGGCGGTCGGTGGGGGACAACCTCGCCGCCGGCGTGCCCGCGCCGGACTTCCCGACGAGGTTCTTCTGCTCCCGCCGCCTGGCGAAGCGCTCCTGCCACAACACCGAGGAGGTCGAGGAGCTGTTCGCGGCCCACGGGTTCGCGATCCTCTACCCGGAGGACTACTCCCTCGGCGAGCAGGTGCACCTGTTCCGCAACGCCGAGGTGGTCGGCGGCTTCGCCGGCAGCGCGCTGTTCAATCTCTGCTTCGCCGACGACCCCAAGCACGTGATCATGATCGGCTCCACGGCGTACACCGCGCGCAACGAGTACCTGATCGCGTCCCTGCTCGGCCACCGGATCGACTCGGTCACCTGCGTGCCGGACGACCCCACGTTCTACCAGTCACCGTTCCGCTTCGACGCCGACCGCGAGGGTCCCTTCCTCGCCGAGGTCTTCGCGTCCCTGTAGCCGCCCCCGCTGGGCGGACGAAGAACCGCTGGGCGGACGAAGACCGCTGGGCGGACGAAGAACCGATGGTCGAGCCTGTCGAGACCCGGACAGGGGTTTCGACAAGCTCAACCAGCGGTAGGTGGGGCTCAGACGACCTTCACGTAGACAGCTGACGACACCTTGGTCGCCTTGCCCTTCGTGACGCCGACGATCCGCCAGTAGCGGGACTTCACCGACACCGCTCCGACCATCTTGTTGTTGGTGGTCATCGAGTACGAGGCGTCAGAGACGTACTTCCACTTGCTGCCCGACTTGTACTGGATCTTGATCGTCCGAGTGCCCGAGCCCTGCCACGAGACCACCATCGGGATGGTGCTGGCAGTGCCCTTGACCAGGTTGGGCGCGTAGAGCTTGGGCTTGGTCGGAGCGCCCGCGGTGCGGACGATCACGTAGCTGTAGCCGTTGGAGTACTTGCCGGTCGACGTGATGCTCGCCCCGGACGGGCTGCTGACCGAGTCCGCCCGCAACCGCCAGGTCTTGGTGCTCTTGAACGTGAAGTCCTTCTCCACCCGGCCGGAGTTCACGGTGAAGCTCGTGTAGTTCTTCCACTTGCCGCCGGAGTAGTACTGCAGCGTCACCTTGCCGGTGAGGTCCGTGGCGCCCTGGCCCCATGTGACCACGACGTGCGTCTTGGTGCCGGGCTCCTGGTAGGTCTCCATGGTGATCGTCGGCGGGGACGAGACCTGCAGCGCGGACGCGCCCGGGTCGGTGGTGTTCTGCTCCGGGCTGTCGTTGTTCACCGTGACGACGGTGGTGCCCTTGATCGGGCCGGAGACCGAGGTGGCGGTGATCGTCGCGGTGCCGGCCTTGTTGGCCTTGACCAGACCGGTGGCGGCATTCACGTCGGCCACCGCGGTGTTGCTCGACTTCCACGTCACCTGGGTGGTCGAAGCGTTGGTCGGGCTGATCCGCGCCCGCAGCTGGACGCTGCTGCCGACGTTGAGCTGTGGTGCCTGGGGAAGCACGGACACGGTCTTCACCGCGATGGTCTCCTCGCCGCCCCTGGACAGCTGGTACAGCCGCTCGGACTGCTGCTCGACCGCCCGGGTGAAGGTGAGGTCCTCCGCCTTGAACGCCAGCTCGTCGTAGCGCAGGCTCGTGCCGTTGAAGTTCTCCGAGCCGCCCCACGTGATGCCGTGCGGGGTGCCGTTGAGCGTGTAGCTGAGCGACAGCGTCTTGTCGTGGACGTTGCTGAACTCGGTCCGGTCGATCAGGTCGCGCACCGCCGTGCTCATCTTGAAGTAGGTGGTGACGATGGCGCCGATGGCATTCTCGCCCAGCACGATCTTCACCGTGCACTTGTCGGTGTTCTGCAACGTCGCGAGCTGGGTCAGGATGTCGCTGCGGGTCTCACTGAACAGCGAATGGACGAGATAGGCCTTGCAGGCGGACTTGGTGCCGCCCAACGCCGTGTTCGTGCTCGCCTTGAGGAAGTTGGCCTCGTAGTCGAGGCCGGTGATGTTGCCGTCCTTGGTGCGGGGGGACGGGTAGAACGTGAAGTCGCTGTTGGTGCCCTTGATGCCGGGGATCGCGGACAGGTAGGCGCTGGTGAACGTCTCGGTGACCTCGGCGTTCCACACCTTGTTGAGGAGTTCGGAGTAGCCCTTCGCCTCGCCGAAGAGGGCGATGCTGGTGTTCGACTTCTTGCCGCCGCTGGCGCCGTTGAGGTTCGCCGAGGTGATCCAGACCACGTTGTTCCAGATCTTGCCGGTGGAGTCGGCGGCCTGCTCGAAGAGCCCGTACTTGGAGTGCATCAGGGCTTCCTCGTCCACCCCGGGGCTGAGCAGGCAGGCGCCGTTGTTGCCCTTGGTGGTCTTGGCGCACTCGGTGTAGATCCCGGTGTTGGCGTCGCCGGTGCCGTAGATCAGGCTGGCCAGCCCGCTGCCGGCAGCCTTCGCGTCGCGCATGCTCTTCTTGGACAGGAGCAGGTGGATGTAGGCCCTGCGCTCGGCCGCGGTGGTGTACTGGTTCAGCTGGTTCTGCAGCGCCTGGGTGGGGCCGAAGCCGTCCGTCGTCCGCAGGGTCTTGCCGGAGGAGTCGTAGACCTCCCACTGCTGGCTGGTGGTGTTGTACTTGGCCTTGTCCCCGTCCCAGAGCGAGTTGTAGACCGTGGCGTAGATCTGCTTGCCCTTGGGCACGGAGTTGAGCAGGTACGCGAACTCGTTCACCTGCCGCCAGTCGACGCCGTTGTTGTTGTCGCCGATCGAGGTGTAGACCTCGACCCGTCCGCCCTGGTCCGTGGTGTAGGCCACGTCGGGCTTGACCGCTCCCGGAGCGATGTTGGGACTGGGGTCAGCCGTCTGCAGTTCAGCGGCCGCGACCACCTTCGTGGACTCCGCCTGTGCAGCGGTTGCGGGGGCCAGCAGGACCCCGATCAGTGACAGCGCGCCGACAAGTGCGAGCGGTCGTGACATGAAGAGACCCCCCCGATGGACAACAGGTATCCACGTCATGGTACATCCGCAGACGCGACTCGCCCCCCTCGGTCATCGATTCCCGGGGCTACCGGACGGTACCCTGTGCCGTTCTGGTGACGCCGCTGTGGCCCCTTCGTGACGCCCGCTCGTCCCTCGCGGGCTCCTCAGGGGCCGTTTTTCAGGGCCCGCTCGTCCCTTGCGGGCTCCTCAGGGGCCGTTTTCAGGGCCCGCTCGTCCCTCGCGGGCTCCTCGGAGTGCGTTTCGCAGGGCCGCATCGTCGTTCCTGCGGGGTTCCCGCCCCCTCGTCATCCCGGTGACGACTTCTTGCGTCATCCCGGCGAACGCCGGGATCCCCGCCGGCGACCTGAGGACTTGTTGCGGGATCCCGGGTCGAGCCCTGGACGACGTAATGGCAGCGGAGCGGCGTGGGCGGCGATGGAGGCCGGCGCTCGGCGTCAGCGGCGGCCCAGGCCGACGGCACGGCGGACGCGCCCCAGGGTCTGGCGCAGGGTGCGCCTCGGCCGGGTGTTGCTGACCACGCCGGCGGCCGAGGCCGCGCGCTCGGTCGATGCGTCGAAGGCCGCCAGCGCCGTCCGGTCACCCTCGTAGGCGTTGCGCAGGCCGTTGCGGCCGAGGAACGCCGTGAAGCGGGCGAAGAGCTCCGGGTACTCGGCGTTGAACGCCGTGTAGTCCTGCCGGGCGACGAGGTCGTCGACGGAGCGGACCTCGTCCAGCCGCTCGATCAGGGTGTGCGGCAGGTGATGGTGGTGCGCGATCTCGAGGGTGCGGGAGTCATGCACCAGCAGGTGGGCGGACGTCCCGGCGAGAGTCGCGGCGACGGTGCCGTGCAGGCGGGGCCCGTAGGCGAAGTCCATCCCCTTGAGGTGCCGGATCCAGGACCAGGCCGTGGGGTAGTACTCCAGCCGGTGCTGCCGGAACAGCGGGTGGTCGACGTGCACCGGGAAGCGCATGTCCCCGTTCCAGTCGGGGCGGGTCTCCTTGCCGGTGATCACCATCTGGGCGCCCAGCCGCTCCTGCATGTAGACCGTCGAGCGCGGGTAGTCGCGCACCGTCCGCTCCAGGAGATCGGCGGTGGCGTTGATCCGGTGGTCGAACGACAGCGACATCGTGCTGCGGGCGGTGAGCCGGGGCGGCTGCTCGGGCATCCGGAAGTCCGGACCCCACATGAACACGGACGGGCAGCCGATCACATCGATCCGGTCCGCGGGGAAGCCGAGGTGCTGCAGGTACTTCTTGCTGACCTCGCCACGCACGCCGATCGAGGTCGAGCGGTCCAGCACGGCGGCGACGAACCGCCGGGACGCCGCCTCGTGCTCCTCGATCTGCGCCGCGGAGGCGGTGATCCCGGTGACGCGGCTCGGCACGTAGTTCTCCGCCTCGACGTCGGCCAGCCGCAGCTGGGCGCCGATCCCGACCACGGTGACCGGGATCGTCAGCAGCTCCAGCAGGTCCGCCCACAGGCCGAGGTTCTTCAGCATCTGCAGCCGGAAGGAGCTCGACAGCGGCAGCACGAGGTGGTCGCACTCCGAGTTCAGCCACTCCGCGCGTTCCTCGACCGCGCCCTTCTCGAACTGGCGGTAGGAGATCGTGCTGAGGTCCACCCCGTCCGTGGCGAGGGCGCGGACCGTGGAGAACTGGTACAGCAGGTTGCCCTGGTTGCCGCCGATCAGGTCGGTCGACTGCAGGGGCGGCAGGCTCGCGTCCGGCTTCTGGCAGGTGCGCACAAACGTCCGGGTCGGTTTCACCTGATCGCTCACGGCTGGTCCTTCACTCGGCGGTGGTCCACGTCATCCTCTCATCCCGCGGCGCCCGGCCCGGTCAGGAACGACGGTCGCCGCCGAGGGGTCGCCCTGCGAAAGGTGACTGACGCGATTCGGCCACGCTGAGCCCGGTACGTGACGGGTGTGACACGCGGGACGGCCAGGCTGGCCAGATCGCGACACCCGGGCCGAGGGCGGGTCGGGAAGCGATCCGGAGCCGGTCAGGCGGGGGTCATCGCGCGGGTGGCGGCGGCGACGAACACATCCGCGTACTCCTCAGGCGGCCAGTCGCCGAGGTAGTAGCTGCGGGTCTCGGCCCGGACCTGCCGGCGGGAGTCGGGGCCGAGCAGGTCCGCGACGGCCGCGGTCAGGTCGCCGTCCGCGACGGGCAGCAGCACGGCCGCGCGCGCGACCGGGTACTCGGCCACCAGGTCGGTGACGACGCCGGTGTCGGTGATCGCGAACGGCTTGTTGCTGTACAGGTAGTCGGACGCCACGCTGGACACGTCGGTGACCAGGGCGTCCGAGGCGTTGATGCAGTCGAACACCGTCATCGCGGCGGTGGCGGCGCTCGTCCGGTGGGCGCGGGTCGCGTCGGCGGCGAGCAGCGCGTCGATCCGGCTGATCAGCACGCGCGACTCCGCGTCCCGCGCCGAGTAGGGGTGCGGCCGGAACCAGACCGTGGCCCCGGCGGCGACCAGCGCGGCGACGATCCGCTCGCCGTGGCGCAGCGACCCGAACAGGGAGTCACCGATGCTGCCTCGCCAGGTGGGGGCGTACAGCACCACCGGATGCTCGGACAGTTGGGCGTCCGGCGGCCGCACCTCGATGTGCTCGACCTGCGGACGGCCGACGAGCACGAACTTCTCCCGCGGCACCAGCACGCCGTGCTGCGCGAAGCGGTCCACGCCGGCCTGACCGGCGACGAAGATCTGGTCGAACATGGCCGTGGTCGCGCTGTAGCTGGCCGGCTTGTCGCTGTCCCCGTGCCCGAGGTGGACGTGCGTGACGCCGCCGAAGCGCACGCCGTTGGCGTTCTTGGCGTCGTTGTTCACGTAGAAGAAGGCGCCCATGCTCGGGACGGCCAGGTACTCCAGCGATTCGACCGAGCGCGCGAGGACGACCGGCAGTTCGCCGAGCGCGGCGGCCGCGGCGAAGAACCGGGGATCCCGGATCACCAGCATGCCGGTCCGCCCGGTGCGCTGGAGGTACGGCAGCCACATCCGCACCTGGTAGGCGCCGTGGGAGATGCCGTTGTAGTACAGGCAGTAGGCGGGCGCGAGCGCGGTGAGGGCCGCGCGGACCGCCCGCTCGGTGGCGTGCGTCCGCTCCCGGAAGAGCTGGTAGGTCGCGACGGCCAGGCCGAGCAGGGTCGCAGCCACGGCCAGCGCGAGCGCCACCGGCAGCGCCAGGCCGGCCGCCCCCAGCGTGAGGACGGCGACGCCTGCACTGCAGCCCAGGAACAGGGGCTCGGGGACGCGGGCGAGCGGCGGCAGCGAGAAGCCCGGCAGGCCGGAGACACGCAGTGCCGGACGCGTGGCGTGCGCGACGGTCGGCTCGGCCATCAGTCCGAGCAGCAGGACGGCGAGGCAGCACAGCAGCGGCCACGACCAGCCGTCCGCACGCGCGGCGACGACAGCGGCGACGACGGCGAGCGAAGTCCGGGCGACCAGCTGCCGGTCGGCGCCGACGGCGGTGAGCCGCCACCAGACCGTCGCGGCCACGGCGACCACGGCCAGCGCCGCACCGAACCCGGCCGGACCGACCAGCAGGAGCGTGATCGCCACCAGGGTGAGCAGCCACACCGTGGCCCGCGGCAGGAGATGGCCCAGCACCCGCCGGTAGCGGTCGACCAGCCGGCTCATCGGCGTCCCCCAGCGGCCACGGGTTCTCCTCTCGCTCGGAGCAGCCTACCGGCGAGCGCGCCGCGGGGCTGGCGACCGCCCGTCCCGGCGGCTGCGGTTCAGGAGAGTGCGAACGAGCGCAGGCGTGACCACCTAGTCTTGGGAGCGGAGCGAGAGAGTGGAGGTGGGACGAATGGCCGCGAGCCCGGTGCGTCCGAGCACGAAGAGGCGCTGGATCGTCCTTGCCGGTGCGGTGGTGCTGGCGCTGGTCATCGGAGGGGTCGCGTTCGCGCTGACCCGTCCGGCGCAGACGGCGGGCGAGCAGCCGACCGCCCCCGTGACGGGCACCAGCACGTCCGCGGCGCCGGCACCGACCCTGACCCCGGGACCGTCTGCCTCCTCGGCGTCGCCGACGGCGAGCGCGACCACGCCGCAGTCGCCCTACTGCAAGGCCTTCGCCCGGATCACCGCCGGCGGCATCGACACCGGCGACAGCGAGGGCGCGGTCGACTTCGACGCCCTGAAGAAGACCTTCGACCAGCTGATCTCCCGGTACTCCGCCGCGGCCGACCTCGCGCCGGCGTCCCTCACCGACGACTACGCCAAGGTGCTCAACTACCTCAAGCAGGGTCGCAAGGCCGTCACCGGCAAGGACCTGGACGAGCTCAAGACCATGGTCAAGAACCTCAGCAAGCTGAACGACACCATGGCCGCCATCCAGGACGAGTCCAGGACGCTCTGCGGCTGAGCCGATCGCCCCTGAACGGAAGGGGGACGGGTCCGTTTCCGTTCAGGTGAACGGGAATGGGACCTGTCCCCGGCCGTTCACGCTCGACGAGAGGGACGGTCCACGACCAGGCTGGACCGAGACGAGAACCGTCAGACCTCGGCTTCGGTGCCGACCTCTTCCAGGGCCTCGGCGATCCGGGTGGCCTCGAGTTCGGAGCGGGACATGCCGACGTGGCCGGGCTCCTCACGGCGCACGTCGATCACGTGGCCGGTGAGGGACGACAGCAGCACGTCGATCGTGGTCAGCGCGACCGCGCGGGAGGAGAGCAGCGAGCCCTCCGGCTCCTTGCCGAAGGCCTTGGTGCGCATCGGCGTGCCGGCCCGCTCCGGGTTGATCACGTTCACCTGGATGCCTTCGGCCGACCACTCGTCCGCGAGGGCCTGGGTGAGGTTCACCACCGCGGCCTTGGTCGAGGAGTACACCGAGTAGTCGGCCCGTCCCCGCGTGTACGAACTGGACGTGAAGAACACCAGCTGGCCGCGGGTCTCCTTCAGGTAGGCGTGGGCGAACCGGGCGGTGAGCACGGGGGCGAAGTAGTTCACCCGGATGCCCTCCAGGATCTCGTCCATCGGCACGTCCGCCAGCCGTCCCCGGTTGAGGATGCCGGCGGTGAGCACGACGTAGTCGATCCGGCCGAGTTCGGCGTGGGCGTCGGCCAGGGCCTTCTCGATGTCCTCGGGACGGGACACGTCCGTCCCCGTCTGGGAGCGGCTGAACGAGCGCACCTCCGCGCCGAAGCCGCGGGCCATCTCGACGATGTCGCCGCCGATCCCGTAGCTGCCGCCGAGCACCACCATCACCTTGCCGGCCAGCCTGGTGCGGTACTCCCCCACGCTGGTCGGCGCGGGGGCGACCGTGGAGCCGATCTGGAACAGCTTGTCCGCGATGAACACGTCGATCGGCTCGGTGATCTTCATGTTGTGGTCGGCGCCCCGGACGACGGCGATGGGCACGTCGGGAAGGTACTTCAGGATGACCGAGCAGTCGTCCGCGGGCAGGAAGTCGGGGTCCTTGCGCGCGATCAGGTAGGCGCGGCGCAGGGTGTCGAGGCGGAAGGCCTGCGGCGTCTGGCCGCGGCGCAGCCGGCTGCGGTCGGGGATGTCGACGATCTCGTCCTTCGGGTTCACCTCGATGATCGTGTCCGCGGACGGGATCGCGACGTCGACGGCGTCGTAGTCGTCGAGGGCCGTGACCAGGTCATTGATGATCCGGGTGTCCAGCAGCGGACGGACGGCGTCGTGGAACAGCAGCCGGGTGTCCGGGTCGGCGTCCTCGCCGAGGGCCGCGATGGCGGCGTAAGAGGTGTCGTTGCGCGTCCCACCACCGCTGATCACCCGGCTGACCTTGCCGAACTTCGCGGCGATCGTCTCGGCCGCGGCCAGGTGGTCGGGGTGCATCATGATGAAGATCTCGTCGATGACGTCCGCGTCCTGGAAGATCGCCAGCGTGTGCTCGATGACGGGCCTGCCCGCGATCTTCAGCAGCTGCTTGGGGATCGACAGGCCGACTCGCGATCCGGTGCCACCGGCGAGGATCACTCCGATTGTGCGTGGTGACGTCATTGAGGTGTCCCTTCTTTCGGCTCCCCACCATATCGTGGGCATTGCGCCCGGAAACGACGCGGCGCGAAGGCCACAGCGAGCGCACAGCCGCGGGACGGGTGAACGCACAGGACGGTGGACGAGGCTGGCTTCCGGCGGACGCCGGCAGTCGGTGGTGGCCGCCGACCCGACCTTCGCCCCGAGCAGGGGCACCAAGCCTGTCTGGTAGATTTGTCCCGCCTGCCAGCCCCCTGTGAAAGGCCCTGATGCCGCGAATCCTCACCACCGGAATGTCGTCTTTGCGCTATGCCTTCCGGGCCGTCGGCGGTCTTTCCATTCTTTGTGACGTGCTGGCTGTGGCGGCGATGATCAGCACGCTGGTCGCGCCGGAGCACATCGTCTCGGGGCTCCTCGTCGTGGCCGCGGTGCTGCTGGTGCTCGGACTGACGGCGACCACCGTCGTCCCCGAACTGCGCCAGGGCGCGGTGTCCAGCCAGCTGATGGGCACGTTCAGCATGGCCCGCATCCTGGTGGTGCTCGCCGGGCTCGGCATCGACCTCGGCGATGGCGCCAGCTGGTGGGCGGTGGCCGCCGGCGCGCTGATCTGCCTGATGGTGATCGGCGAGTACGCGATGCGCCGGCCCGTGCGTCTCGCCGTCCCGCAGTCGGCCAACCTGCCCGGCTGGGAGGTGCCGATGCCGTCCCAGTCGCTGGCGAACTGGCTGTTCGCGGTGAACACCCTCGGCATGGTGCTGGTGGTCATGTCCGCGTTCCTCGAGGTCACCCAGGTGCCGGCGGTGGTCGCGGCGCTGGTCGGCATCGTGCTGGCCGCGCTGATCACCGTGCAGGCCGTCCGCTACCTGTTCGCGCGCAACCGGTTCGAGGCGAACCTGCCCAAGATCCTGAAGAAGCTCGGTCCGGTGTTCGCCTTCCACTGGCAGGCGCCGGCGGGCACGGCGTACCAGGCGTCGATGTGGCTGCCCTACCTCGAGCGGATCGGCGTGCCGTATTTCGTGCTGGTGCGGACGATCGCCAACTTCGACGAGGTGACGAAACTGACCTCGGCGCCGGTGATCCTGCGGGTGAGCCTGGAGGACCTCGACCCGATCGTCTGCCCGTCCCTGAAGGCGGTGTTCTACGCCAACACCGCGGTGCGGAACTCGCACATGATCCGGTTCCCGCACCTCACCCACATCCAGCTGAACCACGGCGACTCGGACAAGATCGCCAGCGTCAGCCCGACGTTCCGGCAGTACGACAAGAACTTCGTCGCCGGCCAGGCCGCGATCGACCGGTTCGCCAAGCACGGCGTGCTCACCCGGGCCGACCAGTTCGAGATCGTCGGCCGTCCCCAGCTGGAGGACGTGGCCCGCGCCCGGGGGCCGATCGCGGAGATCGAGCACCCGGTGGTCCTGTACAGCCCGACCTGGTCGGGGTTCTACGAGGACTCCGACTACAGCTCGCTGCCCGCCGGCCCGGCCATCGTGAGCGCCCTGCTCGAGCGCGGCTGCACGGTGGTCTTCCGGCCGCACCCGTACTCCCGCCGGCACAAGGCGAACGGCGAGGCCTGCGACCGGATCCTCGAACTGCTGGAGGCGGACGCGAAGGAGACCGGCCGGCCGCACGTGTTCGGACCGGCCGCGGAGACCGAGATGTCGGTCGCCGACTGCTTCAACGCCAGCGACGCGATGGTGTCGGACGTGTCCAGCCTCGTCTCCGACTTCCTGAGCTCCAACAAGCCGTTCGCGATGGCGGCCGTCTCCGCGCACGGGGACGCCTTCGTCGAGGAGTTTCCCCTCGCCGAGGCCGCCTACGTCTTCGACATGGTGGACGGCGCGGCGATCGGCCTGGACGACGTGCTCACCGACATGCTCGGCCCCGACTCCAAGGCCGAGAACCGGAAGTCGCTGCGCAGCTACTACCTCAGCGAGACCCCCTCGGAGGAGATCGTCGACCGCTTCGTCCAGACCGCCCGGCGCTTCCTGGCATAGCAGGGGGACGGTTCCTTACTCGGTCCACCCCCGGGCATCGGTCGTCGCGCCTAGTAGGGGGACGGTTCCTTACTCGGTCCACCACCCCCGGCATCGGTCGTCGAGCCGGTCGAGACGTGGTGGACCGAGTAAGGAACCGTCCCCGTCCTGCGGGCGGCGAGGCGGTTGAGACGCGAAGCGCTGGACTGCTAGGGGAGGTAGGCGGTGATCTTGATCAGGTTGTGGTCGGAGGGGATGGTGCCGACGAAGCGGCCGGAGCCGTCCAGCTTCGCGACGGTCTCCCACTCGGCGACGCGCATCGGGGTGACCAGCAGCAGGTCGATGACGTTCCGGTTCGGGTTCAGCGGGGCCTTGCGGGACATGCTGTTCACCGTCCGCAGGTTGGCCTGGACGAGCTTCTTCGCCGCGCCCGGCTTGCCCGTCCGCACCAGCGGATCGAGGTAGCCGGCCCCGGTCAGCGTGCGGTAGACGCCGTTGCTGGAGTTGCGGGGGGCGCCGGTGTTGAAGTCGCCACCGATGATCACCGGCAGGTTGGCGGTGTTGACCGAGTCGATCAGGGCGACGATCTGCTTCGCGGCCGAGGTGCGCCAGCGACTCGCGGCGGCGGTCTTCTGGTACGCGAGGTGGGTGTTCACGAAGACGAACCGCTTGCCCGTGCTGCGCTGCTCGAAGATCGCCCAGACCGCGTAGCGCGGCACGCCGAAGCGGGTGCTGCCGGACAGCGTGCGGTAGCCGTGGTCGATCATCGTGAGCTTGGTGCGGTTGTAGATGGTGCGGGCCTCTCCCGGTCCGCCGCCCACGCCGTCGGTGAGTGCCCAGTCGCTGCCGAGCAGCCGGACGACGTCCTCGTACTGCCGCCAGCCGCCCTTGACCCGGTGCGGGGTGGCCTCCTGGAGGCCGACGACGTCCAGGTCCTCGTCGCGGATGGTGGCCGCGACCGCGATCCGGCGCTTCGGCCAGTTCGCCTGGGTCGACTTCTTGACGTTGAACGAGCCGACCCGCAGCGGCAGTTCCTCCGCCGGCTTCCTCGACGCGGTCACCGACCAGGCGCTGATCGGCGCGCCGGTCGCGTCCACCACCCGGACCCGGACGGTGTACGTGGTGCCGACCGTCAGTTCCTCGAAGGTCGTGGACGTGGACTCGACCAGCCGGGTGGTGGGCGTGGGCCGGGTGAACGACTCGTCCTTGCCGAGCTGCACCTCGTAGCGCAGGCCGTCGGCGGGCGCCGTCCAGCTCGGTGTGATCGAGGTGGACGTGAGGCTGTCGAGCGTCACGGTCGGCGCCGGCATCGCATAGCGCCGCTCGCCCGTGGTGAACGACACCGGTGCGCTCGCCGGGCCGCGGGCGCCGTCCCCACTGCGCGCGGACACCCGCACCCAGTAGGTCGTGCTCGGTTCCAGCGGACTCAGCACGGCCAGGGCGCTGCCGACGTCCGTGGTGGTGGCCGGCACGAAGTCCGGGCTGGTCGCGGTCTCCACGATGTAGCCGGCGGACGCGACGGGTGCCCAGCTGGCCACGGCGACCGTGTCCCGCGGGCTGACGACGATCTGTCCGGGCGCGGTCGTGGGCGTCTCCGCGGTGGCGGGGAGCGTCTGGGGGCCCGAGCCGAAGAGGACGGCCGACAGCACGAGCGTGGCGACAGTGCGCCACCGTGCGGCACGCCCCCCCGAGGCCATCCGGCGTCTCCTCAGCTTCTTCTTAGGATCTAATCATCTTAGCAGTCAGGCCGACCCCGGACGATCCTCTCTACTGCTGATCAACGGGGCCTTCTGCGAACCATTGTGCGCCTGCCCGGGCACGTTCGATCAGCCCGGCGATGGCGATCGACTCCTCGGCCCGCAGCCGGTACGACTCGGCGTTGCCGTCGCGGATCAGGGACGCGAATTCGGCGACCTCGTAGCGCAGGCCGTCCCCGTCCAGCTTGTAGTAGAACTTGCGGTTGCGCCGGGCGTCCTCGAAGCGGGTCTCGAAGTACTCGGTGAGCCACCAGGGGGCAGGGACGTAGACGTAGCCGCGGGTGCCGGCGACGACCAGGTCGCCCTCGGACTTCACGCCGAGCCCGGTCGTGGCGGACGCGATCGCGTGCGGGTAGTCGAGGTCGATCCGGGAGAACACGTCGACGCCCCCGTCCCGCACCGAGCGGGTGGCCAGGCGGACCGGGTCCGGGCCCAGGAGCTTGAGCACGGCCAGCAGGGGATAGCTGGCGAGCTCGGCGATGCTGCCGCCGTCGGGCGGGTCGAGCTCCCGTCCGCTGCCGACGAGCTTGGTGAACGTGGCCTCGACCGCGCGGATGTCGCCGATCGACCCGCTGCGCGCCACCCCGACCATGCGCTGGAAGCCGGGCAGGAAGGCGGTCTTCAGCGCCTCCAACAGGACGACCCCGGCCGACCGGGCGCGACCGAACAGGTCCTCGGCCTCGGCCCTGGTCAGCGCGATCGGCTTCTCGCACAACACGTGGCGGCCGGCCTCGATGGCCGTGCGAGCGTGCTCGTAGTGGTGCCCGTGCGGGCTCGCGATGTACACCGCGTCGCAGCCGGCCAGCAGGTCCTCGTAGCGCTCGTGGACGGTCTGCAGCTCCAGTTCGGCGGCGAAGCGGCGGGCGTTCTCCGGCGTCCGGCTGTACACGGCGTCCACCTCGACGCCGGAGACGAACCGGGCCTCCCGCACCAGCCGGCGCGCGATCCGGCCCGCGCCGACCACGCCGAGGTTCAGCGAACCCTGGGTCTCCTTGCGCAGCTGCGTGCTGGACACGCCCTTCGTGCGTTCGAGGTAGACCACGGTGCAGTAGTCGTTGAGGTAGTCGAACTTGCCCATCCAGTCCGAGCCGATGGCGAAGATGTCGATGCCGAGCCGCTGGATGTCATTGATCTTCTGACCCTCGTACTCCTCGACGATCACCTCGTCGACGAGCCCGGTCGCCTCCACGTTCCGGATCCGCTCCATCAGGCTGTGGTGCACGTTGAGCTTGCCGCGGCTGTCGTCGTACTGCTGGGTGGTCACGCCGACGATCAGGTGGTCGCCGAGCGCCTTTGCGCGTTCGAGCAGCCTGCGGTGGCCCTCGTGGAACAGGTCGAACGTCCCGTAGGTGATGACTCGCACCGTCGCTGCTCCTGGCTCCTGGGCGGAAAGGCTCGCGCCAGTCTATTGCGGGGCTCTTAGGCTTGCGGCATGGGAGATCGCGGCGGCACCGGACGGGGCGTGCTCGCCTGCCTGCTCTGGGCCGGCGCCGCGGGACTCGGCGGGGTGCTCGCGCTCGGGCTGGCGGTCCGGCTGGCCACGCGTGGCCGGATGGTGACCGTCGACCGGCTGCCCCTGCTCCCCGTGGCCCTGGTGCTGGGCGCTGAGGTGTACGCGGACGGGGAACCGTCCCCCTTCCTGCGGGCGCGGCTGGACCTGGCGGTCGAGCTCTACCGGAAAGGCCTGGTGTCACGGGTGCTGGCGTCCGGTGACGGCGGCTCCCGGTTCTACGACGAGACGGGAGGCATGCGGGCCTACCTGCTCGCGGCGGGCGTCCCGGAGGAGCGCCTGCTCCTCGACCCCGCCGGCTTCGACACCTACGACTCCTGCCTCCGGGCGCGGGACGTGTTCGGGCTGCGTCGGCTGGTGGTCGTCAGCCAGAGTTACCACCTGCCGCGGGCGCTGGCGATCTGCCGGGCGCTCGGCGTCGACGCCTGGGGCGTGGGGGACGAGACCGTCCGCAGCAGTCCCCGCACCTGGGCCCACGGCGCCCGCAGGGAGCTCGCTGCGAACCTCAAGCTCGTCTGGGACGTGCTCAGCCGGCGGCCCGCCCGCGGCTAGTCGAGTGGCGGAAAGGGGTCTGTCCCCGTTTTGCACCAAGTGGCGGGAAATGGGGACAGACCCCTTTTCCGCCATTTCCCGCCGATCGGGGTCGGCGACGGCGGCGCCGGAGGTGGATGTCGTGATTCGGCCACTCTGAACTCGGGACGTGACTGGTGTGACCGGCGGGACGGCCAGCGTGGCCGGATCGCGACAGCGCTGGATCAGGGCAGGTCCCGGGGCGTGCGAAAATGGCGGCCATGCTTTCCCTGCCGTCGCTGTTGAGCGAGCGCGTCCAGTCCGTCGCGGGTGTCGATCCGGAGCTGCGTCCGGCCACCCGTCCGCAGTTCGGCCACTACCAGACCAACGTGGCACTGCGGCTGGCGAACGCCGAGGGACGCCCGCCGCGCGAGGTGGCGGCCCGGCTGGTGGAGCAGATCGACCTGTCCGACCTGTGCGAGCCGCTGGAGATCGCCGGACCGGGGTTCATCAACCTGCGGCTGCGCGCCGACGTGCTGGCCCGGGTGGCGACGCAGGTGCTGACCGAGCCCGGTGCGGGAATCAGCCGCGCCACCGAGCCGCGGACCGTCGTGATCGACTACAGCTCGCCCAACGTGGCCAAGCAGATGCACGTCGGCCACCTGCGCTCGACGATCATCGGCGATTGCTTCACCCGCGTCCTGCGCGCACAGGGTCACACGGTCATCCCCCAGAACCACATCGGTGACTGGGGACGGCAGTTCGGCATGCTCGTCGAGCAGATCCTCGAGGAGGGGCTGGACGCGAGCGCGCTCGACCTGCCGTCCGCCGAGGCCCTGTACCAGCGGGCCAACGCGCACCTGAAGGAGTCCGAGGAGTTCGCGGCGAAGGCGCGGGACCGGGTGGTGCTGCTGCAGTCGGGGGACGCGGAGACCCGCCGGATCTGGCAGCAGCTGATCGACGTCTCGCTAGCCGGCTTCAACGCCACCTACCAGCGGATGAACGTGCTGCTCTCCAACGCCGACCTCGCCGGGGAGTCGATCTACAACGCCGACCTGCCGGTGGTCGCGGCGGACCTGGAGGACCGCGGCATCGCCGTCGTCGACGACGGCGCGCTGGTGGTGTTCGTGGACGGCTTCGAGGCCCCGGCGATCATCCGCAACGCGCACGGTGGCTTCGGCTACACCTGCACCGACCTCGCGGCGATCCGGCACCGGGTGGGCGACCTGCACGCCGACCGGCTGATCTACGTGGTCGGCGCCCCCCAGACCTACCACTTCGAGCAGGTGTTCGCGGTCGCACGGATCGCCGGCTACCTGCCCGGATCGGTGTCCGCAGAACACGTGGGCTTCGGCCAGGTGCTGGGTGCGGACGGCAAGAAGTTCTCCACCCGCGAGGGCACGGCGGTCACGCTGAACAGCCTGCTGGACGCGGCCGAGGAGGAGGCGGCGCCGTCCATCGCCCTGGCGGCGATCAAGTACGCCGACCTGTCCA
>DAINOM010000024.1:0-28921 GCA_036735445.1 Propionicimonas sp.
CCGAGAAGGTGCGGCGCAAGCCGTTCAGCGTGGTGCTGTTCGACGAGATCGAAAAGGCGCACCCCGACATCTTCAACTCGTTGCTGCAGATCCTCGACGAGGGCCGGTTGACCGATGCCCAGGGCCGGGTGGTGGACTTCAAGAACACCGTGATCGTGATGACCACCAACCTCGGCACCCGCGACATTTCGAAGTCGGTGAATCTCGGCTTCAGCCAGAGTTCCGACGAGGTCGGCAGCTACGAGAAGATGAAGGCCAAGGTCTCCGACGAACTGAAGCAGCACTTCCGTCCGGAATTCCTGAACCGCGTGGACGAGATCGTCGTGTTCCACCAGCTGTCGAACGAGGACATCGAGCACATCGTCGACCTGATGGTGGGCGAGATCGAGACCAGGCTGCGCGACAAGGACATGGGCATCGAGCTCACGCCGGCGGCCAAGGCCCTGATCGCCAAGCGCGGTTTCGACCCGGTGCTCGGCGCCCGTCCGCTGCGTCGGGCGATCCAGCGCGACATCGAGGACATCCTCGCCGAGAAGATCCTGTTCGGCGAGGTGCATTCCGGCGAGATCGTGGTGGTGGACGTCGCACCCGAGGGTGCGGAGTTGCCGTTCACGTTCTCCGGTGTCGCCAAGGCGCCACTGCCGGAGAGCACCGCGGCGCTGGGCCAGAAGTCCTGACCGAACCCGCAACGCACCCGAGGGCCCGACCGATCCGGTCGGGCCCTCGTGGGTGTCTGCTGGGGGAGCCGGCGACGCAGGCGGTTGTCCACCGGCCCGGTTGACCCCCGCATGGTGCTCGTGGGCGAACAGCCGGGCGGCCACGGAGGCGGCCGGTTAGGCGCCGAAGGCGACGACCGCCAGGATGAACAGGAAGATGCCGACCACTGCCAGGGCCAGCAGCGCGGTGCCGATGATCCCCAGCACCTTGCCGACGGCGAGCATGCCGCCGCTGCGCCACCGGCCCGGGTCGAGCCGTGCTTCGCGCTGGCCCTTCGCGCCGAGGTACCACGCCACCGGCGCCAGCGGTGAGAACAGGACCAGTCCGATGATGCCCATGATCAGCACGGGGATCGCGTTGGGGTGGTCGGTGGCGGTGTCGAACCCGTAGCCGTACCCGTACTCGCGGGGCGGCTCGGGAACCGCGGGCCACTGCTGACCGGCGTAGGGACTCGGCGCGTAGGGCTGGCCGGGGATACTCGCCGCCGGCCCGCTGGGCTCCGGGTACGGATCCGCCCAAGGCCGCTGGTTGGCCGGAGCGGGCGGCTGCGGGTAGGCGACGGGACGGGGCTGCGGCTCGGGTGCGGACGTGGCCCGGTAGGCCCCCGGGACCGGGAAACCCCAGGACTGCGAGTCGGTGCCCGCCTGCGGCCAGGCAGCCGGTGCCGCCGGGGGTGGTGGTGTCGGGGCGGACGGCGCGGGCGCGGGCGGCGCTGGCGGCGGGGTGGGCGCCGGTGGAGTGGGCGAGGTGAGGCCCAGGCCGGGCCCGGACGCCCAGGGGTCGTTCGCCAGCGGGTCGATCAGGGTCTCCTCGGCGAACGGGCGCTGGGTCACCTCGGCGAAGCCGTCGTCCGGGACCAGCGGGATCGTCTGGTCGCCGGCGGACGCGTCCGACGGGTCGGCGTAGGGGTCGGTCATCGTGATCTCCGCGCTCATTCGTGCTGGTCCGCCCAACGGTACCCGCTCCGGCCGGATGCTCGCGGCCGGGCGCCCCGGCGTGGTGCGGCCCGGTCGGGGGAGCGCGCACTAGCCTGAACGTCATGGGTTCGCTGCTCCATCCGGTCGGACCTGAGTCGACCCGGGTCTACTGGCTGCGGCGCGGGGTTGTGGTGCTCGCGCTGGTGCTGGTCGTCGCGGCGCTCGCCTGGGTCTTCCGGCCGCAGCCCGAGGCGCCGGTCACCGCGACGCCGGTGACGCCGTCCGTCACGCCGGCGGTCACGCCGACAGTGACGCCGACACCGAGTGTCACACCCAGCCCGACACCGACGGGTCCGCTGGCGTGCGATGCCACCAACTCGACACTCGGTCTGGCCGGCTACCAGAAGGTCAAGCAGGACGGGAAGCAGCCGTTCACGCTGACGATCACCAACAGCGGCAAGCAGTCCTGCGTGCTGGACCTGAAGCCGTCCACCTTCATGCTCACCGTGAAGAGTGGCACCGACCTGATCTGGACCACGGAGCACTGCGACAAGTGGGTGCCCTCGGCCAAGGTGAAGGGACTCAAGCCCGGCAAGGCCCACGAGTTCACCATCACCTGGCCCGTGGCCCGGTCCGGCGAGGGCTGCAAGACCGCGAAGTCCCTGCTCGGCGCGGGCACCTACGTCGCCACCGCGACCTTCGCCGGTGACGCCACCGCCCGGAAGCCGTTCGTCGTCACCAAGGCCTCCTGAACGAGGGTCCGCCCGTATCGGCCTCAGGCGCCTGGTTCCTCGGCCTGCCAGCCGCCGTCCATCACGGTGAAGCGTGGCCGTGGGCCGTCCGACTCGCGTTCCGGGCGCGGTTTGCGGCGCAGCTGCAGCACCTCGAGGGCCGCGTCGACACTGCCCACCTCGATCACCTGGATGCCCTGCGCCTTCGTCGAGCCACCCGGCGGCACGAGCGCGACCTGCACGCCCAGGCGGGCCGCTTCGGCCAGCCGCCGGTCGAGCCCGGGCACCCGCCTGAGTTCCCCCGACAGGCCCACCTCACCGAGCGCCACCACGGGCTTGCGGAACGCCCGGTCGCCGGCGGCGGAGGCCACGGCGATCGCCGTGGCCAGATCGGTGGCCGGGTCGGCGATCCTCGCGCCGCCGACCGTGGAGACGTACACCTCCTTGTTGTGCAGCCGGACGCCGGCCCGCCGCTGCAGCACGGCGAGGATCATCGCCACCCGGCTGCCCTCCACGCCGTGGGTCACCCGACGTGGCGCCGGCGCGGAACTCGGCGCGACCAGTGCCTGCACCTCGGCCAGCAGCGGACGGCGACCCGCGAGCGAGATGGTCAGGCAGGTGCCGGGCGTCGGCTCGGCGTGCTGGGAGGTGAACAGGCCGCTCGGGTCGGTGACCTGACGGATCCCCGACTCCACCATCTCGAAGCAGCCCACCTCGTCCGCGGGTCCGAACCGGTTCTTGCTCGCCCGCAGCATCCGGAAGCCGCTGTTCCGGTCGCCCTCGAACGACAGCACCACGTCGACCAGGTGCTCGAGGGTTCGCGGACCGGCGACCGTACCCTCCTTGGTCACGTGGCCGATGATCATCACCGGCATGGCCCGCCGCTTGGCGACCCGGACGAGCGCCGCGGTCACCTCCTTCACCTGCGCGACCCCGCCCGCGGCGGCGTCCGAGCCGGGCACCTGGACGGTCTGCACGGAGTCGAGCACGAGGAGTTCGGGCGACAGTTGCTCGACGTGGCCGAGCACGGTGCCGAGGTCGTCCTCGGCAGCGAGGTACAGCCCCTCCACCACGGCGGACGTGCGCTCGGCGCGCAGTCGCACCTGGGCAGCGGACTCCTCAGCCGTGACGTAGAGCGTGCGGCGCCCCGTCCGCGCCCACCGGTTCGCGACCTCCAGCAGCAGGGTGGACTTGCCCACGCCCGGCTCCCCGGCCAACAGCACGACCGCCCCGGGGGTGATCCCGGAGCCGAGCACCCGGTCGAGCTCGCCGATGCGGGTGGGGACCGCCCTGGCCTCGTCCAGGGGGACTCGACCGATCGGCAGGGCCGGTTCGAGCGGGGCGGTCGACGTCAGCCGGCCGGACGGTGCCGGCCCCTGGGACACGCTGCCCCAGGCCTGGCACTCCCCGCAGCGGCCCACCCACTTGGACGTGGTCCACCCACACTCGGAGCAACGGTACGAAGAAGCAGTCCTGGCCATAACGGCAACGTAGACACTGCCACTGACATCATCCCTCCACCCTGAGAAGCCATCGGGCGGGGACGAGTGTCACGTCCGCTCCCTGAGGAGCCATCGGGCGAGGGACGAGCCCGATGGCGTCACGAAGGTCTTGTTCGCTCGCTACCTGAGAGGATCTGCGCTCTCGACGGTAAACCGCCGGCGCTGCTCGGCCTACAGGAGCATCGATAGCGCAGATGCTCCCGGCGGAAGGGCGCCCTTCGTGACGCGACCGCAGCTCGTTCCTCGCTGTGGTCGCTCCTCAGGGAGCGGTTCGGTGGGCAACTCGTTCCTCGCTCCTCAGGGCGACCGGAGCTCGTTCCTCGCTGCGGTCGCGCCTTGGGTGCTGGAGCTAGATCTTCACCTTGCCGTTGGGCGTGAGGAAGGTCGCGGACAGGATGCCCGGCTGGCCGTTGGGCGAGCTGAACTTGATCCGGACGCCGTCGAAGACCTCGCCGACGGGCGAGCCGAGCCATTCCTCGAGCCGGGCGCGGTCGCCGGCGATCTCGATCCGGTCGAGCCGGATGTCGCCGTCCAGGGCGCGGGGCTGCAGCGAGGGCTCGGAGTCCCACTTGATGAAGTACGGCAGCTGCGGGTCGGCGATCAAGCCCTTCACGCCGATCTGGTGCCACTCGAGCAGGCGACCGTCGGGGAAGTGCCGGGAGCCGTGGACGGCCTGCCGGTCGAGACGCTCCTCGAACGGCTCGAGGTCGTCGACGGAGACGACCCAGCCGAGCCAGCCGCCACCCATCTCGGAGCGGGCGCGGACGGCCTGGCCGAACGGTGCCTTCTCGGCCGCCGGATGCTCGAGCACCTCGACGACCTCGAGGTAGCGGTCGTCCGCCAGCGGGAGGATGTGGTTGCGGGTGCCGAAGCGGGGGTGGAAGCCTCCGTCACGGAAGCGTTCGCCCAGCAAGGTGCCGAGCCGCTCGGACTCCGCCTTCAGCCCGGACGATCCCACCGCGAAGGTCAGATGATCGACGTGCATGCCCCCATTGTGACGATCTGCCCCTGCGGAAGCGAATCGAGCGGCAGTGGCTCCCGTCCGGCCGTCGCCTACCATGGTGAAGTGCACCGAGAACCAGCCGCCAGCCCCCGGGTGGTGCTGTCGACGTCCTCGGTCTACCCCGAGTCGACAGCCGCGGGGTTCGCGCTCGCCCGCGAACTGGGCTACGACGGCATCGAGGTCATGGTCGGCGTCGACCCCGCGTCCGCCGACGTGGACGCGGTCGAGCGGCTGAGCGAGTACCACGAGGTTCCGGTGTGCGCGATCCACGCGCCCACCCTGCTGCTCACCCAGCGCGTCTGGGGCCCCGATCCCTGGGAGAAGCTGGACCGGGCGGCGATGGCGGCCCACCAGCTGGGCGCGGGCGTGGTCGTGGTCCATCCACCGTTCCGGTGGCAGCGCAGCTACGCGTCCGGCTTCACCGAGGGCATCCGGCGGCTGGAGGAGTCCACCGGGCTGACCTTCGCCGTGGAGAACATGTACCCCTGGCGCGGCCCGGGCGGCGGCGAGGTGCGCGCGTACGCGCCCAGCTGGGACTGCGCCGCACTCGACGTCGACCACCTCACCCTCGACCTCTCGCACGCCGCGACGGCACGGCTCTCCTCCCTCGAACTCGTCCGTGACTGGGGCGAGCGGCTCAGCCACGTCCACCTTACGGACGGCACCAACGGCGCGTCCGACGAGCACCTCCTGCCCGGCGAGGGCGACCAGGACGCCGCCGGCGTGCTCGCGGAACTGGCCGCCGTCCGCTACACCGGCGACGTGTCGGTCGAGGTGAACACGCGCGGCCTGCCCCGCGCGGAGCGGGAGGTCGTGCTCGCGGCCAGCCTCGCCTTCGCCCGCCAGCACCTGCCCGTTCCGGCCGAGCGCACCTGATGGCGGAGCCGGTCGCAGCCGTGCCCACCCGGGCGCGGCCGGGGATCGAACTGCTGCTGGTGCTGGGGGTCTCGCTCGGCCAGTCGGCGGTGTACTCGCTGCTGTCGATCATCGAGAAGCTCACCCGCAACGTCCCGCTGAACCAGCAGACGACCTCGATCAACAACTCCGTCGTGCCGGACCGTCCCTGGCTCGACCTCGCCTACCAGCTCGCCGGAATCGCCTTCCCCGTGGTCCCGGCCCTGGTCGCGCTGTACCTGCTGCAACGCACCGCCGACCGGGACGGGATCGGGTTCGACCTGCGTCGTCCCCGCTTCGACATCGGCTGGGGCTTCGCGCTCGCCGCGGGCATCGGCATCCCCGGTCTTGGTCTGTACGTGGTCGCCCGTGCGCTCGGGCTCAACACCAACATGTCGCCGGCCAACCTGCAGGAGAATTGGTGGACGGTGCCGGTGCTGATCGGGCTGGCGGCGATGAACGCGGTGCTGGAAGAGGTCGTGATCGTCGGCTTCTGGTTCACCCGGGCGCGGCAGCTCGGCTGGGCGCCGTGGGTGGTGCTGGTCACGTCCGCGGTGGTGCGGGGCAGCTACCACCTCTACCAGGGCTTCGGCGGCTTCGTCGGCAACCTCGTCATGGGCCTGGTGTTCGGGCTGGTCTACCTGCGGACGAAACGGGTCGGTCCGCTGGTCGTCGCCCACTTCCTGCTCGACTTCGTGGCCTTCGTCGGCTACGCGTTGCTGGCGCCCTACGTCGATTGGTTCTAGGCCGCCCCTGGCGGGGTGGCGCACGGCTAGCCTGACCGCATGCCCGACTTCGACAGCTTCAACCAGACCTTCGCGATGATGCAGGGAGTCGTCGTGGTCTTCTTCATCGCGGTCGTCGCCATGATCGTCGTCGGCGTGGTCAACCGGTCCCGGGTCGCGGCGCGCAACAACGCCGCCCCCGAGGTGAGCGCCGTCGCCCGGATCCTCGACAAGCGGATCGAGACGACGGGTGGGGGCGACACGATGGTGAGCCAGCAGTACTTCGTCTCCTTCGAGCAGCCCAGCGGCGAGCGGTTCGAGCTCGAGGTGCCGGAGAGCGAGTACGGGCTGCTGGCGGTCGGCGACAACGGGACGGTCGCCATGAAGGGCACCCGGTACCTGGGGTTCTCGCGCGAGCTCATGCGCTGACCTTGCCCACCCAGCCGTGGGACGGCCGAGGGGTGGCGGCAGAGCCGATCGGTAAGCTGACGTCCATGCGTGTTGGTGTGTTTGGAGCAACCGGTCAGGTCGGCGCCGTGATGCGGACGCTGCTCGCGGAACGCAGGTTCCCGGTCGACGAGATCCGCTTCTTCTCGTCCGCCCGTTCGGCCGGACAGGCGCTCGCCTGGGGCGGCGGCGAGGTGATCGTGGAGGACACCGCCACCGCCGATTTCTCCGGGCTCGACCTGGCGCTGTTCTCCGCCGGTGCCACGATGTCGCGGGAGTTCGCGCCCAGGGTCGCTGCCGCCGGAGCGGTCGTCGTCGATAACTCGTCCGCCTGGCGCAAGGACCCCGACGTCCCGCTGGTGGTCTCCGAGGTGAACCCCGAGGACGCGGTCAACCCGCCCAAGGGCATCATCGCCAACCCCAACTGCACGACGATGGCCGCGATGCCGGTGCTGAAGCCGCTGCACGACGCGGCCGGGCTGCAGCGGCTGGTCGTCGCCACCTACCAGGCCGTCTCCGGCTCGGGCGTCAAGGGCGTCCGGGCGCTCGCCGACCAGGCAGCGGACGCGGTCGCGCACGACCCTGCCCAGCTCGCCCTCGACGGCACCGCGGTGCCCGCCGGCGACCCCGCGCCCTACGTGAAGCCGATCGCGTTCAATGTGGTGCCGCTCGCCGGTTCGCTCGTGGACGACGGCAGCGGGGAGACCGACGAGGAGCAGAAGCTGCGGCACGAGTCCCGCAAGATCCTGCACATCCCCGACCTGCTGGTCGCCGGCACCTGCGTGCGCGTGCCGGTGTTCACCGGGCACTCGCTGAGCATCCATGCCGAGTTCGCCGAGGAGATGAGCGTCCACCGGGCGACCGGCCTGCTCGCCACCGCGCCCGGCGTCGTCCTCGCCGACGTGCCCAACCCGCGCGACGCCGCCGGCACCGACCCGAGCTATGTCGGCCGGATCCGGTCCGACGCCTCCGTGCCCGGCGGACGCGGCCTGGTGCTGTTCGTCACCGGCGACAACCTGCGCAAGGGCGCTGCGCTGAACGCCGTCCAGATCGCCGAACTGGTGGCCGGCCGATGACCAGCCTCGCCGTGATCGGCGCCGGCGTGATGGGGGAGACCCTGATCGCCGGCCTGCTGCGGGCCGGCTGGGCGCCCGAGTCGATCACCGCCGCCGACCGGCATGGCCCCCGGCTCGCCGAGATGGAGGCCAGGCACGGCATCCGGACGGCCGGCACCGCGGAGGCTGCCGCCGGCGCCGACACCGTGGTGGTCGTGGTGAAACCGCAGGACGCGGACGAGGTCCTGCCGGTGGTCGGCGCGGCCATCCGTCCGGGCACCCTGGTGGTCTCGCTGTGCGCGGGCCTGTCCACGTCCCGGATCGAAGCGGCGATGCCGGAGGGCACCGCGGTCGTCCGGGTGATGCCGAACACGCCCGCCCAGGTGGACGAGGGCATGGCCGCGGTCTCCGCCGGTGCCGCCGCCACCGCGGAACACGTCGAGCACGCCACCGAGCTGATGTCGGCCGTCGGCAAGGTGGTGACCGTCCCGGAGAAGTACCAGGACGCGGTCACGGCCATCTCCGGCTCCGGTCCGGCCTACCTGTTCTTCGTCGTCGAGGCGATGATCGATGCCGGCGTGATGCTCGGCCTGCCGCGGGACATCTCCACCGCGCTGGTCGTGCAGACCATGTACGGCTCGGCGAAGCTGCTGGCCGACTCCGGTGAGCACCCGACCGTGCTGCGGGAGCGGGTCACGTCCCCGGGTGGGACGACGGCCGCCGCGCTGCGGGAGCTCGAGGACCACCGGGTCAAGGCAGCGTTCATGACCGCCATGGAGGCGGCGCGCGACCGCAGCCGGGCCCTGGCGTCGTCCTGATATGGCTGCCATCGACCGGCAGCCGGCCTGGCTGACGGTGTTCCTCGACTTCCCCGCGTCCGAGTTCGACGCGGGCACGCGGTTCTGGGCCGGCGCGACCGGCTACCCGCTCTCACCGTTCCGTGGGGCGCACGACGAGTTCGCCACGCTGCTGCCCCCGGCCGGCGAGGCCTACCTCAAGCTGCAGCGCCTGGGCGACGGTCCCACCCGGCTGCACCTCGACCTGCACGTGCCGGACCCGTTCGCCGCAGCCGAGGCGGCGGAGGCCAGCGGTGCCGAACTGCTGGAGGAGTCACCGCACGGCTACTTCGTGATGCGGTCGCCCGCCGGGTTCACCTACTGCCTGGTGAAGCTCTGCGGCACCTCGGTGCCGGGGCCGGTGCTCTGGCCGGACGGGCACCGCAGCCGGGTCAGCCGGTTCTGCCTGGACGTCCCGCGCAAGCAGTACGCGGCCGAGGTGCGGTTCTTCCAGGAGCTGCTCGGCGGACGGTGGCGCGAGGTCGAGGAGCCGGAGACGGCGCTGCGTCCGGGCCGGGACTGGGCGCTGGACGTCCGCCTGCAGCCGGCCGAGATCGTGAGCGAGGTGACCTCCCACCTGCACATCCTCACCGACGACCTCGCCGCCGAGGTCGAGCGGCTGGAGGACCTCGGTGCCCGGCGGCGGGCGCTGCGCACGGGCAAGGCGATCCTCGAGGTGCCCGGCGGGACCGCGCTGTGCGTGGTCGCGCGGGAGGCCGCGGAGCTGGCATGAGCACCCCATGGAGTTCTTCTCCTCCGCTGCGCTCCCCCGAACAACTCCGCGGGGACCCCGCGTGAGCACCCCACGAGGGCCCGGATGAGCGTCGGCGGGCTGTTCGTCGGGCTGGCCACGCTGGACGTGGTGCAGCTGGTCGACCGGCTGCCCGGCGCCAACGAGAAGACCGTCGCCGAACGGTCGTGGCTGGCCGCGGGGGGACCGGCGGCGGTGGCCGCGATCGCGTTCGCCGCGCTCGGCGGCCGGGCGCGGCTGTGGACGGCGCTCGGCTCCACGCCGGCCGCGCGGCTGGTGCTGGCCGACCTCACCGGCGCGGGTGTCGACGTGGTCGACGTGGCCCCGCCCGGCTTCGAGCTGGCGGCGTCCACGGTGCTGCTGGACGCTTCGTCCGGCGAACGTTCGGTGGTGAGCGGATCGGGGCAGGTCCCGCGCTTCGGCAAGATCGCCGGCCCGGACCTGTCCGGCGTCGACGTGGTGCTCCTGGACGGCCACCATGCCCCGCTGGCCCGTTCGGCGGCCCTGGCTGCGCGCGGGTCGGTCACCGAGGTGCCGAGGGGGACAGGCGCAACGAAGGGCGTCCCGGTCGTCATCGACGCCGGTTCACACAAGCCCGTGTTCGACGAGGTGTTCCCCCTGGCCAGCGACGTGATCTGCTCGGGTGACTACGCGTACCCGTCGGGGTTGGCGACCGGCGACCTGCTCGCTCTCGGCCCGGAGTTGGTGGCGGTCAGCCATGGCGGCGATCCGCTGGTGTGGTGGGCAGCCGGCACGTCGGGCTCGATCTCACCTCAGCCGGTGAAGGCCGTGGACACGCTCGGCGCCGGTGACGTCCTGCACGGTGCGTACTGCTTCGGGCTGGCCACGGGACTGGGGCGGCCAGAGGCACTGACGTTCGCCGTCGCGGCGGCGAGCAGCCGCGTGCGACACCTCGGCCCCTTCGCCTGGCGCGACGCCCTGCGGGATGAGTCGGAGTGACCTGCGGAATTGCACTCTCGATGACGGGATCGGGCCGAAGAGACCCCTGAACCGGCATCGCGAGTGCAATTCCGCAGGCACCCTGCCGGGCCACGGGTCCGGCACAGGCCGCACCGTCGGAACTGTGGCCCCAGCCTCCGGCGTTCTCCACCGCTAGCCCACCTGTCCTCGGCGTGTCTGATTGACAACTTCGTCCCACTTGTCCCGTAGAGCTGCACAGGCCACTAAGGTTGCGAGAAGCGGCCGTCGCAGGGGCGGCCCTCGGAGGGGGTAGGTGCGCAGATGAACGACCCGGTGACGCCGTTGGGAACGGTCCGGTTTCTGAAGGTGGCCGAGGTCGCCACGGCGCTGCGGGTGTCGCGGATGTCCGTGTACCGGCTGATCCATTCCGGCGACCTGGAGGCCGTCCGGTTCGGACGGAACTTCCGGGTGCCCGAGGATGCGGTCAACGCCTACCTGCGTGAGTCCTTCTACCACGCCGGCTGATTTCGCACGGCGTGGGCGCGCCCGGTAGGATCGGCGTGCTCGGCTGGGGCGACCAGCCATGTTCCTTCGGGCTGGACCGACCAGCCCGAACCCGTCAGTAAGCCGTCGTCTGCGGCGGCAATCGAGAGGTCTGCCAGTGGGTTCGGTCATCAAGAAGCGTCGCAAGCGGATGGCGAAGAAGAAGCACCGCAAGCTGCTCAAGAAGACGCGTATCCAGCGTCGCCGCGCCGGCAAGTAAGCCACCATCCGCCCGAGCCGATCGATGAACGAAGCCCGGGTCGTGCTGTTGGTCCGCGACGGCTGCCACCTCTGCGATGAGGCGGTGGCCGTCGTCAGTGCTGTCTGCGCGGACACCGGCGACACCTGGGCGCTGCGGGACGTGGACAGCGACCCCGCGCTGAGGACCGAGTACTCCGACCACGTCCCGGTCACCTTCGTCGACGGCACCCGCCACGCCATCTGGCACGTGGACGCCGCCGCCCTCCGCAGCGCACTCACCGGCGGGGCTTGACCCTCACGCCGGGGGAGGCATGACAAAGGAGTCATGTTGAAGATCGGAGACTTCGCCCGGCTCGGCCAGGTGTCGATCCGGATGCTCCGCAACTACGACGAGCTCGGGCTGCTGGTGCCCGCGCAGGTCGATCCGTGGACGAACTACCGCAGCTACACCGCCGACCAACTCGCCCGGCTGAACCGGATCGTGGCCCTCAAGGGCCTCGGCTTCAGCCTGGACGCGGTCGGCCGGCTGCTCGACGAGGACCTCACCGTCGAGCAGTTGCGCGGCATGCTCGTACTGCGGCGGGCCGAGCTCGCCGACGAGTTGCGCAGCACCACCGACCGGCTGGCCGCGGTCGAGGCGAGGCTCCGCCTGATCGAAGGAGAAGCGCACATGTCCGAACGTGAGTTCGTGGTGAAGTCGTTGCCGGCGATGCGAGTGGCCGAGCGGTCGTTCGCGGTGTCGGCGCCGGAGGAGATCGGGCAGCGGGTCGGTCCGCTGTTCGGCGAGGTGTACGGAGCCATCCGCGCCGCGGGGGTCGAGCCCGGGGTGGGCATCAGCTACTACGTGGTGGGCCCGGAAGGCATGGAGTGCCACGCCGGGTTCGGCTACACCGGTGAGCCGGCCGCGGGCCTGGACGTGGTCGAGTTGCCTGCGGTCGCCGAGGCGGTCACCCAGGTGCATCTCGGTTCGATGGCGACCATCGGTGAGTCCTGGCAGGCGTTCGGCGCCTGGCTGGAGGAGCACGGCGGCGAGCCCGCGGGCCCGGGCAGGGAGGTCTACCTCGAGGCGCCGATGGACGACGAGGACGCCTGGGTCACCGAACTGCAGCTGCCCTTCGCCCGTCGTCCCTGACCGCCCTTCCTTGGCCGAGTTGTCAGAGTCTCACCCGGCGGTAGCCGGGTGAGACTCTGACAACTCGGCGGTGAAGGGTCGGCGGTGAAGGGTCGGCGAGGAGGGGCGGTGGGCAGGCGGCTGGGAGGTGCCGCGCCGCGCTGCGTATTGTTGGGGCCACGGCGAGGCGAGGAGATCGATGGAACCCAGGGTCGTCCATGTGGTGCGGCACGGGCAGGTGCACAACCCCGACGGCGTGCTCTACGGGCGGGCGCCCGGCTACGGGCTCTCCGACATCGGCCGGAAGATGGCCGAGCGGCTCGGCGAGCACTTCGCGGACGCCCCGCTGGTGCACCTGGTCAGCTCGCCGCTGCAGCGGGCCCAGGAGACCATGGCGCCGATCGCGGCGCGGCACCCCGACCTCGAGGTGCACATCGACGACCGCGTGATCGAGGCCGCGAACGTGTTCGAGGGCAAGTCCTTCGGCAAGCGCAACGAGATCCTGCTGCGCCCGTCCAGCTGGTGGTCGCTGCGCAACCCGCTGCGGCCGTCCTGGGGTGAGGCGTACACCTCGATCGTCGCGAGGATGCGGACGGCGCTGGCGGACGCCGCGTCCCACGCCATCGACGGCGAGGCGCTGATCGTGTCCCACGAGCTGCCGATCTGGATGGCCCGCAGCTGGGCCGAACGGCGTCCGCTCGTGCACGACCCGCGGCGCCGGCAGGCCCGGCTGGCCAGCGTGACCACGTTCACCTACTCGGGCACCCATCTGGTCCGGGTGGACTACGCCGAGCCGTGCGCGGACCTCGTGCCGCCCAAGGTGAAGAAGTTCCGCCCGGGGGCGTGATGAGCTGGCCCCTGGTTGCCCTGTTCCGGACGCGGTCCTCATCGGCATCCCGGACTCGATCCGGGATCTCGTGGAGGGCTGGTCGTTCGGCAGTCGGGGATCCCGGCGTTCGCCGGGATGACGGTGGAGGGGGGCGGGCTCGATCCGGCCTTGTCGGACTCGTCGCCCTGTGCCTGCTGCTGGCCGGCTGCGGCTCCGCACCGACGAGCACGGCCGGGTTCGTGACCGGGGACGGCACGCTCACCGTGCTTCCGGTCGAGCAGCGGACGGCCGCGCCGGTGATCGCCGGCACCACCCTGGACGGCACGCCGTGGAGCAGCGTGACCCGCTCCGTCCAGACCGTGCTCGTGTACAACGTGTGGGGCTCGTGGTGCTCGCCGTGCCGCTCGGAGGCGCCCGCCCTGGTCGCGGCCAGCCGCCGCACGGTGGGGAAGGCCACGTTCGTCGGGCTGAACACCCGCGACCTGGACAAGGCCGCGCCGCAGGCGTTCGTCCGCAGCTTCGAGGTGCCGTACGTCAACCTCTACGATCCGGACGGCGCGCTGCTGCTGAAGTTCGCCGGCCAGCTGCCCGCCAACGCGATCCCGAGCACGCTGCTGGTCGACCCGCAGGGACGGATCGCGGCCCGGATCGTCGGCGAGACCACCGAGGCCACCCTCGTCGGCCTGATCGAGGACCTGGCGGCCGGCAAGTGAGCGACTGGGTGCAGCAGGCGGTCGGCGGCTCGGTGCTGCTGGCCCTCCCGGTGGCGGTCCTGGCGGGCCTGGTGTCGTTCTTCTCGCCGTGCGTGCTGCCGCTGCTGCCGGGCTACCTCTCCTACGCGACCGGGCTGGGCGCCGGCGAGATCACCACAGGGACCGCCCGCCGCCGCAGGGTGCTCGCGGGGACGCTCGGCTTCGTGGCCGGGCTGGCGCTCGTGTTCGTGGCGACCGGCGCGCTGGCCGGCGGACTGGGTGCCGCGCTCGTGCAGTGGCAGCGACCGCTCTCGGTCGTCGCGGGCGTCATCGCGATCGCGCTCGGCCTGGTGTTCACCGGCTGGCTCCCCCTGCAGGGCACCTGGCGGCTGAACGTGCTGCCCCGGCTGGGCGTGGCCGCGTCCCCGCTGCTGGGCATGGTGTTCGCGCTGGGCTGGACGCCCTGCATCGGTCCGGCGCTGTCGGTGGTGCTCTCGCTGGCCCTGAACGAGGGGACGGCGCTGCGCGGCGGCGTCCTCGCCTTCGGCTACGCACTGGGCCTGGGCCTGCCGTTCGTGGTGGCCGGTCTCGCGTTCGACCGCTTCTCCGGCACCCTGGCGTGGGTGAGGCGCCACCATCGCGGCATCCAGGTGACCGGTGGCATGGCGATGATCGCCGTCGGCATCCTGCTGGTGACCGGCTGGTGGGACGTGCTGATGTCCTGGCTGCAGCAGTGGGCGTCCACGTTCACGGCGGTGATCTGATGGCTCGTCGGAGTGCCGAGGTGGTCGGCTGGCTGCGGTTCGCCTGGACGACCCTGACCTCGATGCGGACCGCGCTGATCCTGCTGCTGGTGCTCGGGATCGCCGCGGTCCCGGGCTCGCTGCTGCCGCAGCGTCCGACGAACCCGATCGGGGTGAGCGGCTACCTCGACGACCACCCGGGTGTCGGCCCGTGGCTCGACCGGCTGGGCTTCTTCGACGTGTTCGGCTCGGTCTGGTTCGCGGCCATCTACCTGCTGCTGTTCATCAGCCTGATCGGCTGCATCCTGCCGCGCACGGCCACGTTCCTGCGTGACCTGCGGGCCCAGCCGTCGCCCGCGCCCGGACGGCTCTCCCGGCTGCCCGGCTACGCCTCCGGTGTTGTCGACGCCGATGGGTCGGCCGTGCTGGACGCGGCCGAGGCCCACCTGCGTGCCCGCCGCTACCGCGTGCGCAGGGACGCCGACGCCGTCTCCGCCGAGCGCGGCTACCTGCGCGAGGCCGGCAACCTCGTGTTCCACATCTGCCTGGTCACGACCCTGGTCGGACTCGCGTGGGGCTCGCTGTTCAGCTTCCGCGGCACGGTCATCGTCGTCGAGGGCCAGGCGTTCTCGAACACGCTCACCCAGTACGACGAGTTCGGCTCGGGCGCGGCGTTCAGCCCGTCCGCCCTGTCGCCGTTCACGGTCCGGCTGGACCGGTTCGACGTCCAGTTCGAGACCGGCCCGGTGGAGACCGGGGCGGCCCGCGGCTTCTCCGCCGGGGTCACGGTGAGCGAGCCGGGCCAGGCCGACGCGCAGCACACCGTCGAGGTGAACGCACCGCTGCAGGTCGCCGGCCAGACCGTCCACCTGCTCGGCCACGGCTACGCCCCCGTGGTCACCGTGAAGGACGGCAACGGGGACGTCGCGTTCTCCGGTCCGGTGGTATTTCTGCCCCAGGACACCAACTTCCGTTCGGACGGCGTGATCAAGGCCCCGGACGCGCGTCCGGAACGGCTGGCGTTCGAGGGCGTCTTCCTGCCCACGGCGGTCTCGGGGGGTGCGGACGGGATGGTCTCCGCCTTCCCCGACGTGCTCAACCCCCGGCTCCTGCTGAACGTCTGGACGGGCCCGCCCAAGCAGGAGACCGGCCGGCCCGAGAACGTCTACTCCCTCGACAAGTCCGGCCTCACCCAGCTGATGGACGGGGACAACCCGGTGAGCATGGGCCTGGAGGCCGGCACCGGCTACAAGCTGCCGGACGGCCGCGGCTCGATCAGTTTCGACGGCTGGAAGCGCTGGACCAAGCTGCAGATCTCCAACACCCCCGGCGGCCTGGTGGTCCTGGCCTCGGTGATGCTCGCCGTCCTCGGCATGGGGGTCTCGCTCACCGTGAAGCCGCGCCGCCTGTTCGTCCGGGTGGCGGCTGTGTCTCCGCTGGCGGTCCCTGAGGAGCCGGCGAGGAACGAGCCGGCGTCACGAAGGGCTGCGGACCGCGACCACCCTGAACGAACCACGATCTCCGTCGCCGGACTCGACCGCGTGGAGGGCCGTGGGGGTCTCACGGACGAGGTGGCGGCACTGGCGACGGCCTGCGGGGTGGGGGTTACGCTGGCGGCCACAGAAGACGAGGAGCGGTCGTGATCGCCTACTACTCCAGCCTTGCCATGGTCACGTCGGCCGTGCTGTACACGGTCGCGATGGTCCTGCACGCCGCCGAGTGGGCCAGCGGACGGACGGTCACCGTCCACCAGCCCGAGCCGGCGACCGTTGCGGTCGGGGCGTCCTCGCAGGATCTGCCGGCGGCGTCGCAACCGGCTCAGCGCCCGGCGGCCAGTGCAAGACTCGAGATCTTCGGCAGGGCGGGCGTCGCCATCACGGTGATCGCCGCGCTCAGCCACATCGCCGGCGTCGTGCTGCGCGGGGTCGCGGCCAACCGGGCGCCCTGGGGCAACATGTACGAGTTCATCACGAGTTCGCTGGCCGTGGTCGTCGTGGTGTACCTCGTCCTCGCGCTGCGGTACGGGATGCGCTGGCTCGGGCTGCCGGTGACGCTGCTGCTGACCATCGGCCAGGGACTGGCTGTCACCGTCTTCTGGGTGCAGGTCGCCGAGCTGATGCCCGCGCTGCACTCGGTCTGGTTCCGGGTGCACATCGGGGCTGCCGCCCTCGCCGGGGCGGCGTTCAACATCGGCGGGCTCGCCGCCATCCTCTACCTGATCCGCAGCCGTGCCGAGGAGCGGGGGAGCGTCCGCGGCTACCTGGCGCGAATCCCGTCCGCCGAGGCGCTCGACCGGGTCAGCTACCGGTTCAACGCCTTCGCGTTCCCGCTGTGGACGTTCACGATCGCCGCCGGCGCGATCTGGGCCCAGGACGCCTGGGGCCGGTTCTGGGGCTGGGACCCCAAGGAGACGTTCTCGCTGGTCACCTGGATCATCTACGCCGGCTACCTGCACGCCCGCGCCACCGTCGGCTGGAAGGGCCGCCGCGCCGCGGTCGTCGCCATCGTCGGCCTGGCCAGCTTCTGGTTCAACTTCGTCGGCATCAACCTGCTGACCACCGGCCTGCACTCCTACGCCGGCCTGCCCCGCTGAACCGGGTCGTTCGTCGTCCCGCCCCTGTCATCCCGGACCCGCGCCATGAGCGCTCCCTGAGGAGCGAGCGCCAGCGAGCGTCACGAAGGGGCCGGGGAGGATCTGCACGCTCGAGGCTGATCCGTGGCGCGGTACGGCCGGCTTGGGGCATCGACAGTGCGCATCCTCCCGGGCCGGTGCAGGGATCCCGGCGTTCGCCGGGATGACGGGGGCTGGCTAGCCGGCTTCCTGGGCGGTGCAGATGCAGGAGCGGTTGCCGTCGGCGTCCGCGAGCACCCAGAAGGACGGGGCGTGCGAGTCGTCCACCATGGTGCCGCCGGCGGCCAGCGCGGCGTCGATCCGGGCCTGTGCCTGGTCGTTGGGCACCCAGATGTCCAGGTGCCAGCGCTGCTCGACCTGCCCGGACGGCGTCGGCTGCTCCGGCACCTGGAACCACACGTTCGGCGCGGCGCCATCCGGGTGCTGGATGTCCTCGCCGGTGTCGGTCGCGCCGAGCATCGCCGCCCAGAACGGCCGGACGCGCTCGGGGACGGCCGCGTCCAGCCCGGCCTCGACCACGGTCAGCGATGCCACGTCGGCGGTCGCACCCGCCTTGGCCGCGAGTCCGCTGATCGTCCGGGCGAGGTCGACGTCCCGCTGGGTGATGCCGCCGGCGTCGTGGCTGATCAGGCGCACCTCCAGTTGCCCGTAGCCGAGGGCGACGTCCGGGTGGTGGTTGGCGGCCTCCGCCGCGGCTCCGATCCGGTCGAGCAGGGCGAGCGCGGCGGCGAAGTCGCCGGTGCGGTAGCGCGTGCACAGCAGCCGTTCCACCTGCCGCCAGTCGTCCAGTCCGGCCGCCCGCACCTCGGCCTCGGTCAGTGTGCTCATGTCTCCACGGTTCCACGCGGCCGCGGCGAAGTCACGCCCTGCCGGCTGCGCACACTGACCACCGTCCCGCTCGATGGTCTGTCACTCGTACATGCCACAATCGGGACATGCGGCACTTCGACCTCTGCGTGATCGGCTCCGGCAGCGGCAACTCGATCGTCGACGAGCGTTTCGCCGACTGGGAGGTCGCGCTGGTCGACGGCCAGAAGTGGTTCGGCGGCACGTGCCTGAACGTCGGCTGCATCCCCACCAAGATGTTCGCCCACCCCGCCGACATCGCGGAGGAGGCGCGGCACGGCGCGGCGCTCGGGGTGGACACCGGGGACGTCCGGGTCCGCTGGGCCGACATCCGCGACCGGGTCTTCGGCCGGATCGACGCCATCGTCGCCGGCGGCGAGGCCTACCGCAGGGACAGCCCGAACGTCACCCTCTACCGCGAGATGGGGCGCTTCGTCGCGTCCAGGACGCTGCAGGTCGGGGACGAGCAGTTCACGGCCGACCGGTTCGTGCTGGCCGCGGGCTCGCGTCCGCGGCTGCCGGACGTGCCGGGCATGTCCGACCCCGAACTCTCCGGGCGCATCCACACGTCCGACTCGATCATGCGACTGGAGAAACTGCCGAAATCGCTGATCATCGTCGGCGGCGGGCTGGTCGCGGTGGAGTTCGCGCACATCTTCGCCGCCTACGGCACCCAGGTCACGCTGCTGCACCGCGGCGGCCGGCTGCTCCGGCACGCGGACGAGGCGGTCGCCGACCGGTTCACCGACCTGATCAGCCGCCGGGTGGTGCTGCGACTCGGCCAGCACCTGGCCTCCGTCGCGGACGCGGCCGGCCGGATCGAGGTGGGCACCACCGACGACGACGGCATCGAGTACTTCTTCGAGGCCGAGCAGCTGCTCATCGCGACCGGGCGAGTCCCGAACTCCGACACCCTCGGCCTCGAGCGCGCCGGGGTGAGGGTCGACCAGGCCGGACGGGTGGTGGTGGACGAGTACCAGCGCACCACCGCGGACGGCATCTGGGCGCTCGGCGACCTGTCCTCGCCCTGGCAGCTCAAGCACGTCGCCAACCACGAGGCCCGGGTCGTGCAGCACAACCTGCTGCACCCCGACGACCTCATGGCCAGTGACCACCGGTTCGTGCCCCAGGCGGTGTTCAGCGGCCCGCAGGTCGCCTGCGTGGGGCTGACCGAGCAGGAGTGCCGCGAGCAGGGACGGCGGTACGCGGTCGGCGTCCGCGACTACGCCGGGGTCGCCTTCGGCTGGGCGATGGAGGACCGCGACCACTTCGCGAAGGTGATCGCCGACCCGGCCACGGGAAAGCTGCTGGGCGCGCACATCATCGGACCCGACGCGCCGAACCTGATCCAGCCCCTGGTGCAGGCCATGACCTTCGGGCTCGACGTCCGCTCGATGGCGCGCGGCCAGTACTGGATCCACCCCGCGCTCGCCGAAGTCGTGGAGAACGCCCTGCTCGCCGTGGACCTGGACGGGTGAGGTCCGCAGCCCTGGTCGTCCTCGCGGCCACCCTGCTGGCCGGCTGCAGTGCGCCGTCCGTCCCTCCGGTGACGACCGCGCCCACCCCGTCCGCGACGACGACCGCGACGGCCACGGCGACGGCGACGGCGACCACCAGCCCGACGCCACCGCCCGCGGCCACCTGCGCGGCGGAAGCGGCCGCGCTGCCGCTGAGCCGGCAGATCGGGCAACTGGTGATGGTCGGTGTCGGCGTGCCGTTGACGGCCGCCCAGCGGGCCACGATCACGAAGCACCACCTCGGTTCGGCCATCGTGATGGGCGCCACCCCGGGCGGCGTGAAGGGTGTCGCGCGGCTGACCGCGACCCTGCGCGACCTCGGCGGCGAGACCGGCATGCTGGTCGCCGCCGACCAGGAGGGCGGGCTCGTGCAACGTCTGAAGGGGACGGGCTTCGGCACGATGCCGTCCGCGGTTCGGCAGGCGAAGCTCAGCGACGCGGAACTGACCAGGCAGGCCACCGGATGGGGCCGCGCGATGGCGAAGGCGGGGGTGCTGCTGAACCTCGCCCCCGTGGCGGACGTGGTGCCGGCCAGCAACCGGACGACCAACCAGCCGGTCGCGAGGCTCGGCCGTGGCTACGGCTCGGACCCCGCGAAGGTGTCGGCAAAGGTCGCGGCGTTCAGCAAGGGCATGGAGGCGGCGGGCGTGGCGGTCGCCGTCAAGCACTTCCCCGGACTCGGGGCGGTGCGGGGCAACACCGACTTCGCCGCCCGGGTGGTGGATCGCACGACCACGGCGACCAGTCCGCTGCTCCGGCCGTTCCGGGATGCCGTGGCCGGAGGCGCGCAGGCCGTGATGGTGTCGTCCGCCTACTACGCGAAGATCGACGCCGACCACGCGGCCGTCCACTCGGCGAAGGTGATCGGCCTGCTCCGGGACTGGGGCTTCGACCGGGTGGTGGTCAGCGACGACCTGGGCGCCGCGGCGGCGCTGCGTTCGGTGCCGGTGGGAAAGCGGGCGGTGCGCTTCGTGGCCGCCGGCGGCGACCTCGTCCTCACCGTGGACGCCGCGACGGCCGGCCCGATGGCGTCCGCGCTCCGGACACAGGCGAAGGCGGACGACGCCTTTGCTGCCAAGGTGACCGCCGCCGCGGCCCGCGTGCTCGCGCTGAAGGCGTCCCTGGGCCTCTACCGCTGCGCGTGACCCCACCCACCGGCCCCTGAGGAGGTCGCTCCGCCACCGCCCGCGTTGGGTTGGTGCCCTCCGTTCGTGCCTTTCGTGACACACGGTGGCTCGTTCCTCCCCGCCGTGTTCCTCAGGGAGCGGTTGGCTGGAGATGGCCGGGGCCCCCGCGCTCCTCAGGGAGCGTTGGCGGGGACTACTGCGTGACCTTCAGGCCGGCCATGGCTTGCCGGGCGTCGGGGATCAGGTCGTTCCTGGTGTCCGGAATGGAGGCGTAGAAGAGCGCGTAGTCGTCGGTGCCGGTCTGCACGACGAGCAGCAGGACCCGTTCACCCTTGGTCTCCAGACCGGGAATGTCGAAGCCGAGCTGGGTCTCGATCAGCCAGCCCTTGTGGCCGTCCACCTCGTGCGCGCTGCTGCTGATCGGGTCCTGGGTGACGGTGGTGTCGCTGTAGTAGATGCCCAGGACGCACTTGAGGACGGTCTCCGCGGCGATCTTCGTACTGGCGAACCCGTCGCCCACATGGAGGTCGCTGACCAGCACGCTGGCCACCCAGTCGTGTCCGGACGTGCCGTCGAAGTCCTCCTGGACCGTGACGATCTGCTCCATGGCGAGGTCGCCCCACGGCACGCGGTTGTCGAACTGGGTCACCCACTCGCCGTCCAGCGCCGGGAAGGCGAGGCGGCCGCCGCTGATCCAGCCGCTCTGCGTGCCCGGGGTGGGCAGGGGACTGCTGCTGTCGCCCGGCGGGCAGATGTTCGGTGACGTGGTCGCGGTCGGGTTCAGGCCCGGGAGGTCCGGGATCCCGGGGACGGTGCCGCCCATGCTGCGGACGACCATCGTCACGATGACCACCACCGCCAGCAGCGCGGCCGCTCCGGCCAGCCACCAGCCGATCACGCCGCGCCGCTTCTGCTGCGGGTAGCCGTACGGCTGGCCCTGCCCCTGGTATGCCTGGCCGGCACCCTGCGGGCCGGGACCGGACGTGCCCGCCTGCCCGGGCGCGAAGGGCGGCGGCGTCGACTGCGGGTTCGGCGTGATCGCCTCGGTCCAGGCGCTGCCCGTCCAGTACCGGTACATGCCGGGCTGACCGCCCGGATCCGGGTACCACCCTGCGCTGCTGCTCACGCGGAAATACTAGGCGAGGAGTTTGTGAGCCCGCCGTCTGGGTGGACCGAGTGGAGAACCGTCCCCAGGGGACGGCGTCTGGGTGGACCGAGTAGGGAACCGTCCCCAGGGGACGGTTCCCTACTCGGTCCAACTCAGCCGAAGCGGCCGGAGATGTAGTCCTCGGTGGCCCGGACGTCGGGGGCGGAGAAGATCTTGTCGGTCGGGCCGGATTCGATCAGGCGGCCGGGGGAACCGGTGCCGGCGATGTTGAAGAACGCGGTCACGTCGGAGACCCGGGCGGCCTGCTGCATGTTGTGGGTGACGATCACGATCGTGTACTTCTCCTTGAGCTGCGAGATCAGGTCCTCGATGGCCAGCGTCGAGATCGGGTCGAGCGCGGAGCACGGCTCGTCCATCAGCAGCACCTCGGGCGCCATCGCGATCGCGCGGGCGATGCACAACCGCTGCTGCTGGCCGCCGGACAGGCCCGAGCCGGGCCGGTCGAGCCGGTTCTTCACCTCCTCCCACAGGTTGGCGCTGCGCAGCGAACGCTCGACGAGGTCGTCCTGCTCGGCCTTGGGCAGCTTCGAGAAGTTGAGCTTGATCCCGGCCAGCACGTTCTCCCGGATGGACATGGTCGGGAACGGGTTCGGCCGCTGGAAGACCATCCCCACCTGCCGGCGGACGCGGACGGGGTCGACGCCCGTCCCGTACAGGTTCTCCCCGTCCAGCAGCACCTCGCCCTCCACCCGCGCGCCCGGGATCACCTCGTGCATCCGGTTCAGCGTGCGCAGGAACGTCGACTTGCCGCAGCCGGACGGTCCGATGAAGGCGGTCACGGAGCGTGGCTCGATGGTGATGGTCACGTCCTCGACGGCACGGAAGGCGCCGTAGTAGACGTTCAGGTCGGTGGTCTCGATCCGCTTCGACATGGGTTCTCTTTCAGCGTGCGGTCTTCGGGGCGAACCGGCGGGCGATCAGCCGTCCGGCCAGGTTCAGGATCATCACGATCAGGATCAGGGTCAGCGCGCCGGCCCAGGCCCGGTCCAGGTACGACTGGACGTCGGTGCCGGGGTGCGCGTAGGAGTCGTAGACGAAGACCGGGAGGGTCATCATCGGGTTGTCGAACAGGTTGTTGTTCAGGGACGCGGTGAAGCCGGCGGCGACCAGCAGGGGAGCGGTCTCGCCGATCACCCGGGCGATCGCAAGGATGATGCCCGAGACCAGGCCCGAGATCGCGGTCGGCAGCACCACCCGGACGATCGTCAGCCACTTGGGCACGCCCAGCGCGTACGACGCCTCCCGCAACTCGTTGGGCACCAGCCGCAGCAGTTCCTCGCACGACCGGACGACCACCGGGATCATCAGCACCGAGAGGGCGATGCTGCCGGAGAACCCGGTCTTCGCGCCCGGCCCGAGCAACAGGCTCATCAGTGCGTAGGCGAACAGGCCGGCCACGATCGACGGCACCCCGGTCATCACGTCCACGAAGAAGGTGATCGCCTTCGACAGCCGGTTCCGGACGCCGTACTCGGCGAGGTAGATCGCGGTGAGCAGGCCGATGGGGACGGAGATCAGGCTGGCCATCCCGGTGACCCACAGCGTGCCGTAGATCGCGTGCGCCGCCCCGCCGCCGGGACCGACCACGTTGCGCATCGAATGGGTGAAGTACGCGACGTCGAAGCGCGACATGCCCTTGCTGACGGCCTCCCAGGTGACCGAGCCCAACGGCAGCAGGGCCAGCAGGAAGGCGCCGGCGATCAGGTTGGCCGCGCGCCGGTCGGCGGCCTGCCGGGGGCCCTCCACCATCCGGGCCGCGACCTCCATGACCAGGAGGAAGAGCAGGTAGGCCAGGACGATCGCCAGGCCGGCGTTCCCCGTCCCGGTGCCGAGCACCGACAGCGCGTAGCCCGCGGCGGCACAGGCCACGAGCGCGACCGGCACGGTGGCCTTCGGCAGCCGGCCCGTGGTGAGCGTGTCGGTGCCGGTGAGCTGGGTGAGGCTGGTCATCAGTTCGCTCCCGAGTACTCGGCGCGGCGGGACACGATCCAGCGGGCGACGCTGTTCACGGCGAGCGTGATCAGGAACAGGACCAGGCCCGCGGCGATCAGCTGGTTGGTCTTGAGCCCGAACGCCTCCGGGAAGTTCTGGGCGATCGTCGCAGCGATCGTGTTCGGGTTGGTGCTGGTGAGCAGCTGGAGGGTGATCTCGCGGCTGCCGGAGAGCACCATGGTCACCGCCATCGTCTCGCCGAGCGCACGGCCCAGGCCCAGCATCACCGCGGCGATGATGCCCGGACGGGCGAACGGCAGCACGGCCATCTTCACCATCTCCCAGCGGGTGGCGCCCAGCGCGAGCGCGGCCTCCTCGTGCAGCCGCGGCGTCTGCAGGAACACCTCGCGGCACAGGCTGGTGATGATCGGCAGCACCATCGTGGCCAGCACGATCGCCGCGGTGAGGATCGTCCGTCCGGTGCCGGAGGCCTGGCCGGAGAACAGCGGGATGAAGCCGAGGTTCGTGTTCAGCCACTGGTACAGCGGACGGGCGGCCGGGGCCAGCACCAGGGATCCCCACAGGCCGAACACCACGGACGGGACCGCGGCCAGCAGGTCGATCAGGTAGCCCAGTGGCTGCGCGAGGCGGCGGGGGGCGTAGTGGGAGATGAACAGCGCGATCCCGATCGCGACCGGGACGGCGAGCAGCAGGGCCAGCAGCGCGGCCCACACGGTGCCGAAGGCGTACGGCAGCACCCAGGCCGCGAACTCGCCGTACCCCTGGGTGGCGAGCTTCTGCGGGTCGGCGAACAGCGCCGGCGAGCCCTGGATCAGCAGGAACGCCGCCACGAGGGCGAGGATCACCAGGATCAGGACGCCGGCGCCGGTGGCCAGGCCGCGGAACACGCCTTCGCCGTACCGCTTCGGGTCCGGGGCCGGCTGCGGCGCCGAGTTGCCGGGGTCGAGGCCGGGCTGGCGGGCCTGCTGCTGGGTCATGCGCTGGGCCTGCTTTCTGGTGGGTGTCCCAAGGCTACGTGGCCGGGCGGCGCCGGTGTTGCCACCGGCGCCGCCCACGGTGATGCTCACGCTGTCGGGCTCACTTCACCGCGTCCAGGGCGGTCTTGACCTTCGCCTGCAGGGCGGCGGACAGCGGCGCGGAGCCGGCGGCCGTCACGGCGGCCTGCTGGCCCTCCGCGGAGGCGATGTAGCCGACGTAGTCCTTCACCAGGGTGGCCGTGGCCGCGTCCTTGTAGGTCTGGCACACGATCGCGTACGAGACCAGCACGGCCGGGTAGACGCCCTCCGAGGTCCGGTCCAGCGAGTAGGCGAGGTCGTTGGCGTCCCGGCCGGCGATCGTCTTGGAGTGGTCGAGGATGGCCGAGGCGGCGTCGGCGGTCGGCTGCAGGGCCTTGCCGTTCACCAGGATGCTGGCCTTGCCCAGCGAGCCCGCCGCGGAGGCGTCCGCGTAGCCGATCGTGTTCTGGCCGGAGGTGACGGCCTGCACCACACCGGAGGTGCCGTTCGCGGCCTCCCCGCCGAAGTCCGCCGGGAAGGTGTCGGAGGCGGCCTGCGTCCACACGCTGGGGGCGAGCTTGTTCAGGGTGTCGGTGAAGTTGTTGGTGGTCCCGGAGTCGTCACCGCGGTGGACGGCGGTGATGGCCGCGTCCGGCAGCTTGGCGTCCGGGTTGGCCTTGGCGATCGCCGGGTCGTTCCACTTCGTGATGGTGCCGGCGAAGATGCCGGCGAGCGTCTCCGGGTCGAGCGCCAGCTCCTTGACCCCATCCACGTTGAAGATCACCGCGATGGGGGAGATGTACACGGGCAGGTTCAGCGCGTTCGACTCGGGGGCGCAGCCGGCGAACTTGCCCGCGCCCATCTCGTCGTCCTTGAGCGGACGGTCGGAGCCGGCGAAGGCGGCCGCCCCGGCGATGAAGGCCGAACGGCCGGCGCCGGAGCCGTCGGGGGAGTAGTTCACGGTGATGTTCGGGTTGGCGGTCTGGAACTCGGCCTGCCACTTCTCCTGGGCGGCCTTCTGCGAGCTCGCGCCGACGCCGGTGAGGGTCTGGCTGCCGCTCGTGCCGGTGGTACCGCCGGCGGCAGGCGTCTCGTTGGTCGCGCAGCCGGCGAAGGCCAGGGCCGTGGCGGTGACGAGGGCGGCAGCGGCGATCGAGGTGGTTTTCACACTCATCCTTCGGTTCGTTTCGAGTCTGGGCGAGCGGTGTGCTCTGGCGCACAAGCTAGGCGGCGCGGTTGTCCGGACCCCGACCGCAGGGTGAACGCGGGGTGAACGGCGAAGGAGCGTTTCGCCGCGGTGAGATGCGCGTCACGGCGATATGGGTGTTATACGCTAACACCCATGAACGACGTCGTTGGCGGCGGCGTCGCGGGGAACCGAGCGCCGACGCTCAGTGACGTCGCGAGGCTCGCCGGTGTCTCCACCATGACCGTGTCCCGGGTGATCAACGGTCATGCGAAAGTGGCCGACCGCACCCGGGAGCGCGTCCGCGAGGTGATGGCCTCGCTGGACTACCAGCCGAACATGCTCGCCCGCGGCCTGGCCAGTGGGCGTTCCCGCAGCATCGGGGTGCTCACGGTCGACACCACGCTGTACGGTCCGCGGGCTGCCCTGCGGGGCATCGAGAAGGCGGCGAGCGAGCGCGACTACACGGTGACGATCACCCACCTGGCCGATCCCGACCGGACCGTCGTCGAGCGGGGCGTCAGCCTGCTCCGCTCGCGCTCCACCGACGGCGTCATCCTGCTGCAGCCGCTGATGTCGGACGCCGCCCTGCTGCCGTCCCCGCCACCCCTGCCGCTGGTCGCGATCCACGCGGGCGTGCCGGGGCAGTACCCGCTGGTCACGGTCGACAACCGGCTGGGCGCCCGGCTGGCCACGGAGCACCTGCTGGGCCTGGGCCACCGCACGGTGTGGCACATCTCGGGTCCGCAGGACTGGTACGAGAGCGTGGAACGGGTCCGTGGCTGGCAGGACGCCCTGCACGCTGTCGGCGCGGAGCAGCCGGAGCCCGTCCCCGGCGACTGGTCGGCTGCGTCGGGATACGCCGCGGCGACCAGGGTGCTGGACCAACCCGGGGTTACCGCGATCTTCGTGGCGAACGACGCCATGGCGCTCGGGGTGCTGCATGCGATGAGCGAGCGCGGTCTGCGGTGTCCCGACGACATCAGCCTGGTCGGCTTCGACGACGACCCGGAGGCGGAGTACTTCAGCCCCGGCCTGACCACCATCCGGCAGGACTTCGACGAGATCGGACGGCTCAGCGTCGGCCTGCTGCTCGATGTGATCGAGACCGGCGCCACCACCCGTCAGCACCTCGTCCTCGAGCCGGAGCTGGTCGTCCGCCAGAGCGCCGCCCCGCCGTCCGCCTGACCGCCGGGCGACTGCCAGGTTCCCCGGCATATCAGGCACCGAAACGGCCGGATAGGCCGAAGAACATGGCAGTCAGCGCCGGTCGTCACCTTGCCGTCCAGCGCCGGGGGTCGGGGTCAGATCCGGGGCTTGTGGACCTCGACGGCCAGCACTTCGGCGTCGGCGCCGAGGTGGGCGACGACGGCAGCACCCGGCTGCAACGGACGGCTGGGGATGCCGATGGCCTCCAGCATCGCCGGCAGGACCGGACGGTGGCCGCACACCGCCATCGGGACGCCCGAATCCACGGCCTGCCGCGCCAGCCGCACCATCAGCGCCGCCACACCCTTGGGGTCCTTGGTGCCCTGCTCCTCCGACAGCAGTGCCCAGCCCTGGACGTCCAGCCGCTGGGCCTTCGCGTACGGCTGCAGGGTCTTCGCGCAGCGCAGGGAGGTCGACGACACCAGCTGCTGCACCCCGTAGGCCTCCAGCAGCGGCACCAGCGCCTTGCTCTGCCGCCGGCCGCGCTCGTCCAGCGGCCGCGCCTGGTCCCGTCCCGTCCAGTTCGACCGCAGCATCGCCTTGCCGTGCCGCACGATCACCAGCGGCGTCGAGTCGGGCTGGGCGAGGGCCTGGTGCACCAGCGGACGCTCGTCGGCGTAGGTCAGCACCTCGGTGAGGGCCTTCGACACCGGCACCCACGCCACCTGGTCGACCTCGGCGTTGGGCTTGTGCTTGCCCCCGTTCACCGCCTGCGCGTGCCAGTAGTGGACGGTCTTGTGACCGTTGCCGACCGGATAGCGGATGTGTCCGACCGGGATCCCGAGCCGCACGGACACCGCCGACTCCTCCTCGGTCTCCCGTGCCGCGCAGCCCGGCAGCGACTCGTCCGCATGCAGCTTGCCCTTGGGCAGGCTCCAGTCGGAGTAGCGTGGGCGGTGCACCAGCAGCACCTCCGGCTCACCGTCCGCTCCGGGACGCAGCACGACCGTACCGGCCGCGGTGACCTGCTTGGCCGCGTGGTTGTTCGCCATGATCCCTAGCGCTCGACCGCCCGACGCTGACCCATGGTCGCGATCAGGTGTTCCTGGATGTCGAGCAGCGGTTCCCCGTCCGGACCGACGGTCCTCGGCGTCCAGGTGTTGCCCTCCAGCCACCACGAGGCCGTCCCCTCGTCGAAGGCGAGGTCGAACAGGCCCTCGATCTGGCTGATGTGCTTGGGGTTGTTCAGCCCGACGATCACCTCGACACGGCGGTCGAGGTTGCGGTGCATCAGGTCCGACGACCCGATCCCGACCCGCGGGTCGCCGCCGTTGGCGAACCAGTACAACCGGCTGTGCTCCAGGAACCGGCCGAGGATGCTGCGCACCCGGATGTTCTCGCTCAGCCCCGGCACGCCCGGGCGCACCGAGCAGATGCCGCGCACCCACAGGTCCACCGGGACACCGGCCTGCGAGGCCCGGTACAGCGCGTCCGTGGTCGCCTCGTCCACGATCGAGTTCACCTTGATCCGGACGCGGGCGGGCAGGCCCTGGCGATGGTTGGCGATCTCGGTGTTGATGTTCTCGATCAGCCCGCGGCGGACGCCGTGCGGCGCGACCAGCAGCCGCTTGTAGTGGGTCTCCTGGGCCATGCCGGACAGGTGGTTGAACAGGCGGGCCACGTCGTCGGTGATCACGGCGTTCGAGGTGAGCAGGCCCATGTCCTCGTAC
>DAINOM010000025.1:0-3272 GCA_036735445.1 Propionicimonas sp.
CTCCGGGACGCGCCCCAGCCTCGGGCGCTTGACTCAGGTGCTGGTGCCACAAGTCCGGGGCCGGCAGTTCACGGATTCGATCAAACAGCCTGCCGGAGGCTGTCGCTGGTGGGCAGCGGTCAAAGCTGCTTGGGTACTGGACTCGCCACAGAGCGACCCGGCGGGCTCGGCGGGACCCGAGGCTCGGCCCTAGTTGCGTTTTGGGTTTCAACCTCGACACATCGCGATAGCGTCTTGCCATGCGCTCTCGCGCTGCAACGGATGACCGCGCTGGGCGAAGGAAGGGAATGGGCCGCGGGTGTGAAGATTATCGACAACGTCAAAGAAATGCTAGAAACCGACCCCAAGAGGGAGATCAGGCCCTTCTACTTCCTTGTCGAGTGCAGGAGGCTCGACTCCATTCCGCTCGGGCACGCGCGAAGGTTCCTCGGATCTCTCGGCAACCAGGCCGAGCGGAACGTCGTGAAGTACGAGCCTGACAGTTGCCATGCCCTCCCCGAGCTCGTGGAGGTGTGACTTGGCGAACAGTGAAGAACAGATGCCCGCAAACCGCTCCAAAGACCTCGAAGTCCTCGTTGGGGGAGACTCCAAGTGGAAGTCGCTTACGGCTGCCGACGATGGAGATGAGGCCGCCAAGGCTTCGGCCAGCGTTGCAGGAGACGCGTTGCGCGACCATCTCGGTGCGATCGTCAATGCCGAGAACCTCGTGGTGCTCTCGGGCAGCGGCACATCGATCGGTGTGACGGCGGGCGCTGACCAGAACGTGACCGCCCCCTCGATGAGCGCTCTCTGGAATGCGGTCGCTGCACTCGACACCTTCGAAGAGGCGACCGCCGGCTTCACGCCGTCCTTGCTGGAATCGAAGAACTTCGAGCACCTGCTCTCCGAGGCTCAGGCTCGCTCTGCGCTTGGGCTCGCGGACGTCAGCCTTGCGGAGTTCATTGAGGCCGCGGAGCGCATTGTCCTGGAGAAATGCGGTTTCGTCGACGACGAGTCCGCACTGCCAGAGCACGAGACTTTCTTGCGGAAGGTCGCTCGCCGTTCTACCCGCCTCCAGCGGACACAGCTGTTCACGACGAACTATGACCTTTCGTTCGAGACGGCCGCTCGCCGTGCCCGGTTCAACGTGATCGACGGATTCGGCTACGGCGGAACCACCTTCGACGGGAGCTCCTTCGACCTCGACTACGTTCGTCGGCGTCCCAATGAGGCACCCACACTTGAGCCAAACGTCTTTCACCTGCTCAAACTGCACGGCTCGGTCGACTGGGATCAGACCGCCGCTGTGGTGCGCAAGACCACTGGCACTCCGACAACACCCGTGCTTATCTACCCATCGGCGTCCAAGTACCAACTGTCGTATCAGCAGCCCTACCTGGAGTTCATGTCTCGGTTCCAGATCGCGCTCCGGCAACCCGACGTTGGCCTGATCGTGGTGGGGTTCGGCTTCAACGATGCCCACATCGTTGCGCCGATCGAAGCGGCGCTGCGCAGCAACATCGGCATGCGCGCTATCGTCGTCAGTCCCAATGTGAACGATCCTTCCCGGGCTGACTCGATCGCCGAGATGGAGCGACTCATCGGCCTCGGTGATCGGAGGCTGGCGCTGCTCGGCGGCAAGTTCTCGGACCTTGTCCGGCTCCTACCGGATGTGCCACCGCTGGAAGACCAGAGTGCACACCTCGACCGATTCGAGCGGCATGAGCGGGGCGCTCGCTGATGACCCTCGACCTGCACCCGTTCACTCCAGAGAGACTCGTTGGGACCGTCTATGCGGTGGAGGGCTCATACGTCGGGGTTGCGTTCGCGGACGCAAGCAAGCTCCCTCGATCTCTGTTCGGCGAGTACGTGGGGCGCGGCGAGGTCGGCGAGTTCCTCATCGTCGACGTAGGAGGAGTAGGGGCGTTCGGCAGGGTGGTGAGCGTCGAGACCCCGGTCGCCAACTCTGACAGCCTCGGCCGTGCAGAGCCGGATCGACGAGTCCCGGTCCAGGGAAAGCTGCAACTCCTGTCGACACTCCGCCTCGATGGGGAGTCCTTCCGCGGCATCGCGAAGTATCCGCGAGTGGGCGATCCTGTCTACGCGGCGAGCGGGCCGTCGATCGCTGCAGTGCTCGACGCAGCCCCGAGCGGTGCTGGGACCGTCCTGATCGGACGCCTCTCAGTGGACGAGTCCGTCGTAGTCAGCGTGCCGTTGTCGAGGATCTTCGGGCGCCACCTCGCAGTGGTGGGCGCGACCGGCTCGGGCAAGAGCTGGACCTTGGGACATCTCGCAGAGTGTGTAGCTTCCCTGAACGGGAAGATGATCCTCATCGACGCGACGGGTGAGTTCCGGACGCTTGCTGGTGCGACGCACATCGCCTTCGCGGACGACGCTGGGGAGCCGGCGGGCACAACAGTAGTCGGCATGCCCCACTATCGAATGCGCGAGTCGGACCGCAATGCTTTCCTGTTGCCGTCCGCGGGAGCGCAGCTCCCGAAGCTCCGTGAGGCAGTTCGGTCCCTGAAGCTCGCCCGTGCGATTGGTGCAAGCAGCACCGCGACAACTGCGCACAAGGCATGGGTCGGCGCCGGTGGTCTGATCGTCAAAGCGAACCGCAGCATTGCGGATTTCCAGGCGCTCCTCTACACCTACAGTCCGAAGATCGAGAAGCTCAACGCGCCCTTCAACATCTCGCTCCTGGCTGCTCAGGTTCAGAACGAGTGCATCTGGCCCAGCGGCCGGCCGGGCACCCCGGCCGCAGCGAACTTCGGTGATGTCAACCAGAACGACCTCGGGTATGTGAGTTCCCTCATCAGCCGCATCAACGATCTCCTGCAGATGCCAGAGATCATGAAGGTGATTGATCCAGACGCCGCGGGAACGGCGAATGCAGCCTCAGAGATCGTCGCATGGCTGAAGGACGACACTTCACCCCTCCTTCGGATCTCGTTGAGGAACCTGACCTTCGAGAACCACCTGCGAGAGATCGTCGTCAACATCCTTGGCCAACTCTTGCTCTCGGCAGCCAGGAGGGGGTGGTTTCAGGAGAAGCCTCTCGTCGTCGCCGTCGATGAAGCACATCAATTCTTCGATGTGACAGTCGGTGATGAGTACGCGACGTCGCACCTCAACGCGTTCGACTCGATCGCGAAGGAAGGCCGAAAGTACGGGTTGACGACATGTGTCGTCACGCAGCGTCCGTCCGATCTACCCGCGGGAGTGTTCAGCCAGGTTGGCATGACGATCGTGCACCGTCTTGCTGACGGTCGGGATCGTCAGCGGATCGAGCA
>DAINOM010000025.1:3372-5121 GCA_036735445.1 Propionicimonas sp.
GCATGACGATCGTGCACCGTCTTGCTGACGGTCGGGATCGTCAGCGGATCGAGCAAGCCGCAGCCGAGATAGATCACTCGGCAACCCGGCTCCTGCCGGGGCTCGTCCCCGGCGAGGCGATCCTCATGGGAGTCGACTTCCCGGTGCCCGTCAGCGTCCGCATCCAGCGGCCTGTGCACCCTCCGGCATCAGACGGTCCCGACTATGCCGCTTGGCAGAAGGCTGCCACTACTGAGCCCGACTGACGCCGTTGCTCGGCCACCATGCTGGGCACGTCTAGCCTTCGCGCAAGGCTATGAACGTGGCGCATGCGGTCGGCCGTCCAACCGAAGGGTGCTTTCAGGCGCTTGTGGTCAAGGTCTCGCCGCAATCTGGGCCGCGAGTGCGACTGCCACGGTCGCCACGCCGCTGGCGAAGCTGGGTTCGTATGAAACGAAAAGACCCGGCCCACGAGGGACCGGGTGAGTATGGCTGAAGTATAAGCATCAGAACGGGCCACTTCAACCGAGCGACACGAAGACAGCCGCTCCACACCGTGCCGCTAGGAAGCTGCAGCCTACCAACCTTGCGGTCGTTTCTGGCCCGCGGCAGGATCGGGGAGCTGGCAGGCGCGGTACGCAGCTTGGTGCAGCTTCCACCACCAGTGCCCACCTACGCCGTCTGCCTTTGCGCCGCGAAGCGCCCCAGCGGTGACTCCGTGCTGAGGGTTGATGGTTCCAACCGGGACCCGCTTGCGGACTTCACGAATCGGCAGCGCCAGATCGCTATCGTTCGAGACGACGATTGCGGCGTCGATCGCGCCTCCCAGCACGTCGATGAGAAGGTGGGATGCGACGTTAACGTCGCTACCTTTCTCTTCGAGGTGTAGGTACTGCACCAGGTACCTCGCGTCTCTGACTGGGGCTCCATTCGAGTCCTGAACCATCACCGGCCAGTTCGAGGTGATTATTTGTGGCTGACCGGTGACTGGTGTCCGGGTGGCCAGCAGGCCCGACTTGGCTCGGGCAACGTATCTCCCGAACTCGATCCAGTCGACCGATCCGGTCTTGGAGATCGCCTTGAGATATACGTCCTGATCCTGAAAGGCGGACGGGTTGGTGACTGCGTCCACGCGGGCCGTGCAGTAGACGATTCGGTCGATCGAGCACCCATTCCAAGACCCCTGTGTTTGAATGACGTTCGAGATCAGGGCACGGATATCCAGCCACCGCCAGCCGGCCGTTCCTCGACCGCAGACCGACCTTGCGCCGTAGTAGAGGTTATATCCGTCCACGTAGACACCAACGCGCATGATCTGATGCTACGGGACAGCGACGCACCACTTGGCGATCTTCGGAGGGTCCGGCGCGGACCGTCGGTAGGCGAACCTGCTCGAATGAATGCTTTGAACGGGCGATGCTCGCCGTCACGTCGACAGACTCGATCGGGGGTCTCCGAGGCAGGTTCCCGCAGGCGGCGACCCAACCAGCGATCGGTGCGCGACTCCACTGAGGCGAGGCGAGACTTCCGACGGTCTGCGGCCGCGGAGTGGCCGTACCCCAGTCCGGCATGGCCTGTGTGGTCGGCGTGACAGTGTGCGCAGAACCCAGCAGAAGCCCGCACGAGCCCGCTGTGCTTAGGATGCGGTTAGGATGCACGACGCCGAAAGCCGCCTTGGCCAGGAACATAATTCCTAGCCAAAGCGGCTTTCAAACCGTCGGGGTGACAGGATTTGAACCTGCGACCTCATCGTCCCGAACGATGCGCGCT
>DAINOM010000025.1:5131-28755 GCA_036735445.1 Propionicimonas sp.
GCCACACCCCGAACAGCCCTGACTGGGTCAGGGCCGAGTGGCAGTCTAGCCGAAGAGCGAGGGCTCAGCCATTCGAGGCCGGAGTGAGCGTGAGCAGGGTCACTTCCGGCGGACAGGCGAAGCGGTAGGGGGCGAACGGCGACGTCCCAACGCCTGCGGACACGTGCAGCCACGAGGTATGGTCGCCGGCGTGATAGCGGCTCAGGCCCTTGGCCTGGGCCGGCGGCAGGTCACAGTTCGTCGTCAGCGCGCCCCAGCCCGGCAGGCACACCTGGCCGCCGTGCGTGTGACCGGCCAGCAGCAGCGGCACGCCGTCCACCGCCATCGCGTCCAACACCCTGGCGTACGGGGCGTGGGTCACGCCCAGCGCCAGGTCCGTACCCTCCGCAGGTGTCCCGGCCACCGCCGCGTAGTCGTCCCGGTGCAGGTGCGCGTCGTCCGTCCCCCGCAGTTCCAGCCGGACGCCGTGGACGTCGACGCTCACCTTGTGCCCGGTCAGGTCCTGCCAACCACCGGACGCGAGCCCCGCCCGCAGTTCCTCGGTGGGCAGCACCTCCTCGTCCCCCGCAAAGTCGTGCCGCCTGGTCGAGCCGGCGAGGTAGCGCAGGGGATTGGCCGGCCGCGCCGCCGTGTAGTCGTTCGAACCGAAGACGAACACCCCTGGCACGTCCAAAAGCCGGCCGAACGCCTTGACCAGCGGCTCCAGCGCGTCGGCGTGGGCGATGTTGTCACCCGTGTTCACCACCAGGTCCGGTTCCAGTCCCGCCAACGCCGAGACGAACCGCAGTTTGGCCCGCTGGCCGGCGGCAAGGTGGATGTCCGACACATGCAGGACCCGCAGCCGCAGGGCCCCGGCCGGCAACACCGGTACCGTCACCCGGCGCACGCGGAACGACTTCGCCTCGATGAACGTGCCGTAGGCGACACAGGCAACGCCGGCCAGCGCGAGCCGGCCGGCGACCTTCCCGATCACCGCCGCGGTCTTCGGGTCGGCGTCGGATCGGGTGTCGGCTCGGGCTCGGGTTCCGGCTTCGGGCCCTTCGAGACGATCACGCCGACCACGCTGCCCTTCGGCGCCGAACCGGTCCGGGTGAGCCCTATCAGGCCACCCTTGCCGACGGTGTCGGAGAACTCGTTGGTGGTGTAGGTGTCGAAACCGGCCTGGCTGAGCGCCGCGCGGCAACTGCTTGGGCCCATGCCCGCGCAACTGGGGATGCCCTTCGTCTCGCCGATCAGGATCGACTGCGGCGGCTCGTTGAACTGGTCGTGGTCCTTGATGTCCGCCAGGGCCTGCTGCATCGCCGGCCTGAGCATGTTGTAGCCGGCGTCCGCGCCATAGCCACTCAGATAGCGATGCGAGTGCGGCAGCCTGACTCCGCGCAAGTAGCTGTACTTGCTGTTCCAGTACTTTCTGAAGCGTTTGTTGTTGTCGTAGCTGATCACAGCCGCCGCGACGAGGTTCGGGGTGTACCCGACCGACCATTCCGCCTTGTTCAGCGGCACCGTGCCGGTCTTGCCGGCGAGCGTGTAGCCCGGGATCCGCGCGCCCGACAGCGTGCCGTTGGAGAACGGGGTCTTGAAGACCTTGTTCACGGCGTCCGCCAGGTCGGCGTCGATCACCCGCTTGCAGTTCGAACCGTCCGCGCCGGGGATGGCGACCGACTTCCCGTCCTTGGTCGCGATCGACTTCAGGATGATCGGCGTGCACTTGACGCCCCGGTTCGCGAACGTGCCGTACGCGGTGACCATCGACAGCGGGGTGATCTCGGCAGAGCCCAGCGTGAAGGACGCGATGTTGTTGTACTCGTCCACGACGTCCTTGCCGCTGGCCAGTTCCAGGCCCACCCTCTTCGCCATCTTGACCGTGTTGCAGATTCCGACCTTCTGCTCCAGCGCGACGTAGTAGTTGTTCACCGAGTGCCCGGTGCCGCTGTACAGGTTGTAGGTGCCGCCCTCACCGTCGACGACCCAGCGCTTGTTGTAGGTGAAGGCACCCGCGCAGGACCGGAAGACCTGGCCCTCGAAGTTCCGGCTGCGCGGCGCCCGGATCGTGGTGTTCACGCCGAAACCGGAGTCGAGGGCAGCGGCCGCGACGAAGAGCTTGAACGTGGAACCACCCTGGAACCCGTCCGCGCCGCCGAAGTCCTTGCCGACGGCGTAGTTGTAGTAGGTCTCGCCCTTCCACTTCTTGCCCTTGTTGTTGTCGCCCATCGTGGGCCGACTCTGGGCCATCGCCTTGATCAGGCCGGTCTTCGGGTCGGTCATCACGATCACGCCGATCGCGGGGTCCTTCGCCCGGACGTTCTTGGTCACGACCCGCTGCGCCTCCTTCTGCGCCTTCGGGTCGATCTCCGTGGTGATGGTCAGGCCGCCGCGGTAGACGCGCTCCAGCCGGTCCTCCTCGGTGTTGCCCAGCTCGGTGGCCTGCTGCTTGAGCACCTCGAGCGCGTAGTTGCAGATGAACGGCAGACTCGAGTTCGCGCAGCCCTTCCGGGAGAACTTCACCTTCTTGGTGTCGAACTTGACCGCCTTGGCTTCGACAGCCTCGGCATGGGTGATCACCCCGAGCTGCGCCATCCGGTCGAGGACGTCGTTGCGCCGCTTCACGCCGACCTGGGTGTGGGTACGCGGGTTCGTGGCGACCGGGTTGCGGACGAGGCCGGCCAGCATGGCCGCCTGGGCGAGGTTGAGCTTCGCGGCGCTCACGCCGAAGTAGTGCCGGGCCGCGGCCTCGACGCCGTAGGCGCCGTCCCCGTAGTAGGCGATGTTGAGATAGCGCTCGAGGATCTGGTCCTTGCTGAGGCTCTTCTCCACGGCGATCGCGTAGCGGAGCTCGCGGATCTTGCGGGCGAGGGTGTTCTCGGTCGCGGCGGCCCTCGCCTCGGCGTCGTTGTTCTCCTCGGCCTTCTCCACCAGCACCAGGCGGACGTACTGCTGTGTCAGGCTCGACCCGCCCTGGGTGTTGCCCTGGCTGGTCGAGACCAGCGCGCGCAGCGTGCCCTGGAGGTCCATGGCGCCGTGCTCGTAGAAGCGGTGGTCCTCGATGGCGACCTGCGCCTTCTGCATGATCTCCGAGATGTTCTCCAGCGGTTCGTAGACCCGGTTCTCATCGTAGAAGTAGGCGAGCACCTTGCCGTCCGCGGTCAGCAGCCGTGAGGTCTCCCACTGCTGCGGTGCCTGCAACTCGGTGGGCAGGTTGTTCAGCCCGGAGATCGCGTCCCTGCTGGTGGTCGTGGCGATGCCAGCGACGGGCACGATCAGGCCGGCCGCGAGCAGCCCACCGAGAACGGCAACCACAATGAACATGATCAACGAGTAGAGCCGTTTCCCCATGCGCATGGGCTCAAGGGTACGTGACGACACCCAACCGCCGTGATTCGGCGTGTCGACTTTTCAGTAGCCGTTGAATCACCCCTAGCCACCTGCTGCTTCTTGACATAGCCTGATCCGTACGCCTAGCAATTGCGTATGCCGCTGAGGCTTGGAGCCCCCTCCGAAAGGATCAGAGCAATGACGCTCGGAGTCGACGACTGGACCCTTCAGGCGAAGTGCCGTGGCCTGCAGGACGAGTTGTTCCCGGAGGGTGCGGACCAGAAGCGAGCGCGGTCGGTGTGCTTCAACTGCCCGGTGCGCAACGAGTGCCTCGCCGAAGCGCTGGACAACCGGATCGAGTGGGGCGTGTGGGGCGGCATGACCGAGCGCGAGCGCCGGCAGCTCCTGCGGCAACGCACCGACATCACCTCGTGGACGTCCATCCTCTGCGCCAAGGGTCGCCGCTGCGAGTGAAGCACGTCTGTCGGAGGCAGGCGCAATACTGAGCGCATGACCAAATGGGAGTACGTCACCGTGCCGGTGCTGGTGCACGCAACGAAGCAGATTCTCGACACCTGGGGCGCGGACGGGTGGGAGCTCGTCCAGGTGGTTCCCGGGCCGAATCCGCAGAACCTCGTCGCCTACCTGAAGCGGCCGGTCACGGAATGAACGAGGAGCTGGACGAGACCCTGGCCTCCGCCCGGCTGGCGGAACTCGGGCTCGCTCTCCCGGCCGTGCCTGCGCCGGTGGCGGCGTACCTTCCGGCGGTGGTCTCGGCCGGGCAGGTGTTCACGGCCGGCCAGCTGCCGTTCGTCGAGGGCACGCTCGCCGAGGTCGGCAAGGTCGGCGCGCAGGTGAGCCCGAAGCGGGCGGCGGAACTCGCCAGGATCGCCGCGCTCAACGCCGTGGCTGCGGCCGCGTCCGTCGTCGGCGGGGTCGACGGGATCCGGCGGGTGGTGAAGCTGGTGGTGTTCGTGGCCAGCGATCCGTCCTTCACCGGGCAGCCGGCGGTGGCGAACGGTGCGTCCGAACTCCTCCAGCAGGTGTTCGGCCCGCGCGGTACCCACGCCCGCAGTGCCGTGGGGGTGGCGGTGCTGCCGCTCGACTCCCCGGTCGAGGTCGAACTCGTCGTCGAGGCGAACGCCGCCTCGTTCTGATCGTGATCCCAGGCGAATCCCGGACGGCGCTGGTGCGCCGCGCTCGCGCGATGAACCGCGAGCTTGCTGTGCTTTACCCCGACGCGCACTGCGAACTCGACCACGCCAACCCGCTGCAGCTGCTGGTCGCGACCGTGCTGTCCGCGCAGTCGACCGACCGCAGGGTGAACACGGTGACACCGATCCTGTTCTCCCGCTACCCGGACGCGGCCGCGCTCGCCGCCGCCGACCGGGCAGAGCTGGAGACGCTGATCACGCCCACGGGGTTCTTCCGCGCGAAGACCGACGCCCTGCTGCGGCTCGGCGCGGCGCTGGTGGAGAACTTCGGGGGCGAGGTGCCCGGGACGCTCGAGCAGCTGATCACGCTGCCCGGCGTCGGCCGCAAGACCGCCAATGTGGTGCTCACCGACGGTTTCGGCGTGCCCGGGATCACCACCGACACCCATTTCATCCGGCTCTCCCGGCGGTTCGGCTGGACCGACGCCGAGAAGCCGGAGCGCATCGAGGCCGAGGTCGGGGAGCTGTTCCCGAAGGCCGACTGGATCCGGCTCAACCACCGGGTGATCTGGCACGGCCGGCGCCGCTGCCACGCGCGGCGTCCGGCGTGCGGGGTCTGTCCGCTGGCGCGGCTCTGCCCGTCGTACGGAGAGGGGCCGACCGATCCGAAGGTGGCGGCCAAGCTGGTGCGGGAGCCACGCGGATGAGGGCATTGGCTGGGGTCCGGGCGGTGGCGGGGGTGGCATGTGCCGTCCTGCTCGCCGGGTGTGCCCAGCTCCTGCCCGGCGTCGGTGAGGGTACTCCGTCCGTCCCGGTCGCACCGGCGGCGACGCCGACCGACCTGGTGGCCGCGCGCAGGGCTGCCGGCATCGAGGACTGCCCGGCGAGCAGCAAGACGGCAGCGGTGCCCGGCGGGCTGCCCGATCTCACGCTCGACTGCCTCGGCGGCGACAGCACCGTCCGGCTGGCGGGCCTGCGCGGACCGATGCTGATCAACCTGTGGGCGCAGTGGTGCGAGCCGTGCCGGGCCGAAGCCGCCCACCTGTCCGCCTTCGCGACGAGCCAGCAGAAGGTCGCCGTGCTCGGCATCAACTACTCCGATCCGCAGCCGGCGCTCGCGATCGAGTTCGCCCAGCTCGTCGGCGCGACCTACCCGCAACTCTCGGACGAGGAGCACCGGCTGAAGGCGCCGCTGGGCGTCGCCGGCATCCCCTACACCCTGCTGATCGATGAGGACGGCAAGGTCGTGGCCCGCCACCCGGGGCAGTTCGTGTCACTCGAGAACGTCCAGGACTGGGTGGCGAAGGGACTGGCCGGGTGAGCCGTCCGGTCCCGCCGGAACTCGCCGGGGCGCAGGCGCGCTTCGGGCGTCCGGACGCGCTCAGCTTCATCTCCGGCGCCCGGGAGCCGAGAGGAACGCGCAGGGCGGCCGTGCTGATCCTGCTGGGTGATCGCGAACCAGTGGTCGAGCAGGGGTTGCCGGTCGAGCAGGAGTCGCTGGTCGAGCAGGAACCGCTGGTCGAGCCTGTCGAGGCCAACCCGGCGTTCCAACCCGCTCGACGATCGGTGGGGGATCCTGCGCCGGGCGCGGGCTACGACCTCGTCCTGGTCGAGAAGCGGGCCGACCTGCGCTCGCACGCGGGCCAGATCGCGTTCCCGGGCGGCGGCATCGAGTCGGTGGACGTGGATCCGGTCGCCGCTGCGCTGCGGGAGGCGAAGGAGGAAGTGGGCGTCGACCCGGTCACGGTCGAGGTGCTCGGCGTACTGCCGGCGGCGCACATTCCGCGCAGCGGGTTTGACGTCACGTCCGTCGTGGGGTGGTGGCGGGAGCCGGCGCGGCTGGCGCCGGTCGATGTGAGCGAGATCGCCGCCGTCCACCAGGTGCCGGTGGCGCGGTTGCTCGACCCGGCGAACCGCAGCACCTGGGTGCACCCCGGTGGCTTCTCCGGACCGGCGTTCGTGCTCGGCGACCTGTACGTCTGGGGTTTCACCGCCTACCTGCTGGACGGTCTCTTCGACCTGCTCGGCTGGACCGTGCCCTGGGACACCTCCCTGACTTCGCAGATTCCGCCGCGGTTCCTCAGCGAACGCCTCTGAGGTCCGGTTCGTTTCCGCCCGGCCGCGGATTGCCGGCCGTGTCCGGCCACCGTGCGCACCTCCGGCTCCCCCAGGGCTCATGGCAGAAACGGGACAATTCTGACGCTGCCTGCCACCACGTCGCGCACGAGGTCAGCTGCGATCATCCCGTGGCAGGAATGTCCCGTTTCCGGACAGGCGCCGTTCGCGCGCGGCGCATGCGATGGCGTTGCTGCTGCGGGATGATGAGCCATGGCTCCCTGGTGGCAAAGCGCGGTCGTGTACCAGATCTATCCGCGGTCGTTCGCGGACGGGAACGGGGACGGGGTCGGCGACCTTCCCGGCATCCTCGCCCATCTCGATCACCTCAGTGCGCTCGGCGTTGACGTGGTCTGGCTGTCGCCGGTGTACCGCTCGCCGATGGACGACAACGGCTACGACATCAGCGACTACACCGAGATCGACCCGCTGTTCGGTTCCCTGGCCGACATCGACGCGCTGATCGCCGGGCTCCACGAGCGGGGCATGAAGCTCGTGATGGACCTGGTGGTGAACCACACCTCCGATGAGCACGCATGGTTCCAGGAGTCACGCGACCCGTCCTCGCCGATGCGCGACTGGTACATCTGGCGACCCGCCCGGGCCGGGTTCGAACCGGGGACACCGGGTGCCGAGCCCACCAACTGGGGTTCGTTCTTCTCCGGGTCGGGGTGGCAGTTCGACCCGGCGTCCGGCCAGTACTACCTGCACCTGTTCAGCCCGAAGCAGCCCGACCTCAACTGGGAGAACCCGGCCGTGCGGCAGGCCGTCTACGACATGATGCGCTGGTGGGTTGACCGGGGCGTGGATGGCTTCCGGATGGACGTGATCAACCTCATCTCCAAGACCTATCCGCTCGCGGACGGGCCGGCGAACGGTCCCGGGGGTCTGTGCTACGACCCGTCCCTCGTGGTGGAGGGTCCGCGGCTGCACGAGTTCCTGCGCGAGATGAATCGCGAGGTGGGGCTGTCGGCCAAGGAGCTGTTCAGCGTCGGCGAAATGATCCTGGTGGACGCGGAGACGGCCCGCTCGCACACGGATCCGGCGGCCGGCGAACTCGGCATGGTCTTCACCTTCGAGCATGTCAGCATCGACGCCGGCCCGACCGGACTGAAGTGGGACGTGATCCCGCTGCACCTGCCCGCGCTGAAGGCGAACCTCGCGACTTGGCAGTACGCGCTCGCCGATGTGGGCTGGAACTCGCTCTACTTCGAGAACCACGACCAGCCGCGGTCGGTGTCGCGGTTCGGCGATGACTCACCGGAGTTCCGGGTCGCCTCGGCCAAGACCCTCGCCACGACCCTGCACCTGCTCAAGGGCACGCCGTATGTGTACCAGGGCCAGGAGCTCGGCATGACGAACTTCCCGTTCGCCGCCATCGATCAGTACAACGACCTGGAGTCGACCCGGTTCTTCGCGGAGGCGGTCGCGGGCGGCGGGGATCCTGCGCAGTTGCTGGGGGTGATCGGGTTCAAGAGTCGCGACAATGCGCGCACCCCCATGCAGTGGGACGCCTCGCCCAACGCCGGCTTCACCGCCGGGACGCCGTGGCTACCGGCGAACCCCAACCACGCCGAGATCAACGCGGCCGCGGTGGTCGCCGATCCAGACTCGGTGTTCCATCACTACCGTCGGCTGATCGAGTTCAGGCATGAGTTGGAGGTGGTCCGGCAGGGCCGGTTCGAGCTGCTGCTGCCGGAGGACGAGCGGCTGTTCTGCTTCACCCGCACGCTCGGCGAGGAGGTGCTGCTGGTGGTGGCGAACTGGTCGTCGGCACCGATCAGCCTGCCGCTGACGGAGCTACCCGGGCTGGACGGGGCGGAAGTGCTGCTCGGCACCCATGGCTCGCAAGCCGCAGAGCTGGCAGGGTGGGAGTCCCGGATCTATCGCCTCGCCTGAACTGTCAGGGACAGAACGGTTGGGGACAGGTCCCATTCCCGTTCACGAATGCTCTGGGGACGGGCAGAGCCTTCGACTCAGGCCTCGAGTTCGGGGCGCTTGCCGGTCAGTGACATCGCCGCGACGTCCTGCTTGCCGCGCTCCACGGCCTCTTTCACCGCGGTGACGGACGCCTCGGCGCTCGCCACCGTGGCTTCCGGGCCCTTGAGGTCCAGCCGGCTCTTGCCGACCAGGGCGAGGATGCCTGCGACCAGGAAGAACACGATCGCCATCACTGCGAATCCCCAGGTGAGGGCGGCCAGCAGGTCGAGGTGGAACCAGGTCTGGAACCCCAGCGAGAGCCAGAAGGCCAGCCCGCTGAACAGCAGCGCGGCACCGCTGAGGCCCACGTACGCTGCGGCGCCGAACAGGCCCGCGCCGATGCCCGCGGCCTTCGCCTGCGGCATCAGTTCAGCCTTGGCGAGCTCGATTTCACCCTTGACGATCGTGGTGACGTCGGCCTGGATGTTCTTGATCACCTCGGCGATGTCGATCTGCTCGGCCATTCCCGCTCCTTCGGCGCGCTGTCGAGGCCAGCCTAACGGCTGGATCCGCCGGTCGTGGGTCCTGTACCCAGCCTTCGTCCGCGACGCTCAGAGGTTGATCTGCAGCCCGTCCCGGGGCGGGTGCAGGTCCGCGTCCAGTTCGCTGTGGTCGACGCCGGCCCGCCAGCACATCACCGAGTAGGGCAGCAGCAGCGGCTCGGGGCTCCGGGCCGAACCGTCGTAGAGGGCCGCCACCTCGCCGAGCAGCCGGTCCGCCTCTGGCTCGCCGAGTGCCGCCAGCTTGGGCGCACTGCTGACCATCTCCAGCATGCCCTCCCGCGTGATCGGCACCCACATCCGGAACGAGCGGTGCTCGACGAGCGGGAAGTGCGGGGACGCGGCGATCGCAGCCGCGGAGTAGAGCTTCTCGTCGCCGGTCATCGCGTCCGGGTCGTAGGTGCGCAGGATTCGCGCCAGCCGGCGCACCCACGGCACCGAGTCGTCGCGGACGGTGTACAGCACATCCAGCTTTCCGCCCACGGCCAGGACCCGGGCGAACTCGTCCAGGACCAGCCCGGTGGCCAGCAGGTGCATGCCCTGGGAGACCAGAACATGGTCGAACGAGCAGGGCCGGAAGGGCAGGGCATCCGGGGCCGCACCGATGGCCTGCAGCGCGGGGTAGCGGTGCCGAGCGGCGCGTGCGGCCGGGCCTGAGCGGTCGATGATCGTGACCCGGTTGCCGAGCCCCGACAGCCGGTTGGCCGTCGCGGCGGACGTCCGCCCGACCGCGAGCACCCGGCTCGGATCGGCGGGAGCCAGCCAGTCGATCGCGGCGCTGGGGAACGCCGCGGAACTCCGGTAGGTCATTGCCGCATCGTAGGCGACGCTCCTTCGGGCGGTCCGGTGAACCTCCGGCGGGCGACAACCTGTGGATAACGGAGTTTGTCCACAGGCGCCCGAGTTCGATGACGCGATTTCGACCGTGTTGCCGAAGGTGACGGTGTCGAGGAGTCGGTCAGCGGACGACCAGGCCGAACGGCTGGCTGCGCGGGCACCGGTGGTGGGCGGCTCGGGTGGCGTGGGGGCGTCCACCCTTGCCGCCGCGATCGCCCAGCTGGCCGGCGAACTGCCAGTCAGGAACGGTCCGATACGAATCAGCCGGAGCGCGGCAGTTATGCGGAGCGTAGGATCGCGTAGAGGAGGGCTTCTTTCAGGCTGGAGATGTGGACGCGAGCTCTCCTTGCGGGGTGGCAAGTTGAGGATCTCGCTCGGCAATAGGAATGCAACGAACAGCATCTATGCGGACAAGTATTGGTGGGATCACCTATGGAGCAAGTGAGTCCAAGACCGCCCATCATACTCGATGAGAATGGTGACATCCTCATGTATGCGAGCGTTGAGGATGCCTGCCACAATCTAGAAGCGATCGACGTGCTCGACGGCGCGTACATGCTGTTTGATAGCGAAGGATTCCGACTCGATGCCGAAGTCTCCGGCCATGATGTCGTCGGGATGAGCGTCGTATCCGACGAGCCCCAGAGGGACGACCTTGCGTTTCGGTTGAGGCGTTTCGTGGTGGCGGTGGGGCCGGATAGGATCGGGCTTCCCGACGCTGAATCGGCACCGCTGGATCGCCTGATCCCAGCCCTCTTTGCCTTCTTCCGCAACTGACGACGCGGACTGGCGCCGCGCAATGAGTTGCCTCGGCTTTGGTGGCTTGGCGTAGAGCCGTTCGAGTCTTTCGCGGAGTTCGGCGTTCTCTCGGCATTGCCGCATCGTAGGCGACGCCCTTTCGGGCGGCTCGGTGAACCTCCGGCGGGCGACAACCTGTGGATAACGGAGGTTGTCCACAGGCGCGCGAATTCGATGACGCGATTTCGACCGCGTTGCCGAAGGTGACAGGTGTGGAGGAGTCGGTCAGGGGCAGGGACGTGCTGGTCGTCGCCGGCGCGGGTGAGACGCAGGACGTGATCCTCTCGGCGGTCGCAGCGCATGAGCTGGATGCAGAGGTGGTCACGGATCTCGAGCAGGTCGCCGGGCCGTGGCGCTCGGCTGGCACGGTGCTGGTCGCGGACGACCAGGCCGAGCGGCTGGCTGCGCGGGCGCTGCCGCACCGGCAGGACGTGTTCCTGGTCGGGCCTGACCCGGGAGAGCTGTCGATCTGGTCCGCGCCGCTGTCGGCCCGGGTGATCCCGCTGCCCGACGGCGGTGCGTGGCTGGCCTCGATCCTGGCGGACGGATCGGGTCGTGCGCGGGCACCGGTGGTGGCGGTGGTGGGCGGCTCGGGTGGCGTGGGGGCGTCCACCCTTGCCGCCGCGATCGCCCAGCTGGCCGGCGAACGGCCGGTCGGGGACGGTCCGCACGGTGCGGCACTCGTGGACGTGGACTGCCTCGGCGGTGGCATCGATCTCCTGGTCGGCGCGGAGCGGGCGGGCGGGTGGCGGTGGCCGAGGTTGAACGGCGCCGAGGGCCACCTGGGCGACCTCCGGCCGTACCTGCCGGTCGTGGACGGGGTGTCGGTGGTGGCGATGTCGCGGGGTCCGACGGTCGACCTGGCGAGAGAGCCGCTCGCTGCGATCGTCGGTGCGCTGCGAGCCTGGCACGCGCTGGTGGTGATCGACGCGGGCCGGTCGCTGGCGCCGGCGACGAGGGAGGCCCTGCGCCTGGCCGGCCGCCAGCTCGTGGTGGTCGGTGGCGGTGTGCGCGGGGCAGCTGCCGCCCGGCAGACGGTGGCAGCGCTGGGACTGGACCGGGCGGAACTGGTACTGCGGGGCGGTCGGGGCGGACTGCCCGCTGGCGTGGTGGCGGAAGCGGTGGGCCGGCCGGTCGTGACTCGGCTGCCCGACGAGCGGGGGCTGGTCGCGGCTGCCGAGCGGGGCGAGCCGCCAGCACGTGGTGCGCGGCGGCAGTACCGTCGCGCGGTCGCAGCCCTGGTCGACCAGCTGGTGGGGGCTGGAGCCGGGCATGGCTGACGTCGACCTCGAGGCGATCAGGGCGTTCCTCGGCCGCAACGGCCAGCAGCCGGGGCCGGTGGAGGTGGGCGCGGCCATGCGTTCTCTCGGACTGCTCGTCAGCGACTCGGTGGTGCGCCAGACCGTGGCCGCACTCCGTCGGGACAGCATTGGCGCCGGCCTGCTCGACCCGCTTCTGCACCTTCCCGGGGTGACGGATGTGCTGGTCAACGGACCGGACGGGGTCTTCCTCGATCGGGGCAGCGGGCTGGAGCCGGCAGGGGTGCGGTTCGGCAGCGAGGGAGAGGTGCGGCGACTGGCGGTGAGGCTCGCCGCCTCCGTGGGCCGCCGGCTCGACGACGGCTCGCCGTTCGTGGATGCGCGGCTGCCTGGCGGCGTCAGGGTGCACGCCGTGCTGCCGTGTGTGGCCGATGCCGGCACGTGCCTCTCCCTGCGCGTGCCGAACCGGCAGCGGCTCAGCCTCGCCGACTGGGTGGCGTCCGGCAGCCTGCCGGGGCACGGTGCGGAACTGCTGACCGGGCTGGTGGCGGCGCGCCGGGCCTTTCTCGTCTCAGGCGGCACCGGGTCGGGCAAGACCACCCTGCTGGGTGCCCTGCTGGGCCTGGTGCCGTCGGGGGAGCGGATCGTGGTCGTCGAGGACTCGCGGGAACTCCAGCCCGACCACCCGCACTGCGTGCGACTGGAGGGGCGTCCGCCGAATGCCGAGGGTGCGGGAGCGGTGACCCTCACCCATCTGGTCAGGCAGGCGCTGCGGATGCGTCCTGATCGGCTGGTCGTGGGCGAGGTCCGCGGCGCGGAGCTCGCCGACCTGCTGAGTGCCTTGAACACGGGGCACGAAGGCGGGTGTGGCACGGTTCACGCCAACTCGGCGGGTGACGTCCCTGCGCGACTGGAGGCGCTGGCAGCGCTGGGCGGCCTCGGCAGGGATGCGCTGCACGCGCAGCTCGCCGCCGCACTACAGGTGCTGGTGCATGTGCGGCGACTCTCCGACGGGAGGCGTTGGGTGGACGAGTTGCGCCTGGTCCGGCCTGATCCGGTCACCGGTCGCTGCCGGGCCGTTCCGGCGGTGCACTTCCGGCCCTGCGCGGCGGACGAGCGCGGCGAAGGATATGCCGAGCTCTGCCGGATCATCGGTGGTGGGTCGTGAGCGCGTTGGCGGCCATCGCCGTTGCGGTGGCGTGTTGGCTGGCGCTCGGACCCAACCCTGCCCTGCGGCTCCGGGATCCGGAGCGGGTCGATGATGCCGTCCGATCCGGCGTCTGGCCACGCCGGGCGCTGCCCGGGCTGCTGGTGGCCGTCGCGACGGTCGTCGGCGGCCTGGGCGGGGGTGGCGCCGGCGCCGCGATCGCGTTCGCCGCGGCGCTTCCGGCCGTGACCGTCGGACTTGTCTGGCGGCGGCATCGGGATCGCTCCGCTGCCTCGGCGACAGCGCGGGACGTGTCGAGTGCCTGTCAGTTGCTCGCGGGCCTGTTGAGGGTCGGCCACGTGCCGTCGGCCGCCCTCGCTGCTGCCGCGCGGGACGCACCGGTCCTCGCCGAGGCGGCTGCGGTACTGGAGGTCGGCGGGCCACCCGGCGCGGCGCTGCGACGGCTGGGCACTGAGCGTGGCCGAGCGGGTCTGGTGGAGCTCGCGATCGCGTGGGAGGTGGCGGAACGCACGGGGGCCTCGCTGACCGCCACGCTGGACGTCCTCGCCGAGCGGCTGGCCGCAGAGCAGGCCGTCGCGGACGTCGTCGCCGCGGAACTCGCCGCACCGCGGGCGACCGGACGGCTGTTGGCGGTGCTGCCGGCCGCGGGGGTGGCCCTGGGCTACTCGTTCGGTGGCGACCCGCTGGGCTTCCTCGCCGGGTCGCTCCCCGGCCAGCTGAGTCTCGTGGCAGGCGTGGCCCTCGGGTGTGCCGGGGTGTTCTGGACGGAGCGAATCGCGGAGTCGGAGGCCGGCTGATGCACTGGTCAGTGCTTTCTGCTGTTGCCGTCGGCCTCGCGATCCTGAGCTGGCGGGGCGCACCCGGGGTGCGGCTCCTGACGACACCGCCGCAGGGGCGATCCGCGTTGCGCAAGGCGTGGCACCGCCGGCGTCAGCGACTGCTCGGTGCGGCGGCGACCGCCGGCAGCGCGCTGCTGCTCGTTGCCGGCCTGGGTTGGTGGGGAGTCCCGGTGGCCGCGGCGGTGGGCGCGGGCAGCTACGTGGTGCTGGGACGCCTGGTGAGCGCGGAGGTCGAACGGCGACGGGAGCAGGTGGTCGCGCAGCTGCCTCAGGCGTGCGACCTCCTCGCCGTCGCCCTTGAGGCGGGACTGCCGCTGCGGCGCGCCGCTGAGGTGGTGGCCGAGGCCGTCGGCGGCGCACTGGGCGGACTGTTGGCCGAACTCGCGGCGAAGGTACGGCTTGGCGTGGACGAGGCACAGGCCTGGACAGAGCTCGGGGTGGCCCAACCGGCGTTGTCCGGGATGGGCCGGGAGGTCGCCAGGACCATCGGGTCGGGGGTGGCGCTGTCCCGATCGCTGCGCACCCTCGGTGCCGAGTCCCGCAAGGATGCGGCCGCCGCGGCGCAGGTGCGCGCCCGGAAGGTCGGCGTGCGCAGCGTCCTGCCGCTGATGGTGTGCTTCCTGCCCGCGTTCCTCCTGCTCGGGGTCGTCCCGATCATCGGCGGCGTCGTGCGGCACCTGCTGCCGTGACCCGTCATCCACAGCCCGGAGCAACCCGGAGCACTGTCCACAGGTCGCGAATCCGGCTGACCGTCCTGGAGGCCCGTTGCCGAAGGTGAAAGGTGCGTCCACTCGGACGCAGAGGGGAAGGAGTGGCAATGGCAGGTGAGCTGGTGCGCGTCGGCGGGCGGCACAACCAGAAGGGGATGACGACGGCGGAGTACGCGGTCGGCACGGTGGCGACCGTGAGCTTCGTCGGCATCATCCTCGCGATCATCAACAACCCGGAGTTCCAGAAGGCGATCTGGCAGGTCGTCCTGGCGATCATCAAGGTCGTCATGCAGACCCTGGGCGGCGGGGCGTGACGGGAGCCCACCGGGGCCAGGCCGGCCGGGGGGATCCCGGCCGGTCTGGGCCGCAGCCCCAGCGGGGCATGGTCACCGTCGAACTGGCCTTCGCAGCCATCGGGGCAGCCGCCGGGTGCGTGCTGCTGGCCTGGGTGCTGACGCTCGTGGGGCTACTGGTGCGCTGCCAGGACACCGCTGCCGAGGTTGCGCGGCAGGAAGCCCGATCCGACCGCTCTGCCTCCGCGAAAGCCGTTGCGGACCGCCCGGAAGGTGCGCGGGTCACCGTCCGGCAGGACGGCGAGCAGGTCAGCGTGCGGGTCGACCTCGACGCCCGGCCGTGGGCCAGTTGGCTGCCGGTGGTGCCACTCACCGCGAGTGCATCGGTGCTGCGGGAGCCGAACTGACATGAACGGAGGCCAGACGATGGTGGACGGACGCGTGTGGGGGCACACCACAGGTCGCACGTCCAGGCGTGGGGGGCGGACGGCACCACGCGCCGGCGGCTCGCAGCGAGGCTCCGGGACCCTGCTGGTGGCGGCTGCACTGCTGGTGGCCGCCATGATCGCCGGAGCCGTGCTCGTGGTCGCCGGCTACCTTGTCGCCCTGCACCATGCCCGCGGGGCTGCCGACCTTGTGGCGTTGTCCGGCGCGGCCGCGCAGGTGCGGGGAGGGGACGCCTGCCGGACGGCGGGTGAACTGGCCCGGCGGAACGGGGTGCGTCTGGGCGAATGTCGGGCGCGCGGCGACAGCTTCGACTTCGTGGTGTCCACGACCGTGGTGCAGCGGATGCCCGACCGGTTGCTGCTGCCCCGCGAGCTGACGGTCACCGCCCACGCCGGCAGATTGGGGTTGTTGCGATGACCGGCTGCCGACCGTGCTGCTCGGCAGGCCCCGTCAACGGGCGTCGAGGGGGTCGACCAGCAATGCGAGCAGCGCGGCAGCAGCGCCCTTGTCGAGGGGCTGGTTGCCGCTGCCGCACTTCGGCGATACCACACAGGCGGGGCAGCCGGCTGCGCAGGTGCAACTGCGGAGACGCTCCAGGGTCGCCCGCAGCCAGGCCTCGGCGAGATCGAAACCACGCTCCGCGAACCCGGCGCCGCCGGGGTGGCCGTCGTGGACGAACACCGTCAGCTCCCCGGTGTCCGGGTGGCAGGTGGTGGACAGGCCACCGACGTCCCAGCGGTCGCACGGCGCGAAGACCGGCAGCAGGCCGATCGCGCAGTGCTCGGCGGCGTGCGCTGCGCCGGGCAGGTCCCTCGGGGCGATCCCGCTGAGCGCTCCGTCGGGCAGGGTGAACCAGACCGAACGGGTGCGCAGCGTGTGCTGCGGCAGGTCGAGCGGATGGTTGTCCCACACCGTGCCACTGGCCTCGTCACGGCGCAGGAAGCCGGTTACCTGGCTGGTCAGCTCGACGGTGCCGAACGCCAGCCGGGCCGCACCCAGTCGCCGGCTGCGCAACTCCGTAAGCACTCGCACCTCCGACTGGCCCAGCGGCTGGGTGAAGTATCCGGGGCGGTCGGGCACAGCGAGCGCGGCGTGTGCGTCAGGCTCGTAGGACACGACCCGCCACTGCTCTCCCTGATGCAGGTAGATCGCGCCCTCGTGCACGGTTCGGTCGGCGGCGGCCGGGTCGACCTGGCCGATGACCCGTCCGGTCGTCTGCTCGACGACCTCCACCGAACGATCACCGGCCGAACGCAGGTCGATCGAGTCCACCGCGCGGTCGGCTCGTGTCCAGTACCAGCCGGACGTTCGCCGCCGCAGGTGGCCGGCGGCGGTGAGCATCTCCAGCAGCTCCGGCAGGCCTGCGCCGAACCAGGTGGTGTCGTCGAGCGTGACCGGGAGCTCCTGGGCAGCCGCCGCGACGTGCGGAGCCAGGACGTGGGGGTTGTCCGGGTGCAGCACGGTGCGCTCGACCGGCTGGTCGAAGATCAGGTCGGGGTGGTCGCACAGGTAGGCGTCGAGCGGATCGGGACGGGCGAGCAGCACGCCCAGCGCGTCGCGGCCCGCGCGTCCGGCCCGGCCGACCTGCTGCCACAGCGCGGCAACCGTGCCCGGGAAACCGCAGGTGATCACGGCGTCCACACCGGAGATGTCGACGCCGAGCTCGAGCGCGTTGGTGCATGCCACTCCGCGCAGCGTCCCGGACTGGAGCCCGGCCTCGATGCTGCGACGGTCGCCGGCGAGGTAGCCGCCGCGGTACGACGCGATCCCCGCCGGGTCGTCGAGCAGCCGTTGCGCGCGCAACGAGACCAGCTCTGCCTGAACACGTGAGGTGGTGAAGGTCAGCGTCTGGCGGCCCTCGGCGACGAATCGTGCGAGGAGCTCGGCCGCCTCGTGGTGAGGGTCGTCCTCCGGCTGCCACAGCAGGTAGTCCAGTGCCGGTCGCGCCGAGGTGTCCGTGGCGACCTCGACCACGTCGTCCACGCCGGCGAGTCGAGCGAGCAGGTCGTCCGCGCCGGAGATGGTCGCGGAGGCGCTGATGAACACCGGGTCCGCGCCGTAGTGGTGCGCCAACCGGCGGAGTCGCCGCAGCACGGCGGCCACGTGGGCGCCGAACACTCCGCGGTAGCGGTGCGCCTCGTCGACGACCACGTAGCGCAGGGTGGACAGCAACCGGGTCCACTGCTCGTGCCGGGGCAGGACCGAGCGGTGCAGCATGTCGGGGTTGGTGAGGACGAACCGGCCGAAGTCGCGGGCGAATCGCCGTTCCACGGCATCGGAGTCCCCGTCCAGCGCCGTCACCTTCGCGCCGGGCAGGCCGAGCGACTCGACCACCCGGAGCTGGTCGTGCGCCAGGGCCTTCGTCGGTGCGAGGTAGAGGGCACTGTGGCCGCGACCCAGCTCGAGTGGCCCGCGGGACGGCACGTCGAAGCCCACCCGTGAGTCGACGGCCGCCGTCAGCACCGGCAGGAGGTAGCCGAGCGTCTTGCCGGACGCGGTGCCGGTCGCCAACGCCACGTGGCGGCCCGCGAAGGCCGCGTCCGCCGCGACGGCCTGGTGCTGCCACAACCGGTGGATGCCGCGGTCGGCCAGGGCCGCGCGGAGGGGCGAACCGACCCAGTCGGGGAAGTCGGCGGTCGTGCCGGCGGCTGCCGGACGGTGGTAGTGGTGGCGGATCCGCGCGTCCGTCCTCAGCCACTCTGGTACCGCCACGGACCAAGAGTGCCACCTGGCCCCGACGGTGCCAGCGACGTCCGTGGAGGGCCGCGCGGTCGACGGAACGCCCCGACTCAGCCGGGCCGCACCATCCGGTGGAGCACCTGGAAGTACCACTGCGGCCCACACGGGTACTCCCGGCCGTCGCCCACGAAGCCGTGCCGTTCGTAGAACCGCCACGCCCGGCCGTTGCCGCTGACGATCCACAGGTAGGCGGGCATGCCACCGGGCAGAGCGAGTTCGAGCAGCGCGTCGGCCAGCCCGGTTCCCCAGGTGGACGGCCGCAGGTACAGGTGGTCCAGCTGGCGGCTGATCCCGGGGACAGGCTCGGCGGCCAGCGTGTCCTCCCATGACTGCGGCTGGGCACTGCTGACGGCGATTGCGACGATCCGGTCGTCCTCCAGTGCGAGCCAGTTGCGTCGTTCCGGCTCGACGCCGGCACGCTCGTCGGCGAGGTTTCTGGCGAACTCCACGCGCCTCCGGGCGGTCTCCTCCGGCACCTCCGCGAACTGCCGGACGGCGAAGTCCGGCGGCATGACCGCGGCGTAGGCAGTTGTGACCAGTTCCGCGTCCACCCGGCTGTACTCGGCCGCATCCTCCGGTCGCGCCCGCCGCACCACATAGCGGCCGACCCGGTGGACGGCGTCGACGCCGTCGAAGGTGCTGGTCACAGGCAGAGTCTGGCACCGACCGACCTGAACGACCCGCGGTGCACAGGGACGAGCCCGGGTGGCAGGCTGTGGGGGTGCTGACCGACTCCGCCATCGCCGCCCTGCGTGCCGACCTCCTGTCCGTCGACTACACCCTGGACGCCGTGTCGGCCCGGCTCGGCGACACCGCGCTCGCCGCGCTGGCCCGCAACTCGACGATGGCCGCTGCCCGCGTGCTCGGCGATGCCACCGACGCCCAGGCCGACGCGATCCGGCTCTGGCTGCTGCAGCAGCCCGTCCCCGCGGCCCGCCTGCAGGGCTGGACCAGCCTGCCTGCGCTTCTGAGCGCCGGCCTGGTCGCCGGCGACACGCAGCTGACCGCCACGGTGGAGATCAAGCCGCACGGCTCGGACCGGCGCGACGGCTGGATCTGCTCCGACCACACCCCGCTGGACGGGCAGGTCGCCCAGCCGCGTCCCGACTTCGTGCTGGGTGCCTCGTCGGCGTCCACCACGCTCACCCAGCTCGTGCCACAGCGCCACTACGGCCGCGTGCTCGACCTCGGCACCGGCTGCGGCATCCAGGCACTGCACCTCGACGCCGACACGATCGTCGGCACCGACCTCAACCCTCGCGCGCTCGACCTCGCCCGGATCACCCTCGGGCTCTCCGGGGTGGCTGCCGACCTGAGGCTCGGTTCGCTCTACGAGCCGGTCCCCGGCGAGCAGTTCGACCTGATCCTGACGAACCCGCCGTACGTGCTCAGCCCGCCGTCCGACGACCGGCTGGTGTATCGCGAGGCCGGCTTCACCGGCGACGACCTGATGCGCGAGGTGGTCAGCGGTGCCGCGGACCACCTCACCGGCGACGGGCTGCTGGTGGTCCTGGGCAACTGGCCCGAGGGCGCCCGGCCGTGGCGCGAGCGCGTGGCCGAGTGGATCCCCGCCGGCTGCGACGCGCTGGTGCTGCAGCGCGAACTGCTCGACGCCTTCGAGTACGTCGAGTTGTGGCTGGCGGACGCCGGGCTGGTCGGCACCGCCGAGTACCGGCCGCGCTACGCCGAGTGGCTGGACTACTTCGACGCGGTCGGCATCGAATCGGTCGGCATGGGCTGGCTCGCGCTGCGCAGGTCCGGACGGGGGGAGCCGGAGCTGCGGCTCGAGGAGTGGCCACACGCCGTCCACCAGCCGGTGGGGGAGGCCGTCGCCGACTTCTTCGACGCTATGGGCCCCTCCCGCCTCCCGGACGCCGAGTTCCTCGCCGGCACCTGGCGGACCCACCCCGGCCTGGTCCAGGAGACGGTGGGTGCCCCGGGCGCGGAGCACCCCCGGCACATCGTGCTACGCCAGCGATACGGGCTGGGCCGGGCGACCGAGGTGGACACGGCGGTGGCCGCGATCGTGGGCGCCTGCGACGGCGACCTGCCGCTCGGGGTGCTGGTCGGGGCGGTCGCCGGACTGCTCGACGTCGATCCGGACGCTCTGGCCGCGGAAGTGTTGTCCCCGCTCCGTAGGCTGGTCCTGGACGGGTATCTGCTACCCAGTTGAGGTTTCGACGGACCCTCCCCGAAGGGTTCACAGGTTCTCACAGGAACCGGACAGCCTCACCACTGGCCGGCTGCCTTAACTGGATCGCAGCGAACCAACCAGGAGTCAGGCATGACCAACGCAGACGACAGCACCCGACCGATCGGCGCTCCCGACGACCAGGCTGCGAACGAGCCCACCCAGGCACTTCCGGGGACGCAGCCGGAGCCGACGCGCGCCCTGCCGACGGGACAGCCTGAGCCCACGATCCCCATCTCGGCGTGGGCGCGACCGGACGGTCAGCCCGCCGGCTACGGTCAGCAGTCGGGGCCGGGCGCCGCCGCGCAGGGCCATGGCACCCCGTCGGCCCAGGGTTACGCGCAGCACCCCTACGGTCAGCAGGGCTACCCGCCGCCCTACGGTCAGCAGAGCTACCCGAACCCACAGGCTTGGGCGCCGCAGCACTATGCGCAGCAGGGCCAGCAGCACTATGGCCAGCAGGGCCAGCAGCCGTACCCCCCGCAGGGCTACCCGTACTACGGCCAACAGGGCTACCAGCAGGGGCAGCAACAACAGGGCTACCCGCAGCATCCGGGCTACTACTCGCCGAGCCAGTACTACTACGTCCAGCCCCAGACGAAGCAGAAGAAGCGCTGGCCGCTGGCGCTCGTCGCGATGCTCGTGGCGCTCGTCCTCGGTGGCAGCGGGTTCATCTGGGCGGCGAACCAGCTGACCGGCGCGTCCGAAAGCCCGACGACGGCCCAGCCGAGCACTGATCCGCAGCAGGGTGGGCAGGGCGGCACCAACCCGTGGCAGCGGCAACAGCAGCAGGGCGGTACGACCACCAGCAACGGCGTGAGCGCGGCCCAGTCCGCCGGCGTCGTGCTGATCGAGGCCCAGACGTCGTCCGGGCTGGCTGCCGGCACCGGCATGATCCTGAGCGCGGACGGGAAGGTGCTCACCAACTACCACGTCGTCGCCGGCTCGGAGAAGCTGTCGGTGACCGTTGCCGACAGCGGTGACACCTACTCGGCGACCGTGCTCGGCTTCGACCAGACGAAGGACGTCGCGCTGCTGCAGCTGAAGGACGCGAGCGGCCTGACCACCATCAAGACCGACACCGTGACCCCCTCGGTGGGGGCTGAGATCGCAGCCGTCGGCAACGCCGAGGGCGGCGGTGAGCTGGTGAAGGCGTCCGGCGAGGTCACGGACACCGACCAGGACCTGACCGTGTCCTCCGACTCGCCGTGGGGCAACACCGAGGACCTCTCCGGCCTGATCCAGACCGACGCCAACGCGGTGCCCGGCGACTCCGGCGGTCCGATGTTCGACTCCGACAACGAGGTGATCGGCATGACCACCGCCGGCTCCACCCGCGAGGGCACGAGCTACGCCGTCCCGATCGCCACGGCGCTCGCCGTGGTCCAGCAGGTGGAGACCGGGCAGGACGCGGGCACCGTCCGCGTGGGGCCCGCCGGCTACCTCGGCATCAAGGTCGCCGACGTCGACCAGGCCAGCAGCGGCAAGACGATCACCACCGTCGTCGCGGGCAGCCCGGCCGACCAGGCCGGCGTCACCGCCGGCAGCCGGCTGACCAGGGTCGGCGACACCACGATCCGGTCCAGCACCAACCTGGCCAACGTGATCAGGGCCCTTGAGCCGGGCGCCCGGGTGACCATCGAGTGGACGGCACCCAACGGCAGCCACAAGGAGGCCACCGTCACCCTGGGCAGCAGCCCGGTCAACTAGCACGACCTGCGACTCAGACACCGGCAACTGGTGCGCGGGATGGCTGGGGAAGCTGGCAGTCGGGGCTGGGCGGCCCTTCGTGACGCGTCCCGGTTCGTTCCTCACCGGGAAGCTCCTCAGGGAGCGGTTGGTCGGCCACGCCCCACCGTCATCCCGGCGGACGCCGGGATCCCCGCACCGGCCCGGCGACCCGGCCACGCCCCACCGTCATCCCGGCGGACGCCGGGATCCCTGCCACCGGCCCGCGGTGACCCGGCCGCGCCCCACCGTCATCCCGGCGGACGCCGGGATCCCTGCCACCGGCCTTGGTAATCCAACCACGGGATCCCGGGTCAAGCCCGGGATGACGTAAGGGCCTGGAATCGAAGCCCGGGATGACGCAAGGGGCCCGGGATGACGCTGGCAAAGCCCGGACGAGCGCTCCTCGCAGCTCGATCCGCTGACGCGGCTCGAAGGCTCGTCGTCTGCTCCTCGTAGTTCGTGCCTCACTACTCGTCGAGACTCCTCGTGAAGACAACGCTGACGCGTTGTCTTCACTCGTCGTCTAGAGTGAGCGACCGACCGTTACCGACGCCAGGAAGAAGCCCGTGGCCACTGCTAGCAAACGCCGCCTCGTGATCGTCGAGTCGCCGACGAAGGCGGTCAGCCTGGCCAAGTTCCTCGGCGCGGGCTACGTCGTGGAGTCCAGTCGGGGGCACGTCCGCGACCTGCCCACCGGTGCTGCCGACATCCCGGCGAAGTACAAGGGCGAGAAGTGGGCACGCACCGGCGTGAACATCGACGCCGACTTCGAGCCGCTCTATGTCGTCGCCGCCGACAAGAAGGGCACGATCCGCGACCTCAAGGCCAAGCTGAAGGACGCGGACGAGCTCTACCTCGCCACTGATGAGGACCGCGAGGGCGAGGCCATCGCCTGGCACCTGCTCGACGAGCTGAAGCCGAAGATCCCGGTCAAGCGGATGGTCTTCCACGAGATCACGCCGGAGGCCATCCACGCGGCCGTCGAGGCCACCCGAGACCTCGACATCGACCTGGTGGACGCCCAGGAGACCCGACGCATCCTCGACCGGCTGTACGGCTACGAGGTGTCCCCGGTGCTGTGGAAGAAGGTCATGCCGAGGCTGTCGGCGGGCCGCGTCCAGTCGGTCGCGACCCGGCTCGTGGTCGACCGGGAACGAGAGCGGATCGCCTTTCGGGCGGCGGCGTACGCGGACATCGAAGCCCTGCTGGACGCCGGCGAGGACGCCGAACCGCGCACCTTCACCGCCCGGCTCGCCAGCTTCGGCACACACCGGATCGCCCAGGGCCGCGACTTCGATTCCACCGGGAAGCTCGTCGGCAAGGAGTTGCTGCAGCTCGGCGAGGAGCAGGCCGGGGAACTGGCGGCCGCGCTGGCCAAGGCGTCCTTCGCGGTCGCCGGCGTCGAGGCGAAGGCGTACACCCGCCGTCCCTACCCGCCGTTCCGCACCACCACGCTGCAGCAGGAGGCCGGCCGCAAGCTCGGCTTCACCGCGCAGCGGACGATGAGCGTCGCCCAGGACCTGTACGAGCGCGGCTTCATCACCTATATGC
>DAINOM010000026.1:0-28754 GCA_036735445.1 Propionicimonas sp.
GTCGTGGTCGACAACTCCACCGACCCGAACGCCGGCACCTACAACTGGGGCTGATCCCTTGATCGGCTGATCGCCCGATCAGCCACTCCGCATCATCGAACGCCACCGTTCCGGTCGAACGCCACACCTCAGGTGGGGGCGAATGACCGGAACGGTGGCGTTCGGCGTTGGCGGCGGCAGGTGGCAGGCGCAGACGGCGATAGCGTGAGCCCATGCGCGCGCTGGTGAAGACCGCCCCGGGGCCAGGGCTGGAACTGATCGACGTCCCGGAACCCGGGTGCGGGCCCGACCAGGTGAAGGTCCGGGTGCTGCGGGCGGGCCTGTGCGGCACCGACCTGCACCTCGAGTCCTGGGACGACTGGGCTGCGAGCACCGTCCGGGCCCCGCTGGTGATCGGCCACGAGTTCTACGGCGAGGTCGTCGAGGTGGGCGCCGAGGTCACCGGCATCAGGGTGGGCGACCGGGCGTCCGGCGAGGGCCACATCGTCTGCGGACGCTGCCGCAACTGTCGGGCGGGACGCCGCCACGTCTGCATCCACACCGTCGGACTGGGCGTGAACACCGACGGGGCCTTCGCCGACTACGTCGTCCTGCCGGCCTCCAACGTGTGGCTGCAGCCGGACGCGATCGACCCGGAACTGGGCGCGATCTTCGACCCGCTCGGCAACGCCACCCACACCGCCCTGCAGTGGCCGGTGGTCGGCGAGGACGTGCTGGTCACCGGAGCCGGGCCGATCGGGGTGATGGCCGCGGCCATCGTCCGGCACGCCGGGGCCAGGCACGTCGTGGTCACCGACATCAGCGACTACCGCCTCGGGCTGGCGAAGGCGGCCGGCGCCGACCTCTGCGTGAACGTCGGCCGGACGCGGATCGCGGACGCCCAGCGCGAACTCGCCATGCTCGAGGGGTTCGACATCGGCCTGGAGATGTCCGGCTCACCGTCCGCGGTCACCGAGATGCTGGCCAACCTCAACCACGGCGCCAAGGTCGCCATGCTCGGCCTGCCGAAGGACCCGTACCCAGTCGACTGGGGCCGCGTGATCACCCATATGATCACGATCAAGGGCATCTACGGCCGGGAGATGTTCGAGACCTGGTACCTGATGAGCTCGATGCTCGCCACCTCGCCGGCGTTCGCCGACGCCGTCCGCTCGGTGATCACCCACCGCTTCGGCGCCGAGCAGTGGGCGGACGCCTTCGCCACCGCCCGGACGGGCGAGTGCGGCAAGGTGATCCTCGACTGGAGCTGACCCTCCACCACCGGGTTGTCAGAGTCTCAGCCGCCCAGGGGCGGCTGAGACTCTGACAACTCGGCAGCGGGGTCGGCGTGGCCGTGGGACAGCGGGTCGGTGTGGTCGCTCGCCGCGCGCAACGCCCGGCGTCCGGACGGGAGCGCAAGCGCGATCGCCGCCACCACGAACGTAGCCAGCCCGGCCGCGATCAACACGAACTCCACCGACCGGACGTTCGCCAACGGTCCGAACACCGCCATGCCGATCGGCATCGCGGTCGCCGCCACGATGCCGAAGAAGCCGAACACCCGGCCTTGCCGGTCAGGCTCGACCGCCTCCTGCAGCACGGTCATCGACGGCGTGGAGAACGCCGGCACCGCGACGCCGGTGAGGAACATGAACCCGAAGAACACCCACAGGTTGGTGGACAGGCCCATCGCGATCGACAGCGCGCCAAACCCGATCGACGCACCGATGATCAGCGTCATCCGGCTGAACCGCTTGCCCCAGACGCCGATCGTGGCACCGGCCAGCATCATGCCGATCGAGAACGACAGCTCCAGCACGGTGAGCTTCCAGACCTCCTCGCCGAAGGTGCGCGCGACCATCAGCGGGGTGAGGAAGGACGGAGCGACCGCCAGAACCATCACCACCGCGTACAGACCGAGCAGCCAGCGGATCAGCGGATGGCTGACCACGTACCGGAAGCCTGCGGCCAGGTCGGTGAAGTAGCCGGTGGGCGCACCCTCCGTCCGGACGACCTTCGACACCGGCACCAGCGCGAGCAGCCCGATCCCGATCGCGGCAGTGACCACATCGACAGAAAGGATCGCCGCGAGCGGCAGCGTCGCGTAGAGCACCGCGGCCACCGGCGGACCGACCAGCATCATGCCGGCCTGGATGGTCTGGGTGAGGCCGTTGATGGCCAGCAGCCGGTCGGTCGGCACGATCTGCGGCAGCAGCGCTCCGACGGCCGGCGTCTGGATGCCCGCGCCGACCGAACGGACGGCGAGCGCGGCATAGATCAGCCAGAGCTCCCGGTTCCCCGCGAACATCAGCAGGGCGAGGGCGAGCGTGGCTGCGGCGATGGCTGCGTCGGCCCCGATGATCAGCAGCTTGCGGTTGTGCCGGTCCGCCCACACCCCGCCGAAGATCGACACGATCGCCTGCGGCAGGAACCCGAAGACCGTCGAGAGGGCGAGAACGGCGCCGTCCTTCGTGGTGAGGGTGAGGTACCACATCACCGCGTACTGGACGAGCATCGAGCCGAACAGCGACACCATCTGCCCGCTCAGGAACAGGGCGGTGTCGCGGCGCCAGCGGGGACGGTCAGTGGTCGGTTCTGTGGTCACTCGGCCATTCTTGTCGGTGCCACCGACATCGCGCCAAGACGGAACCGCGGTCGTAGGCTGCCGACATGTACCCCAGTGACTTCCGGGCCGACCTCGCCGACACCCTCGCGGAGATCCGCGGAGCGGGCCTGTACAAGACCGAGCGGCAGCTGACCACGCCGCAGTCGGCCCACGTCGCCACCCCGTCCGGGCCGGTGCTGAACTTCTGCGCGAACAACTACCTCGGCCTGGCCGACCACCCGGCGGTGCTCGCAGCGGCCAGGGACGCGCTGGACGAGTGGGGCTTCGGCATGGCGTCCGTCCGGTTCATCTGTGGCACGCAGACCCTGCACACCCGGCTCGAACGCCGGCTGAGCGAGTTCCTCGGCACCGAGGACACGATCCTGTTCTCGTCCTGCTTCGACGCCAACGGCGGCGTGTTCGAGGTGCTGTTCGGCGAGCAGGACGCGATCATCTCCGACGAGCTCAACCACGCCTCGCTGATCGACGGGATCCGGCTGTCCAAGGCGCAGCGGTACCGGTACCGCAACCGCGACCTGGCCGATCTGGAGGCCCAGCTGCAGGCGGCGTCGGGTGCACGGCGGACCGTCGTCGTCACCGACGGCGTGTTCTCGATGGACGGCTACTTCGCGCCCCTCGACGGGATCTGCGACCTGGCCGAGCGGTACGGGGCGCTGGTGCTGGTGGACGACTCCCACGCGGTCGGCTTCGTCGGCGACCACGGGCGCGGCACCCCGGAGCGATTCGGCGTCGCGGATCGGGTGGACCTGCTCACCGGCACCCTCGGCAAGGCGCTGGGCGGAGCATCCGGCGGCTATGTCAGCGGGCCCGCGGAGGTGATCGCGCTGCTGCGGCAGCGGGCCCGGCCCTACCTGTTCTCGAACTCGGTCGCCCCGGCGGTCGTGGCCGGTTCGCTGGCCGCGCTCGACCTGGCCAGTTCGTCCGCGGACGGACGGGAGCGGCTCGCCGCCAACGCCCGGCTGTTCCGCGAACTGATGACCGCGGCCGGCTTCGACCTGCTTCCGGGCGAGCACCCGATCGTGCCGGTGATGTTCGCCGGCGAGGATGGCGCCAGGCGGGCCGCGCAGATCGCCGACCGGATGCTCGCCGAGGGTGTCTACGTGATCGCGTTCAGCTATCCCGTGGTGCCGAAGGGCAGGGCGCGGATCCGCGTCCAGCTGTCGGCCGCCCACTCCGAGGACGACGTGCGCACCTGCGTCCGGGCGTTCGAGGTCGCCCGGGACGCGGTGGGTGGGCCGCCCGCGCCCTCGTCATCCCGGACTTGATCCGGGATCCCTGTCGGTTGTGTCGCCGGGCTGACGTTGGCGTCAGCGGTTCAGGTACGCCAGTACGGCCCGGACGCGGCGGTTGTCCTCGCTCGGACCGAGGTCGAGCTTGGCGAAGATGTTGGCCACATGCTTGGCGACGGCGGCCGGGGTGACCACCAACCGGTCGGCGATCCGGGCGTTGGACTCGCCGTTGGCCATCAGCGAGAGCACCTCGAGCTCGCGGGGCGTGAGCCGGCCGAGCAGGGGGTCGCCGCGGCGGGCGTTCAGCAGCTGGCCCACCACCTCGGGGTCGACGACGACGCCGCCGGCGGCGACCACCTCGATCGAGTGCAGGAAGTCCGCGACCCGGCCGACCCGTTCCTTCAGCAGGTAGCCCAGCCCGCCGTCCCTGGCTTCGAGCAGGGTCGCGGCGTAGGCGGGCGCCACGTACTGGCTGAGCATCAGCACCGGCAGTCCGGGGTGCTCCTCCCGCAGCCGGACAGCGGCCCGCAGCCCGTCGTCGGTCATGGACGGCGGCATCCGGACGTCTGCGATCACCAGGTCCGGCAGCCCGTCGCCGGCGGCGAGCCTGCGGCACTGCGCGAGCAACTCGGGCGCGTCCGCCGCCTCGGCCACGACCTGATGACCGGCCCGCTCCAGCAGCCCGACCAGGCCCGCGCGGATCAGCGCCGCGTCGTCGGCCACCAGCAGTCTCATCGCCGCTCCTGTGGGTTGGGGAATCTCGCCCGGACCAGCGTGGGGCCGCCCGGCGGGCTGGTCAACCAGCAGTCGCCGCCGACCGCCCGGGCACGCTCGACCAGGCCGCTCAGGCCATGGCCGGGCTGCACGACGGCGCCGCCGCGGCCGTCGTCGTAGACCTCCACCTCCAGCGGGTCGGTCAGGGTCAGCCGGACCGTCGCCGTGCTCGCTCCCGAGTGCTTGGCGATGTTGGTGAAAGCCTCGCTGACCAGGTAGTACGCGGCCAGCGCGAGCTGCTCGCCCGGTTCCTGCGAGCCGCTGATCTCCACCCGCACCGGCACCGGTTGCCGCTCGGCGAGCTCCCGGACGGCGGTCGCCAGCCCGCGATCGGTGAGGATCTGCGGGTGGATCCCGCGGACGGTGTCCCGCAGCGACGTCATCGCCGCCTCCACGGACTGGCGGGCCGACTCCAGCGCCGCCCGGGCGTCGTCCGGACGGCCCCGGTCGAGCGCGTAGTCGGCCTCGCCCAGCTGCATGCTGAGCAGGACGAGGTGCTGCTGGGCGCCGTCGTGCAGGTCCTGCTCGATCCGCCGGCGCTCGGCCGCGAACACGTCCACCAGCTCCCGGCGGGACGTGGTCAGCTCGTCCACCTTCCGGCTGAGCTCCGAGTAGGGCCGCAGCTGCAGATCGATCACCAGCGCCTGCGCCGAGGCCAGCGCCCACGCGCCGTACAGGCCCCCCATCAGCACCAGGAACAGCCCGCCCACCGACAGCACCCGGTCGACCAGGGCTGCGGGAGCGGTGTACACCCGGACCAGCGAGGACGCCAGCGACGACACGACCGCCGCCCAGACCGTCCCCGGCACGAGGTCGATCAGGCCGAAGAGGACGGTGATCCCCCACACCGACAGGTTCCCGTCCTTGAGGCCACGCAGGTCCCACGGATGGCGCACGCGGCTGCGCGGCAGCGGGCTGAGCCGAGGCAGGCCGAGGACGACCAGCCGTCCCCGCTCCACGTTCGCCGTCGCCCACGTGACCAGCGGCAGCACGAGCACGCCGACGATCCCGGCCACGAGCGCGAGCAGGCCGGCGATCATCGACGTCAGGCAGTAGAGCACCGAGCGCCACGCCAGCGGGCTGACGAAGATCCGCAGGGGATTGCCGGGCGGGGCCAGGTGCGCGCGCAGGTCGACGTCGCTGAACTGGACGGGCGCGGTCATGGCGCCACCCTAGGCCGTCGCCGCGACACCGGTCAGGTGCCCGGGGTCCACCACCGGGTAGTGCTGGCACTACCCCGCGGACACCGCCCAGCGCCCGTGAACCGGAGCGGCGGGCAGGGTTGGCTGGAGGCATGCAGAACTCCGCGGGGCGCACCCTGAGCGCCAACCAGATCTCCAAGTCCTTCGGCGACGTCCACGCCCTCGACCGGGTGTCGATCGACATCCCGGCAGGGCAGTCGGTGTCGGTGATGGGTCCGTCCGGGTCGGGCAAGTCGACGCTGCTGCACTGCCTGGCGGGCATCCTGCGTCCGGATGCCGGGGACGTGAGCCTCGGCGACGAGCCGGTCTCCCTGTCGTCGGACGCGGCGCGCAGCCGGCTGCGGCTCGAGCGGATGGGCTTCGTGTTCCAGGACGGCCAGCTGCTGCCGGAGCTCCCCGCTCTGGAGAACGTCGCGCTGCCCCTACTGCTGCTCGGCCGTCCCCGCGCCGAGGCGCTGGGCCGCGCGGCCGACTGGCTGTCCCGGCTGGGGCTGCACGGCCTGGAGAAGCGGCGCCCCGGACAGCTGTCGGGCGGGCAGGAGCACCGGGTCGCGATCGCCCGCGCGCTGGTCGGCTCGCCGGCGGTCGTCCTCGCCGATGAACCCACCGGCGCCCTCGACCAGGCCACCGGCGCCGAGGTGATGCGGGTGCTCACCGCCGCCACCAGGGACGTCGGCGCCAGCCTGGTGGTGGTCACCCACGATCCGAACGTGGCCGCCTGGTGCGAGCGCCACGTCCAGATCGTCGACGGCCGGCTGTTCTCCGACCGCCACGTCGCCGAGGTGGCGTGATGCGCACCCTGCGACTCGCGCCGCTGCTGCTGCGCGGCCGGATCTCGGCCGGCTACGGCCTGATCGACCTGATGAGCGTCGCCGCGTTCACGCTCAGCGGCTGGCTGCTGCTCGTCGTCACCGCCGGCATGGGCGCGTTCTACCACCGGCAGCTGGTGCCGCCGGACCTCTTCCTGGCCGCGCTCGGCGACGAAGCGGCCTACGGGGCGTCCCAGTTGGTCGTGTGGACGATCCTTGCCGCCTGCGCGAGCGTCCTGCTGATCGTCCCCGTGCTCACCCTCGGCGCGGCGGCCGCCCGGATGGGCGCGCTCGGCCGCGACCGGCGGCTGGCCGGCCTGCGACTGCTCGGCGCGACCGGTGGCCAGGTCGTCGCGCTCAGCGCCATCGAGACGATGCTCGCCGCCCTGCTCGGCGCGCTGCTCGGCACGCTCGGCTACCTGGGCACGCTGCCGCTGTGGGCGTCCGTGACGTTCCAGGCGACCCCTCTGGGCGCGGCCGAGATGCTGCTGCCGGCCGCGGCGATCGCCGGTGTCGTCGCGCTGCTCGTGCTGCTGGCCGGGATCAGCTCGGTCGGTGGCCTGCTGCGACTGCGGATCTCGCCGCTCGGCGTGGCCCGACGGCAGCCGCGGAAGGTGCTGAAGCTGTGGCGGTTCCTGGCCCTGCCGGCCGTGGTGGTCGCCTGGGTGGTCATCGCACCCATGCTGAACCTGGCCCGGGAGCTCGTGTTCAGCGCCGCGGTCATCGTCGGCACGCTGGGCGTGTTCATGGGCGTGATCAACCTTGTCGGACCGTGGTTGCTGCAGCTGCTGGGGCTGTCCCTGGCCCGCTCAGGCCGGCCGGCCGTGCTGCTGGCCGGACGTCGTCTGCTGGCCGATCCGAAGGCCGCGTGGCGATCGGTCGCCGGCCTGGCCTTCGTCGGCTTCACCGGTGGCGCGCTGGTCAGCCTGCCCGACTTCACCGCCGATGCCGACCCGCTGGTCCGCATCCTCGGTGCCGACGTGCGCACCGGCACCTACCTGACGCTGGTGATCGCCTTCCTGGTGGCGGCCGCGTCGACGCTGCTCAACCAGGCGGCAGCGGTGCTCGACCGGCGCACCGAGCTCAAGCAGCTCGCGAACGTCGGCGTGCCGACCATGCTGCACGACCGCACCCGGCTGGTGGAGGTGGTCGCTCCCGCGGCGCTCAGCGCGCTGGGCTCGGGCGGGCTCGCGGTGTTCTTCTTCGGCCTGCTGCCCCGGGTGGGCGCCCAGCAGCTCGGCGTGGTCCCGTTCGCCGGCACCCTGCTGCTCGGGCTGGTGCTCGTCTGGGCGGCCGGGGAGGCGTGCCGTCCGCTCGTGCGCTCGGCGGTGACGAGCGTCGGGCCGCGCCTCGACTGATCGCCACTCCCCGCAAGGTGGACCGAAACCGCCGTCGTCGACGGTTTCGGTCCACCTTGTGGTGGGGGATGAGCTGTGGAGGTGAGCGAGACGAAACCTTGACCACGAAACCCGAGCAGCACTAGGTTTTCACGCGGAACAGGGCGGTTCCCGAGATGTTCGCAGAGCGCCTGAGCCGGCGATCCCGCGCGCAGGACGGCTCAGGGCACGGCGTGGGGACCGGTTCCGGCAGCGGCCGGACGGTCCGGTCGCGAACTGGCTCGGGGAGGTTTCAGATCATGACGCACCACACGTCCAGACTCGATGTCCGGCGGCCCATCCTGTGGCTCGTCGCACTGCTCACCGCGGTCGGCATGCTGTTCGCCGTGCCCGCCGCCGCCTCCGCCCACGGCACCAGGCCGCGTGGCCTGCAGGGGGTGAAGATCCTGCTCACCAACGACGACTCCATGCAGGCCGCCCGACCCAACAACACCGACGGACTCGGCCTGTACGAGGTGCGAAAGGCCTTGTGCGCGCAAGGTGCCGACGTGGTGGTGATCGCCCCGTGGGCCGTGCAGAGCGGCAAGGGCACGGCGGTGACCAACTCCGGCAGCTTCCGGCTCGGGCAGAAGGCACTGCCGGCCGGGTACGAGTCCGACTGCGCGTCCGCACCGTCCCGCGGGCCGGTCTTCGGGGTGTGCACCGGGACGACCGACTGCTCGGCCACCAGCGGCAGCGCCACCCCGGCCGACACGGTCATGTTCGCCCTGCGCGGTGGCCTGGCCGCCACGGTCGGCTGGGACGAGCCCGACCTGGTCGTCTCCGGCTCCAACTCCGGGGCCAACGTGGCCAGCTCGGTGAACGACTCGGGCACGGTCGGTGCGACCATCGCCGCGATCTCGGACGGACTGCCGGCCGTCGCGTTCAGTTCGTCCACCGCGGCGGACTTCTCGATGCCGGTGGGCAACTACACCGCCACGGCGACCTGGGGCGCGGCGTTCCTGGCAGCGCTCCACAACAAGGGCCTGCTGCTGCAGAACACGTTCGCGCTCAACGTGAACTACCCGGACGTCTCGACCGGCATCGCGGCCGGCGCACCGAGGTGGGTGAAGGTCGGCAGCGCGACGTACGCCTACCACGGCTACACGAAGCAGGCGGACGGGAGTTGGACGATCGCCCTCTCGGTGTGTGCTGACAAGCCGATCTGCGCCGAGTCCCGCAGGGACGCCGACTGGACCACGCTGATCGACAAGCACCGGATCACCGTCGCCCCGATCACCTGGGACCGCACCTACGGTGTGGCCGACGGCGGCCGGACGCTGGAGAAGGTCCGCAGCTTCGTCGAGAAGTACGGACGCCGCTGACCGACAGCCGCTGGTCGTCCTGGGCTCGACCCGGGATCCCTGTGGTCGAGTTGCGAAGCTGGTGCAGGGATCCCGGCGCTCGCCGGGATGACGGTGGGGGCACGCGTCCGGGGTTGTTCCTCACCCGGGCGCGGGACGGCCAGCGGCTTCGGCGGCTCAGGGGCCGGTGACCGGCTCGGGCTCGGCCGCGGGGAGCGGCTTCGCGACGGGCACGACCAGGATCGCGATCAGCGAGATGAGGCCCACGACGAGCAGCGCGTTGAGCACGCCGAAGTGGTCGCCGAGGAAGCCCAGCAGCGGCGGACCGGCGAGGAAGGCGCCATAGCCGATGGTGGTGACCACGCTCAGCCGGAGCGGGGCGCGGGCCGGATCATCGGCGGCCGCCGACATGCCGACCGGGAAGCCGAGGCTCGCCCCGACGCCCCAGATCGCCGTACCGACGAACGCCAGCCACGGGTCGCCGAAGACCACCAGCAGACAGCCGACGACCGCGGCGACGAACAGGATCCGCAGCACCGGGACGCGGCCGTAGCGGTCCAGCACGTGCGTGCCGAGGATGCGGCCGGCCGTCATGAACGACAGGAACACCGCCAGCGCGACCACGCCGAGCGCCTTGTCGACGTGGTGTCCCTCGACGAAGGCGACCGCCATCCAGTCGTTCGCCGTCCCCTCCGCGAAGGCCGCGGCGAGCACGACCAGGCCGATCAGCAGCGTGCGGGGCTCCGTCCAGGCGGATCGGGCCGGGGCGACCGCGGCGTCCCCGGCGGCGGGCCCATCGTCGAAGGCGGGCAGGAACTGCGCCGTCCCCCAGAACACCGCCGCGAGGCCGAGCACGACCACGGTCCCGAGGTGCAGCCCGAGCGGGACGCGCAGCCAGGTCAGACCGGCGCCGACCAGCGCGCCGAGCACCGTGCCGCCACTGAAGGCGGCGTGGAACCACGGCATGATGGCGCGGCCCAGTCCGCGCTCGATGTTCGTGCCCTCCAGGTTCTGGGCGACGTCCCAGATGCCGCTGCCGAGGCCGAGCAGGAACAGCCCGGGCATCACCAGGAACATCGACAGCTGCGCCTGCGCGGCGAGGGCGGCGAGCAGCAGTCCGGGCAGGGCGACGCCGGTGCCGAGCCGGACGGTCCTCGCCGCGCCGATCCGGTGCGCGATCCGTCCCGCGGTGGGCAGGCCGAGCAGCGAGCCGACCGAGATGGCCAGCAGCATGATCCCCAGCTGGCCAGGTGTGAGGGCGAGCAGCTCCTTCACGTCCGGCACCCGCGACATCCAGGACGCGATGGCGATCCCGCTGACGGCGAAGACCAGCAGGTCGCCGTTGCGGGCGCGGACGGCGTCGGTGGCAAGGTGCGGCATCGGGAACTCCGGGATGGGCTGAAAGCGTTTGCAGGCTCACGCTAGCAAGCGGCCGGGCGACCTCAGCAATTGCCGCCCGGAATTGTGGGCCGCGCGGGACCGCCCGTAAGCTCGTTCATCGAGGGGAGTACTTCCCAAGTCATCCGGTGGTCATTCCGGGCACGCGATCGTGTCCCCCCGGGTGCGCCCGGCTGACCGGGCGAAGGAGACCTCACGCATCGTGCAGTGAGAAAGGCCTCCGTTGACCCTTCCCGTCCTCGAGATCGCGATCGGCTCCCCCGAGCTGTGGGCGATCAGTATCCTCGCCGTCCTCGCCCTGTTCGTCCTCGACTTCATCCTCACCCGCAAGCCGCACGAGGTGTCGATGAAGGAGGCGCTGGGCTGGTCGGCGTTCTACATCGCGCTGCCGCTGGCGTTCGGCGTCTGGATCTGGACGACGTTCGGCTCCCAGCGCGGGCTCGAGTTCTACGCCGGCTACCTGGTGGAGAAGTCGCTGAGCGTGGACAACCTGTTCGTGTTCATGCTGCTGCTGGCGTCGTTCGCGGTGCCGCGGGAGCTGCAGCAGCGCGTCCTGCTGATCGGGGTGGCCGGCGCGCTGGTGCTGCGCGGGGTGTTCATCGCCCTCGGTGCGGCGATGCTGGCCAACTTCTCGTGGACGTTCCTGCTGTTCGGGGCGATCCTGCTGGCCACGGCGGTGAAGGTGCTGCGGGACGCGATGAACCCTGCCGAGCACGAGATCCACCCGAACGACCTGCGTGTGGTCAGGCTCGTCCGCCGGTTCTGGCCGGTGACGGACGGCTACCGCGGCCCCCGGATGAGCGTGGTCGAGGACGGACGCCGGGCCATCACCCCGTTCGCCCTGGCCACGCTGGCGATCCTGGCCACGGACGTGGTCTTCGCCGTCGACTCGGTGCCGGCGGTCTACGGCATCACCGGCGATCCCTACCTGGTCTTCGTCACCAACGCCTTCGCCCTGCTCGGCCTGCGGGCGCTGTACTTCGTGCTGGAGGGTGCGCTGGGCGCGCTGGTGCACCTGGGCTACGGCCTGGCCGCGATCCTGGCGTTCATCGGCGCGAAGCTGGTGATGCACTGGGCGCACGGCATCTGGAGCTGGGTCCCCGAGGTGGACACCCTGTTCTCGCTCGCCGTGATCGTCGGCATCCTCGCGATCGTGGTGACCACGAGCCTGCTCGCCAACCGCCGGGCCGGCAGCGTCGACCAGTTGCCGGACGAGGCCAAGACCGACCCCGGACACAGTGCCGACCGGCTCACCGACTGAGTGGCGGAAAAGGGGTCTGTCCCCATTTCCCGCCGTCTGGTGGGAAACGGGGACAGACCCCTTTTCCACCACCTCGGCCGCGGCGGCCCGGCAGTCGGTGTCTACGAGCGTTCCCTCAGAGGAGGGGTCAGGCCAGTTGCAGCACCCGGGCGACGATCAGCACCAGCAGCAGGACGCCGAAGCCGGCGAGCCCGGCCAGCTGGATGCGCTTGCGGTCCTTGCGGGGTGCGTAGACGATGATCGCGGTCGTGACCAGGCCGCCGACGAGGCCGCCGATGTGACCCTGCCAGGAGATGCCCTGGCCGAGGAACGAGTAGACGAGGTTGATCGCCAGCCAGGTGAACGCCACCTGCAGGTCGGCCTTCACCTTCAGGCCGACCACGATCAGCGCCCCGATCAGTCCGAAGACCGCACCGGACGCGCCGAGCGTCTGCATGGCCGGTGCCTCCAGCCACACCACGGCGGCCGAGCCGGCGAGGGCCGAGAGCAGGTAGATGGAGAGGAACCGCGTCCGCCCCAGCGCTGCTTCCATCGGCGGGCCGAGGAACCACAGCGACAGCATGTTCATGCCGAGGTGCAACGGCGCCGTGTGCGTGAAAGCGGACGTCAGCACCTGCCACCACGCGCCGCCGCTGACACCGCCCTGCCACAGCCCGTCCACCGTCGCGCACTGGACGGCGGTGGTCACGGTGGGGAACCACCGGGACGGGTCGTCCGCGGCCAGGCAGATGCCGCCGGGACGCAGCGCGAGCAGGTCGGCGAGCGAGCCGGTGTCGCCACCGACCAGCATGATCATCGCCCAGACCGCGATGTTGATCCCGATCAGCACGAGCGTGGTGGTGCGCGGGTTGTGGCTGCGGAGGCCGCCGTACGGGCCTTCGTTCTGCCGGGTCTGCCGGGCGCCCGCGGCCACACACTCCGGGCACTGGAAGCCGACCGCGGCGCTGATCATGCAGTCGCCGCAGATCGGCCGGCCGCAACGCTGGCAGCGGATGTACGTCGCCCGGTCGGGATGGCGGTAGCAGCCGTAGGCGATGGGCTGCTGCGGCTGCGTCATGCCCTGCACGATACCGGCTGGACGGTAGCCGGCGGTCCGGGTGCGGACGTCACGAGGCGGCAACTACCTACGCTGCGGTAACTTACGCTACCGTAGGGTGATGAACCGGCCGACCGAAGGAGTTCCGGTGCGCCAGCAGAACCTCCCGGTGGTGATCCAGGGAGGCATGGGCATCGCCGTCTCCTCGTGGCAGTTGGCCCGGCAGGTCTCCCTGCACGGTCAGCTCGGCGTGGTCTCCGGAACCGCTCTCGACGGCGTGATCGCCCGCCGGCTCCAGGACGGCGACGCCGGTGGACACGTACGCCGGGCGCTCGCGGCGTTCCCGTCCCGCGCGATCGCCGATCGGGTGCTCGCGCGCTACTTCCGTCCCGACGGCCGCACCGCCGGACGGCCCTACCGGCCGCATCCCACCCTGACCATCTCGCCCGGCCGGGACGCCGTCGAGCTCAGCCTGGTCGGCAACTTCGTGGAGGTCTGGCTGGCCAGGGAGGGCCACGACGGCGTCCTCGGCATCAACATGCTGGAGAAGCTGCAGACCGCCAACGCCTCGGCGATCCTCGGTGCGATGCTGGCCGGCGTCGACTACGTGATCATGGGCGCCGGGGTGCCGCGCGAGATCCCGCGACTGCTCACCGACTACGCCGCCGGGCGTCCCGGGCGGCTGACGATCGACGTGGCCGACGCGAGCCGTCCGCACGTGGCGACGCTCGATCCGTCCGACTACCTCGGGGACGACCTGCCGGTGCTGCGGCGGCCGAAGTTCCTGGCGGTCATCTCGCTGCACGTACTGGCCGGCTACCTGAACCGGGACCCGGAGATCAGGCCGGACGGCTTCGTCGTCGAGGGCCCGCTGGCGGGCGGGCACAGCGCGCCGCCCCGGGGCAAGGTCGTGCTCGACGAGGACGGCGACCCGGTCTACGGGCCGAAGGACGAGGCGAACCTGGCCCGGATCGCGGAGCAGGGCCTGCCGTTCTGGCTGGCCGGCGCCTACGCGACGCCGGAGCGGGTCGCCGAGGCCCTCGCCCAGGGCGCGTCCGGCGTCCAGATCGGCACGATGTTCGCGCTGGCCGCCGAATCGGGGCTGCGGGCCGACCTGCGCGCGCAGCTGCTCACCGGTCTGGAAGAGGGCTCGCTGGTGGTGCGCAACGACGCACTGGCCTCGCCCACCGGCTTCCCGTTCAAGGTGGCCGCGCTGGGCGGGACGCTGTCCGAGCCCGCCGCCTACGCCGCCCGTGGCCGGATCTGCGATCTCGGGTACCTGCGCACGCCGGTGGAGCGTTCGGACGGGACGGTCAGCTACCGCTGCGCCTCCGAACCCGCCCACATGTACCTGAAGAAGGGTGGCCAGGAGGCCGACCTGGCCGGCCGCAAGTGCCTGTGCAACGCCCTGATGGCCAACGTCGGCCACGGCCAGGTGCGTGCGGACGGCTACGTGGAGGAGGCCGCGGTCACCCTCGGCCAGGACCTCGACGGCGCCCGGCGACTGGCCGCGCGGTACCCGGACGGCTGGACCGCTGCCGAGGCCATCGACTGGCTGCTCGCACCGGCCGCCTGACCCGTCCCGCCCTCGGGCGTTCGGCCGTGGTCGGATAATGGCGCCATGACTGCCTCCTCGAAACGGGTCGCCCTGGTCCTCGGCTCCGGTGGGGCGCGGGGCTATGCGCACATCGGGGCCATCCAGGTGCTGGCCGAGCGCGGCTACGAGGTGGTCGCGGTGGCCGGCAGTTCGATGGGCGCGCTGGTCGGCGGGCTGCTCGCCGCGAACAAGGTGGAGGAGTACACCGAGTGGGTCACCACCCTGTCGCAGCGGGACGTGCTGAGGCTGCTCGACCCGGCGTTGTCCGGGCCCGGCGCGATCCGGCTCGAACGGGTGCTCGCGAGGATGAGCGAGATCCTGGACGGCGCCCTGATCGAGGACCTGCCGATTCCCTACACCGCTGTCGCCACGGACATCGGGGCGCGGCGGGAGGTGTGGTTCACGTCCGGTCCGCTGGACGTGGCGATCCGGGCGTCGGTCGCGATCCCCGGCCTGATCACGCCGATCATGGTGAACGGCCGGCTGCTGGTGGACGGCGGCGTGCTCAACCCGGTGCCGATGGAGCCGGTGATCGGAGTGGACGCCGACTTCACCCTCGCGGTCTCGCTGGCCGGGGAGAAGTCCGTGAACTTCGGGGCGTCGCCGGCGAAGGAGAGCTCCGCGCAGCGTCCGCCCACGGAGTGGCTGGACCGGTTCCTGAAGAGCGCGGCCGGCGTCTGGGAGAACGACTTCGTCGCGTCCATCCTGGCGCGGTTCGGACGGCACGATCCGGACGGTGAGTCGGAACCCGAGCCGGCCTTCGATCCGCCGCCCCCGGGCCTGGGGATCACCGATGTAACCGCCATGTCCCTGGACACGATGGGCTCCCTGATCACCCGCTTCCGGCTCGCCGCCCTGCCCCCGGACGTGCTGGTCACCGTCCCCGGCGATGCCGCCAAGGCCATCGACTTCCACCGCGCCACCGAACTGATCGACCTCGGCCGCACCCTCACCGAAGCCGCCCTCGACGAAGCCTTCGGCGACGAGACCCTCCCCGAACTGGAGCCCGCGCCCCCCACCGCCCCCTGAAGAGGTCGCCCCCACCCCGCCGCTCCCTGAGGAGCCGTGGGGAACGAGCGGCGTCACGAAGGGCCACCGGACGTGCTCACCCGCCCTTCGTGACACTCGCTGGCGCTCGTTCCTCAGGGACCGAGGAGAAATCAACGCTCCCTGAGGAGGTCGCTCTGCGACCGTCACGAAGGGCGCCCGCTATCCACGGCCTCCAACTCCATCCACAGCCGCACTGAGCTCCTGACGCGCAACGCGTCCCCGTGCCGACGATGAGGACATGGCATGGGTCTACCTACTCGAGTGTTCGGACGGCACCTTCTACGTCGGCAGTACTCGTGATCTGGAGCGGCGTCTCGAGCAGCACAGCACCGGGAACATCGGATTCACGCATCGCCGGCGTCCGGTGAAGCTGGCGTGGTGCGCCGAGCTGGATCTGGCGGACGCCTACGCGATCGAGCGGCGTATCCACGGCTGGTCGAGGGCGAAGAAGCGGGCGCTGATCGACGGCGACATCGACCTGCTCAAGCACCTGGCGAAGCGTGGCGGTGGCCCTTCGTGACGGCGTCCGGCTCGTTCCTCGCCGGCCGCCTCCTCAGGGACCGTTGGGGGAACCGCCTGCATCCTTGGGCAGCGAGATTGCGACGCCTCCTCGGTCCCTGAGGAGCGAGCGTCAGCGAGTGTCACGAAGGGCGGGTGAACACGGGTGGTGGCCCTTCGTGACGCCGCTCGTTCCTTGCGGCTCCTCAGGGACCGGTGACGCCGACGTCGTGGAGGTGGTGGCGGAGGTCGTGGAGGAGGTAGCGGCCGAGGGTGTCGAGGGTGAACTCCGAGCCGTTGCTGCGGGTGCCGGGACGGGGCCACTCGTCCTCGGCGACGGTGGCCCAGGCGGCGGCGTTGGCCTGGGCGGCGTCCGCGATCTCGGTGGAGACGGTCACCGGCGCCTGCTCCCAGTAGCGGTCGGCGATCGCGGCGGCGTCCTGGTCCCAGTTCGGAAACCGCGGGTTGTCCTGTGTCCGGATCAGCTCGATGCGTCCGGTGAACACGCGCAGCACGTCCCGGATGTGGCAGCCGTACTCCAGCGGCGACCAGACCGCCGGCGCCGGCCGCTCCGCGACATCCGGACGGGCGAGGACCGCGGCCCAGGGCGCGGTCGCGGCCAGCACGAGCGCCGGCAGCTCATGGGCGTCCACCCCGGCAGCCAGGTAGCCGCACTCGGGGCAGGGACGCTCCAGCACGAACGTCCAGTCCTTCTCGTCCGGTTCGGGCGCCAGCGGTGTCTGCATCGGCTCAGGATAGGCACGCGCGGGCATCCGCAACACCACCGATCCAGAGTCCAGATCGAGCGGCTCCGGACCCGCACCGCCCTTCTCCGCCTCGACGATCAGCATCTTCTCCGTGTCGAGCTGCTCGCGGGTGTGCCGCAGCCCTGGGTTGAAGATCTCGAAGAAGTCGCTCATCCGGGGATGTTCATCCGCGCTGCAGCAGCCCGACGAACTCCGCCACCCGGTGCAGGCTGATCCCGTTCCGCTGCTCCGCCGCGATGGTGTGGAAGGAGGTCGGCGACATCATCAGCAGCGGCGCCATGCCGGGGTCGCGGGTGTGGATGCTCACCTGCAGGCCACGGGTCGGCTGCTCGTACGGCAACTCGGTGGCGAGCCGGCCGATCAGCGGTGCGGTCGCGGCCCGGTTGGGGTCGCTCCACGAGTGCGCGATCGCCGCCATGGACGCCTCGTCCACCTCCACCCAGACCGCCCAGACGAACACGTCCGGCTCGGGCGTGACCACCGGCAGCTGGATGTGGCCGCGGATGTAGTGCCTGGTCTTGCCTTGGAACGGCAGGATGCAGACGTCCGGGGTCAGCTCGGCCTCCAGGCGCTCGCCCTCGCTGACGGCGAGCCAGTCGTCGGGTGCGGACGACCCGAGCACCCGGCTGAGGTCCCGATGCACCTGCTGGCACACGTCACACGGCGCGCTCGAACCGCTTATCACCGGGACCATGGGGACAATCCTCCACCCACGCGGTGGGTCGCGTCCGGCGAAAGGAGGAATTGCTACCTGTGGGTATTCGTGGGACCGCAAAGTCCGCCATGTGGGATTCCCGGGACGCCGCCGACCGGCCGGCGACGGGTTCCGGTGCGCGGGCGGCGCAGCATCCGGCGCCGCCGCCGGGTTAGGTTGGCAGGTATGCAGCTCGGGGTCGACTTCGGAACCACCCGCACGATCGTCGCCCACGCGGACCGGGGCAACTACCCGGTCGTCACGTTCAGCGACACGGACGGGGACGCGCACGAGTTCTTCCCCTCGCTGGTGGCCCTGCAGGGCGACCACCTGGTGTACGGCTTCGAGGCCGCCGCCGCGGCCCGCCGCGGTGCGCCCCGGCTGCGCTCGGTGAAGCGGCTGCTGGGTGAACCGTCGACGACGGCCGGCACCCCGGTGCGGATCGGGCCGGCCACCTTCCCGCTGCTGACCGTGCTGACGGGCTACCTCGGCGCGCTGCGGACGGCGCTCGGCGGCGCGTCCAACCTCGCGCCCGAGTACGGGGCCGCGAAGGCGGTGCGGACGGTGGTGTCCGTCCCGGCGCACGCGCACGGGGCGCAGCGGTTCCTGACGCTGGAGGCCTTCCGGCAGGCCGGCTTCACGGTGTCCGGGCTGGTCAACGAGCCGTCCGCGGCCGGGTTCGAGTACTCCCACCGCCAGGGGCGGACGTTGACCTCACGGCGCAACCAGGTACTGGTGTACGACCTCGGCGGCGGCACGTTCGACGCCTCCCTGGTCGAGGTGGCCGGCACCCGGCACGACGTCGTCGGCTCGGTCGGGGTGAACCGGCTCGGCGGGGACGACTTCGACCAGGTGCTCGCCGCGCTCGCCGTGGCGGCGGCCGGCGGGGGCGAGCTGGACGAGGCCGGGCAGCGGCAGCTGGTGGACGAGTGCCGCGAGGCCAAGGAGCGGCTCAGCCCGCAGTCGAAGCGGATCACGGTCGAGGTCGCCGGCCGGGCGGTGGCCGTGCCGGTCGAGGAGTTCTACGAGGCCGCGAAGCCGCTCGTGCACGCCAGCCTGGACGCGATGGCGCCGCTGGTGTCCGCGCTGCCGGACGAGGTCGACACGATCGGCGGCCAGGTCGCCGGGATCTACCTGGTCGGCGGCGGCAGCGGTCTGCCGCTGGTGCCACGGCTGCTGCGCGAGCGGTTCGGCCGGCGCGTGCACCGTTCGCCGTACCCGGCCGCGTCCACGGCGATCGGACTGGCGATCGCGGCCGACCCCGCGTCCGGCTACTCGCTGTCCGACCGGCTCTGGCGCGGCTTCGGCGTGTTCCGGGAGCTGGACCGCGGCCGCGCGGTCGGGTTCGACCAGCTCGTGGACCGGACCACAGCGCTGCCCGCGCACGGCGAACTGACGGTCACCCGCCGCTACCGAGCCGCGCACAACGTGGGCTGGTACCGGTTCGTCGAGTACGCGGACGTGGCTCCGGACGGCGAGCCCCGCGGCGACCTGGCCCCGTTCGCCGACGTCCGGTTCCCGTTCGACCCGTCCCTGCAGGGACGCTACGTGCTGGACTCCGTCCCGGTTGAGCGCTGGGGCCACGGCCCGGTCGTCGAGGAGTGCTACCGGATCGATCCCCACGGCATCGTCAGCGTCCGGATCACCGACACCACCACCGGCTACAGCCAGGTCTACGGCCTCGGCTGAACCGAGTTGAGAACCGTCCCCGCGGTTCGGTGAACGACGGGGACGGTTCCTGACTCGGTTCAGGCGGTCAGCTCGACCACCTGGCGGACGCCCCGGTGGCGGAACGAGAACCGCAGGCGCGTCCAGCTGTGCGGGAGGGCCGGACGGACGTCCCAGCCGTCGTCGCGCAGCGTGAGGCCGGCGAAGCCGAAGACGACCGCCTGCCACAGGCCGCCGGCCGAAGCCCCGTGGATGCCGTCCGCGGCGTTGGCGCGCACGTCGAGCAGGTCGGCCCGCGCGGCGCGCAGGAAGTGCGCGTAGCCGGTCTCCGGGTCCCCGGCGCGGCACGCCATCACCGCGCTGATCGCCGGGCCGAGGCTGGAGCCCAGCTCGTGGTCGGTGCGCGGGTCGTAGTAGCGGTAGTTGGCCGCCACCTGCTCGGGGGTGAACAGCTCGGGCAGCAGGTAGCAGAGCATCAGCACGTCCGGCTGCTTGAGGTTCTGGGTGCGGTTGCAGCCCTCGATGCCGTGGACCTGCTGCATCGACAACGTCCGGGCGGGGTCCCGGATCACGGCCTGGTCCACGTCCCCGAGCCCGAAGTAGCCGCTGAACTGCTCGATCAGGCCGGTCTCGTCGACAGCCAGGTGGATGCGCGCCGCCACGTCCGCCCAGCGCGCGCGCTCGGCGTCGTCCAGTTCGAGTCGCTCGGCCAGGCTGGACGCGACGTCGGGCGCCGTCCGCCGCAGGTGCTCCCACACCTCCAGCGCCGAGCGCAGGTGCCAGGCGGCCAGGTGGTTGGTGTAGGCGTTGTCGTCGACGTGCTCGTGGTACTCGTCCGGGCCGATCACGTCGCGGTAGTGGAACGTCCCGTCGGCCTCCTCGACCGCAGCCGACGCCCAGAACCGCGCCCCGTCCAGCACCAGCTCGGCGCCCTGGGTGCGCAGGAACTCCTCGTCGCCGGTCACCTTCACGTACTGCAGCAGCGCGTAGGCGATGTCCGCGGTGATGTGGATCTCGATGTCGCCCGTCCAGATCCGGACGAGCTCGTCCGGCTTCGCGTAGTGCTGCACCCAGGTCGGGGTGACCTCGTCGCCGGTGCCGGCGCTCTCCCACGGGAACTGGGCGCCACGGAAGCCGTTGTGCGCCGCCTTCGCCCGCGCCCCGGCCAGCCGGCGGCACCGGTAGGCGAGCATGTTGCGGGCCACGTCGGGCTGGGTGAAGGTGAACACCGGCAGCATGAAGGTCTCGGTGTCCCAGAACACGTGGTGGCGATACCCGTAGCCGGACAGGGTCTTCGCGCCGATGGACGCGTCCTCGGTGAACCGGGGCGCGGCGATCACCAGCTGGAAGACGTTGTAGCGGACGGAGAGCTGCGCCTCCGGGTCGCCGTCGATCTCGATGTCGCAGTCGGACCACACCTGCCGCCACGCCTCCGCGGACGCCGCCAGCGACCGCTCCCAGCCCTGCTCCGCGAGCCGGTCGGACGCCTCCCGGGCGACCGCGAGCGGCCGGTCGGTGTCGATGCCCGGCACGATCCCGACCGAGCGGACGATCTCCACCGGCTGCCCCCCGCGCAGCGTCAGCACGTAGTCGGCGGACGGGGCGCCGTCCGCGTCGCCCGGGGTGAACTCGGCCGGCGCCGACAGGTCCGTGCGGACGACGGTTGCCACCGGGATTCCCGACGCCCTGGTCACCGTGACCAGCGCCACCCCGTCCTCGCCCGTGGACTGGCCCACGAGCCGCCAGTGCAGCAGCCCGGTGTTCTCCACGTGGATGCTGGCTCCCGCCCGCACCCGCAGCCGCGCCTCGCCCTCGGTGAGCGTGACCGTCGTCCGCAGCATCGCCGCGTGCGGGTCGACGAGGCTCACGAACCGCTCGTGGGAGACCTCGATCCGGGCACCGTCGGGATCCGCCTGCCAGGTGAAGGCACGGGTGAACAGGCCCGCGCGCAGGTCGAGGCTGCGCCGCATGCCGGACGCCGCGTCGTCGTCGGTGAGCACGCGCTGCCCGTCCAGCCACAGGTCCAGGCCCCACCAGCGGGGCAGGCCGGCCAGCTCGGTGACGTGCACCGGCATGTCGTCCCACACCCGGTGCATGAACGAGCCGGCGTTCGACGTCGGATGGCCCTCCTCGAAGCTCCCCCGGACGCAGAAGTTGCCGTTGCCGATCGTGAAGACCGTCTCCTCGTGGCGCAGGCCGGCGGCGTCGAAACCATCGGTGCGGACGGTCCACGCGCCGGCGTCGTCCCAATCGGCGGCCGTTGTGGTGGTCGTTTCCGGCGATCCCATGAGCACATCCTCAAGGTCGTGTGGTTTCCCGCGGGGGCGGGGTAGGCCGTCCAGCAGGCTAGCAGCGATCTTGATCGATCAAAACCCCCCGGCAGAACCATTGACGTCCCCCGAACGAGGGACACATACTGGACGTGCTTTGATCGTTCAAAGTAAGGCTGCGAAGGAGCGCCGATGGCCAACGGAGCGAGGGACGGCCGGCCCACGATGGTGTCCCTGGCGCGCGACCTGGGAGTGTCGCGCCAGACCATCTCGAACGTCCTGAACAACCCCGACATCGTCAACGAGCGGACGCGCGCCCGCGTCCTCGCCGCGATCGAGGAGACCGGCTACCGGCCGTCCGCGATCGGCCGGGCGCTGCGGACCCAACGGTCGATGACCATCGGGCTGCGGCTGTACCCCGCGATCGACGGCATCAACGGCGCGATCATGGACCGCTTCACCCACAGCCTCACCGAGTCCGCGCAGCTCCACGGCTACCGGCTCACCCTGCTCAGCGCGGAGGACGCCCCCACCGAGGTGGAGAGCCTCGAAGCCCTGCACCACGTGTCCGCGATCGACGCCGCCGTGCTCACCGACACCTTCCTCGACGACCCGCGGCCGGCGACGCTGGCCGCACGCGGGCTGCCGTTCGTCGCGTTCGGCCGGCCCTGGGGCGACCCGGACGCACCGCACGCCTGGGTGGACGTCGACGGTCGCGCGGGCACCCTTGCCGCCACCACGCACCTGCGGCAGCGCGGGCACACCCGGATCGGCTTCGTCGGCGTCGACGCCAGCGGGGTCAGCGCCGACCGCAGGGAGGGCTGGGCCGCCGGGATGGCCGACAGCGGCGTGGACGCCGGCGGGCTGCAGGTGCTGCTCGCCCACGACTTCGCCCGGGACGGGGCCGAGGCCGCGGCCGTGCTGCGCGAGCGCGGCGCGACCGCCCTGGTCTGCGCCAGCGACTCCCTCGCCCTCGGCGCGGTGGGGGTGTTCCGCAACGAGTCCGCCGACATCCCGGTGATCGGGTTCGACGACACCCCGGTGGCCAGCGCGGTCGGCATCTCCAGCGTCGCGCAGCCGGTGGAGGAGGCCGCGGAACGGATCATCGCCATCCTGCTGGGCCTGCTCGCCGGAGACCCGCCGCAGCGGGTGCTCCTCGAACCGACGCTCGTGCTGCGAAGCCTGGAGAACTTCGCCTCCTGACCGAAAGGAAATCCGTCCATGCCCACCCTCTCCGACGCCCGGGTTTGCAGGCACCACGGTGGCGGCCGTGGTTACCCGGACCCTGGCCGGCTGCTCCGGGAGTCGCTCCGACTCCCGGAGCAGTCGAGGGCAGCCGTTCGATGAAACCCACCCAACGAAGGGAACACCAATGATCCACTCGAACCGAACCGTCGTCGTGGCGCTGGCCGCGGCGGCCGCCCTCGGGCTGTCCGCCTGCGGGGGCGGCGGCTTCTCGTCCGAGACCTCGTCCTCACCGGCGGCGAGTGCCTCGGCCAACACCAACCCGGTGACCGTGCTGATCGGCTCCTCCGGCGACGCGGAGACCAACTCCGTGAAGACCGCGGTGGCGGCCTGGTCGGCGAAGTCCGGCGTCCAGGCGGAGGTGAAGGTCGCGTCCGACCTCGTCCAGCAGGCCACCCAGGGCTTCGCCGGCGGCAAGCCTGACGACGTCCTCTACGTGTCCACCGACCAGCTGTCCGGCTGGGCGAAGAACGGGTCGCTGGAGGCGTACGGCGACCAGTTGGCCAACAAGTCCGACTTCTACCCGGGCCTGGTCAGCGCGTTCACCTACGACAACACGTTCTACTGCGCGCCCAAGGACTTCTCCACGCTCGCCCTGGTGATCAACACCGACATGTGGTCCGAGGCCGGGCTCACCGACGCCGACGTGCCGACCACCTGGGACCAGCTCGAGGCCGTGGCCAAGAAGCTGACCAAGGGCAAGCGGGTCGGCCTGGCGTTCAGCCCGGAGATCGCCCGGGTCGGCGTGTTCATGGCGCAGGCCGGCGGCGGCCTGCTCACCGCGGACGGCAAGGCCCAGGCCAACGCCCAGCCCAACGTGGACGCGCTCACCTACGTGAAGAAGCTGATGAACGACGGCGTGGCGGCCTTCTCCAGCGACCTCGGCGCAGGCTGGGGCGGCGAGGCCTTCGGCAAGAAGCAGGCCGCGATGGTGATCGAGGGCAACTGGATCACCGGCGCCATGACCAGCACCTACCCGAACGTCAAGTACACGGTGGCCGAGCTGCCGGCGGGCGCCCAGAAGGGCACCCTGCAGTTCACCAACTGCTGGGGCATCTCCGCCGACGGCGACAACAAGACCGCAGCGCTCGACCTCGTCCAGTTCCTGACGTCGACCGACCAGCAGCTCACCTTCGCCAAGGACTTCGGCGTGATGCCGTCCGTCCAGTCGGCCGCCGAGGGCTACAAGAGCGCCAACCCGACGATGGTGCCGTTCATCAACGGTGCGGAGTACGCGCAGAACCTGCCGTCCATGGCGGGCGCGGCTGACGTGCTGAAGGACTTCAACAGCCAGCTGTCCGGCCTGAAGTCGAAGGACCCGAAGGCGATCCTCGACACCACGCAGAAGAACCTGCAGGTGGTCGCGGGCTGATGAGCGCCACCCAGGTGCCGGCGCGGGTGGAGGGGACCGCGCCGGCCCGGGGGCCCGGACGGCGCCCCCGGCCCCACAGCCAGGCGGGTGCCGGCTGGCTGTTCGTGCTGCCGATGGTGCTCGTGCTCGGGATCTTCCTGTTCCTGCCGGTGGTGATGGCCGCGTGGGTGTCGGTCTCGGACTGGAACGGACGGGGTGCGCCCTGGGGCAGCAACGTGCACTTCGTCGGCGGCGCCAACTACGGCCAGGTGCTCGGCGGCCAGGGCCTGGCCGGACGGGACTTCGGCACCTCGATCCGCAACAACCTCTACTACGTGGTCCTCGTGGTGCCGCTGCAGACGGCGCTGGCGCTGATGCTCGCCTTCCTGGTGAACAAGCGGGCGCTGCGCGGCAAGGGGTTCTACCGGACCGCGTTCTACTTCCCGTCCGTCACCTCCTCGGTGGCGATCACCGTGCTGTGGCTGTTCCTGTTCTCCGCGTCCGGGGCCGTCAACGCGGTCCTGGGCTGGTTCTCGATCGACGGCCCGAACTGGTTCCAGAACCCGGACGGGCTTATCCACCTGGCCCTCGGCGGCGGGGACGGGCCGGCGGCGCTGCAGGAGCCGGCGCTGTTCGGGATCAGCACCTGGGAGTGGCTGGCCGGCCCGTCCGTGGCGATGACGGCGTTCATCCTGATGGCGGTGTTCACCACGTCCGGCACGTTCATGCTGCTGTTCCTCGCCGCCCTGCAGGCGATCGGCGAGGAGACCGAGGAGGCCGCCATGGTCGACGGGGCCACCGCCTGGCAGCGGTTCTGGTACGTGACGCTGCCGATGCTCCGTCCGACGGTGTTCACCGTGCTGACCCTCGGCACGATCGGCACCTGGCAGGTGTTCGACCAGATCTACACCGGCACCCGCGGCGGTCCGGCGAAGACCACCCTGACCCCGGCGTACCTGTCGTACGACGCGGCCTTCCTCTCCCAGGACTGGGGTCGCGGGGCGGCGATCGCGTTCGTCCTGTTCGGGATCATCGTGCTGTTCACCCTCCTGCAGCGGCTGGTGCTCGGAGCGACCGGTGGCGGCCGGTCGAGCCGCCGGCTCGAGCGGGCCGAGCTGATCGCCAGGGAGCGGACCACCCAGCAGGCCGCCGCAGGGACGGCCGTCCCGTGACCGGAAGGAAGGACCGATGAGCTCCACCGATGCGGCCCGCCGCCACGCCGGCGAACGGCACGGGGCCGGCCACCTGACCACCTACGTCGTGCTCACCCTGCTGGCGATCGTCTACATCTTCCCGTTCCTGGTCCAGGTGGCGAACTCGTTCAAGACCGACGAGGAGGCCACGGTCGCGGGCATGGCGCTGTGGTCGGCCAACTGGACGACGGCCGCCTACCAGACGCTGTTCGCGAACTCGAACTTCGCCCTGTGGACCCTCAACTCGTTCCTGGTCACGATCCTGGTGACGCTGGGCCGGGTGTTCTTCGTCTCGCTGGCCGGGTACGCGCTCGCGCGGCTGCGCTTCCCCGGGCGACAGGCGGTCTACCTGATGCTCGTCGCGGTGATGTCGGTGCCGGCCGTGGTGCTGCTGATCCCCAAGTTCCTGGTGATCAAGACGCTCGGGATCTACGACAGCTATCCCGGCATGATCCTGCCGCTGCTGGTGGACGCGGCCGGGGTGTTCATCATGCGCAACTTCTTCGAGTCCATCCCGGTAGCCGTGGAGGAGGCCGCCCGGATCGACGGCGCCGGTACCTTCCGGACCTTCTGGTCGGTGGTGCTGCCGATGTCGCGCCCGGCGCTGATGACGATCATCATCCTGAGCTTCCAGGGTTCGTGGAACGAGCTCAACCACTTCATCGTCTCCACCCAGAGCCCCGAGCTGACCACCCTGACCAAGGGCGTCGCGTCGCTGGCGTCCGGCCAGCTGTCCGCCGGCAACCAGTACCCGATCAAGCTCGCCGCCGCGGCCCTGATGACCATCCCGGTGGCCGTGATCTTCTTCATCTTCCAGAAGCGGATCATGAACACCTCCGGCGGCGCCGTGAAGGAGTAGCCCGCTCCCTGGGGAGCCGCGAGGAATTGCACTGTCGACACCCGGAAGTGGCCTCGCACGGCCTCCGGTGGCCATCGAGCGCGCAATTCCTCCGGCGTTGGTTGGCCGGCGTGGACCCCCCGCACGCCGGCCCGGGGGATCACCCGATCAGGGTCACTCCCGCCAACGCCACCCGGAAGCCCTTGCCGGTGGCGGTATTCCCGCACGTCACCCCGGACTTCGCGCTCTCGCAGACCCACGGCCCCTTCGCCAGCTTCCGGCCGTAGGGCAGCACGGCCAGCTTCTGGCCGTCGTAGGTCACCGACGGCAGCTTGGCTTTCTTCCACCAGCCGACGTACTCACCGTTGGTCTGGGGCAGCGCCTCCGCGCCGCCGCTGCAGAAGTAGTCGGCCTTCTCGACCAGGGAGACGCCGGTGACGTCCAGCTCGGCGCCCGGGCACACCTCGTCCGGGTCCGGCACCTGGGAGGTGTCCATGCCGTTGGGGAAGTGGCACAGGGTCCACTCGGCGTACAGCGCGCACCAGATCCGTCCGGTGGGACTGGCGAAGTGGGCGCTGTCATAGCCGTTGGCGTCGATGGCCCCGGACGCGGCGGGGATGGTCGGCGCTGCGGACGTCGGGCTCGCCGGGCTGCTCGGGCTGCCGGATTCGGACGTGGGTGTCGGTCGTTCGGTGACGACCGGACGCGGCGTCCACTGCGGTGTGGACGCGCATCCGGTCAGCAGGCACAGCAGCAGGAGCTGCATGCCGAGGCCACGCGTCATTGGGAACCCCGCTCGTCTGCCCCCCGAGTCTGTGGCCAGTCTGCCGTCCCGCTCGCGCCGCCGCCTGAGAACAGCAGAAGAATTCCGCGTCCGCGGCAGAATGCTGAGGGTGGACATGACTCGTCGCACGCTGGTGCTGGGCAGTGGCGGCACCACCGGCCTCGCCTGGGAAGCCGGAGTGCTGGCCGGACTGGCCGACGCCGGCATCGACGTGACCGCCGACCGGATCATCGGCACCTCCGCCGGCGCCCTGCTCGGCGCCCGGCTCGCCCTGGACTGGACCCTTCCACGTCATCCCGGCGAACGTGACGCCCGCTCGTTCCGGTCCCTGAGGAGCCGTCGTGAGCTCGCGAGCGACGGCGTCACGAAGGGCGCGCCCGCTCTCCTGGACGCCAGGCTCCCCGTCCCCGCGCTGGCCCGGCTGCTCGCCGCCCAGCTCTATCCGAGCCGGCGGCACGCGCTCGCCTGGCTGGGACGGCGGGCGGCGCGCGAGTGGACGCCGGAGGCGTCGGCGACCTGGATCCGGGAGGTGGCCGGCGACCTCGCCGGACGTGCCTGGCCGGAGCGGCTCGTGGTCGTGGCGACGGACGCCACGTCCGGCCGTCCGGCGTTCTTCAGCGCCAACCAGCCGGCCGACCTGGCTGCCGCGGTCGCGGCCAGCTGCGCGATGCCGGGCGTCTTCCCTGCCGTCCGGATCGACGAGAGGTTGCTGTTCGACGGCGGCCTCCGCTCGCCGGTCAACCTCGACGCCGCCGGATCGGTGGGGGTGGTCCTGGCCATCGCACCCCTGACCGGGGCGCTGCGGCCCGACCGAAGGCCGGCGACCCAGGCGGCGCTGCTGCGCAGGGCCGGGGCCCGGGTCCTGCTGCTCACTCCGGACGCGGCCGGGCGGCGCAGCATCGGCGTCGACGTCCTGGCCGCCGGACGGGTGGACGCCGCCCACCGCGCCGGCCGGGCCCTGGGGCTGCGCCGCGCGGACGAAGTGCGCTCGCTCTGGGAGGAACCGGAGCGGGCGGGGTAGATGCTCCGATGCCCGCCCGGAGCGCGAGCGGGTCTCGCCGGATCTGGGCGGGGCTGCCGCGCCGCGCGGGCCACCGAATACAGTTTCTGACGTCAGCAGCACAGGGGGAGGCCCGATGTTCCGCAAGATCCTGGTCGCCAACCGGGGTGAGATCGCCGTCCGGGCGTTCCGCGCCGCCACCGAGTTGGGGATCGGCACCGTGGCGGTCTTCCCCTACGAGGACCGGCATGCCGAGTACCGGCTGAAGGCGGACGAGTCGTACGAGATCGGTGAGCACGGACACCCCGTCCGCGCGTACCTCGACGTCGACGGCATCATCGCCGCAGCCCAGCACGCCGAGGCGGACGCGATCTACCCCGGCTACGGGTTCCTGTCGGAGAACCCCGACCTGGCCCAGGCCTGCGCGCGCGCCGGGATCACGTTCATCGGCCCCAGCCAGCAGGCCCTCGAGCTCGCCGGGAACAAGGCCCGGGCGATCGCCGCGGCCCGTGAGGCGGGCCTGCCGACCCTGAAGGGCACCGAGCCCAGCGCGGACGTCGACACGCTGGTGGCGGCCGCGGACCAGATCGGGTTCCCGCTGTTCGTGAAGGCGGTCTCCGGTGGTGGCGGCCGGGGCATGCGCCGCGTGGACGATCCCGAACGCCTGCCGGCCGCGCTGGCGGAGGCGATGCGGGAGGCGGAGTCGGCGTTCGGCGACTCGCGGATGTACCTGGAGGAGGCGGTCGTCCGTCCCCGGCACATCGAGGTGCAGGTGCTGGCCGACGCCACCGGCGAGGTGATCCAC
>DAINOM010000027.1:0-28180 GCA_036735445.1 Propionicimonas sp.
CGTCGCCGGTCCGCGGTTTCATCGCTGCCATCGCATACCTCAATTTCTGGCTGGTGCTTGATCCAACTCTCCCATTATTCCACCCCGCGGGGACTGCCGGGTCCGGCAGGGCGCGGCGGGCCGGGTCGAGGCGCGCGAGAACCTGGTCAGGACTCGGGATACTCGCGCGCGTCCAGCTGTCTGGCTAACTGGTCGAGCAGTTCGTCCACCTGCTGCATGGAGTAGCCGCGCGTGACCACGCCGAAACGCAGGCCGCGCAGGTCATCGCCGGTCAGCTCGCCGGTCGGCACATGCGGACGCGGCGTGTCGGTGACCGTCGCCGGCATCTCGCCCATCCGGCCGCTGGCTGCCACGGCCGCCAGGCCGAGGATCGCGACGGCGATCATCCACAGCACCCACTCCATGCGCAGAACTCTACCCAGCGATCGGGCCCGTCCCGGCCGGACGCTCAGGACATGCTCGTGGCAGGCGACGACGGCGGCTGCGGTCCGGGACCGGTGGCCAGCGCCACAGCCTCGTCCGGGTCGTCGGTGAGTTGCAGCAGCGCGAGGTCCCGCGGGTACACGTAGCCGTCCGCGAGCACCGACTCCTCCAGCCACCCGAGCAGCGGCGTCCAGAACGTCCGGCCGTAGAGCACGATCGGGAACGAGGTCACCTTCCGGGTCTGGACGAGGGTGAGCGCCTCGAAGACCTCGTCGAACGTGCCGAAGCCGCCGGGCATCACGACGAAGCCCTGGGAGTACTTCAGGAACATCACCTTGCGGGCGAAGAAGTACCGGAAGTTGATCCCGAGCGACACGTACCGGTTCAGGGCCTGCTCGAACGGCAGTTCGATGCCGAGGCCGACCGAGACCCCACCGGCTTCCAGCGCCCCCTTGTTCGCCGCCTCCATGATCCCGGGGCCGCCACCGGTGATGGTGGCGTAGCCGGCCTCCGCCAGGCCGCGCCCGATCCGGACGGCCGCCTCGTACATCGGGTCCTTGCGCGGCGTGCGGGCCGAGCCGAACACGCCCACGCCGGGCCCGATCTCGGCCAGCGTGCCGAAGCCCTCCACGAACTCGGCCTGGATCCGCAGCACCCGCCACGGGTCGGCATGCACCCACTCGCCGTCGCCCTTGCTGCTGAGCAGCCGCTCGTCCGTCGTCGTCGGCTGGACCTGGTCGTGACGCCGGATCACCGGCCCCTGGGTTCTGGCTGATTTGCTCACTCCGGCAATCTATTGCCGCAGCCCTTCGCCGCAACACCAGCCGCGTCAGCAAACCCCCTCACGTACCGTCCGGCCTGCACCGCCCGACGGCCCGTGTGGACGCTGACGAGCGTCGTCGTCGGCGCCGCCGCACCACGCCGAGGATCCAGCTCAGCAACCGGTCCTCGTCCTCGAGCATGAGCCAGGTGACCTTGAGCAGTCTCCAGTCCTCCCCGACCAGGTCGTTGGCGCGCCCCCGGTCGTACTCGAATGCGGACCGGCTGCTGTGGAACTCGTAGCCGTCCACCTCGATAGCGACCCGCTCGGCCTCGAAGCCCACGTCGAGCCAGTACTCATGACCGCCGGCCGTGACGGGCAGGTTCGCCGTCCAGCCGGTGATGTGATGCCGGTCGAGCAGGTCGTGCAGGCGTCGTTCGGCCTGCGACCAGGGAAGCGTCCGGGATCGTTGCACCACGCGTCGCCGGGTTCGGTTCCCCGTGCGTCCAGGGGTGGCCTGCAACGCGGCCTCGATGCGCTCGAGCGGCCAATGGGCTCGCAGCAGGTCGTCGATGCGCGCTCCGTTGTCTACCGCGGCGGAGTCCACGGCCAGCAGGGCTGGCGAGACCACCCCGATTCCCACGCGGTCCGTCACCTGCTCGGGAGGCGGTTGGCGCCGGATGAACCTGAAGCCGGGCTTCGGCACCCGCCGAGAGCGAACGAGCACATCGATCTCGCGCACCTGTTCCTTCGGCCAGAGAGTGAGTCTGGCGGCGGCCGCGCCCGCGATGACGGCGTCCGGGATCCGGGCCGACACTGCTCTCAGGCGGGTCTCGAACTCCTCGCCGGCAGACGGAGCGACGTAGGTGCCCGGCAACAACCTGGCCAGCCGGCCGGCGTGCCACCAGCGGCTGATGCTCGACTTGAGGCCGCGATGCTCGCGCGCCAGCAGCACCCCGTCGTGGCGGGCGAGCAGTGCGTCGAGGTCGATCACGCCTGGCATTATCAGGAAGGCCCTGCCGAGCCGGTCACCCGATTTGGCAGCTGTGGAAAACTCCGGCCCGAACCGGGTTATCCACAGGCCGACGACCATTTCCGGGCCCACGGATGCCCTGATCCGCCCGCAGGCATTCAGGCCGGCACCACCGATTTCGGGACAGAACTGCCGCGGGTTGCGCTGATCGGCTGCTTGCGGCCACGAGGGCGCAGGCCGCGGCAGTTCTGTCCCTTTCCTGCTCGGTAGAGTCGCCGCATGGGTGAGTCCGACACGTGCCCGTGCGGCTCCGGCGCCGGCTATGTCGAGTGCTGCGGGCCGCTGCACCGCGGCGCGCAGGATGCCGGTACCCCCGAAGAGTTGATGCGTTCGCGGTACTCGGCGTTCGCGCTCGGCGATGCGGACTACCTGCTGCGGACCTGGCACCCCAGGACGCGTCCGGAGGAACTCCGTCTCGATCCCGAGCTCGTCTGGCTGTCCCTGCAGATCGTTGCGGCGGTCGGCGACGACGTCGAGTTCATTGCCCGCTACCGCGGACCCCAAGGGCGCGGCTTTCAGCGCGAACGCTCACGATTCGCCCGGCACGGCGGGCGCTGGTTCTACCTCGATGGTTCCTGAGCACCCTCCGGGGAGCTCATCCTCGCAACCGCGCCCTCAACGATGCAGTGCGCCTCCGGGACATTTCTGCCGCCAGAACCTCCGGGCCTCCGGCGCGCCGCCATCTTGCGCAACCGGAGGCAGAAAAGTCCCTTTCGGCGCGGGCCTGACAGCCGCGGGGGTCGATCTTCTGCCTCAAGCCAGGGCGTGAAGGACCGCGGCGACATCGGATTCCGTGTTCCAGACATGGAAGGCCGCGCGCAGGCGACCGGCGCGTCCCGAGGCGCGGATCCCGGCTGCGGTGAGGCGAGCGAGTTGGCTGCTGTCCGGGTCTGCCCAGGTGACGATCGCCTGGTGCTGCTCGGGAAGGCCCAGGCCACGGCAGAGGGCATCGCCGAGGCCGGAGGCATGCTGCCACACGGCGGCGATGTCGGCTCCGGCGAACAGTCCGACCGACTGCTCCGCCCCCACGAACGCCTGCCAGGCCGGGGACACATCGAAGCGACGCGCATCCGCGGCCAGTTCCATCCGCTCCCCGTAGATGCTGTGCCACGGGTCGGCGCCCGCGTACCAACCGGCGGCTGACGGAACCAGTCGCTCGGCGAACTCCGCTGCCAACGTCATGAAGGCCACCCCGCGAGGGGCACACAGCCACTTGTAGGCGTGGCAGACGGTCGCATCGAACCGGCCGGCGTCGACCGGACACACCCCGGCGGCCTGCGTCGTGTCCACCAGTGTCGCCGCTCCGTTGGCCGTGGCTGCGGCCGCGATTGCGTCCGCGTCGGCGACCTCACCGGTCGCGGACTGCACGAGAGAGAACACCACCAGTCCCGTCCCGGGATGGATCGCCGCCGCCAGCTCATCGAGCGGGGCGAACCGGACGCGGAACTGCCCGGCGGCGAGGAACGGGTAGACAATCGAGGTGAAGTCCCCGTCGGCGATCAGCACTTCGGTCCCGACCGGCAGGGAACCGGAGATGTTGGCGACCAGCGCTGACGTCTGCGACCCGATGGCCACCCGGTCGGGCGCCACGCCCACCAGGCGGGCGAAGGACTCCCGGGTGCGAGTCACCACACCGTCGTAGCCGTCCGGCTCGATGCAACCGTGCCGCCAGCGCTCCACGTCGGCCCGCATCGCCTCTACCGCCCGGCGAGGTGCGACACCGGACGTCGCCGCACCCAGATAACCCGGGTCGACGTCAAACTCAGCGGCCAGTTCGGCGACGGTAAGCGCAGTCATGCCTCCAGCCTGTCGGTGGATCACGGATCACACCAGAGCATGTTTTCTGTTGTTCTGATAACTTCGACGCATGAATGGGCTGGATCTGCACACCGTCCGGATCGTGCAGGCCATCGCGGAGCACGGCTCCATCACGGCGGCCGCCGAAGCGCTCGGCTACAGCCAACCCGCGCTCAGCCAGCACCTGCGTCGGGCCGAGGCCCGGCTGGGCGCTCCGCTGGTACTCCGCTCCGGCCGCGGGGTCCGGCTCACCGATCCCGGACGGGTGGTGGCGCGGCACTCCGGACCGATCCTGGCCGCCCTCGCCGCAGCCGACGACGAGTTGCTTCGACTGGTCGAGCACGCGGCCGGGACGGTGCGGGTGGCGGCCTTCCCCAGCGCCTCCTCCACGGTCGTCCCGAAGCTGATCGCCGACCTCGCCCGGACCGACCCCGACCTGCGGCTGGTCTACACGGAGGCCGAGCCGCCCGAGGCGCTGACCATGCTCGCCGAGGGCAGCGTCGACATCGCGGTCACGTTCAGCTATCCGGGCGATCCGGCGGATCCCCACGACGACCTGGTCGGCACCAGCACCCTGCGGTTGTTCGACGACCCGGTGGCGGTGATCCTGCCCGACGGCCATCCGCTGGCGGGGATGCCCGCCGTCGGTCTCGATCAGCTCGGCGCGGACGCGTGGATCGCCGGCTGCCCACTGTGCCGTGGCCATCTGCTGGCGGCCTGCGGGGCGCTGGGCGTCCGTCCGCGGATTGCACACGCCACCGACAACTCGGTCGCCGTGCTCGGCCTGGTCGCTGCCGGCGTCGGGGTGGCCCTGCAGCCGCGCCTGGCCCTGGAGCCACTGGAACTCCCGTCCGGCACGAGCGCGCACGACGTGGCGCCGGCGAGCGACCGCAGCGTCCGCGCCGTCCACGTCCGCGGTGCGGAGAGCGTCCCAACGGTGGCCGCGGTGCTGCGCGCGCTGCGGGAGGTCACCGCCGCTCGCCGGGCCTGAGCCCGGACTCCGATCAGCCCAGCCAGCGAAGAAGGGCGTCCCGGCAGGTGTACAGGTCGGCGATCGGGCAGCACTCGTCGTCGGCGTGCGCCTTGCCGGGGTCGCCGGGGCCGAAGTTGACCGCCGGCACGCCGAGGGCCGAGAAGCGGGCGACGTCCGTCCAGCCGTACTTGGGACCGGCCGGTCCGCCCACGGCGGCCAGGAACTCCTGCGCGATCGGACGGTCGAGGCCGGGGCGCGCACCCAGCGCGAAGTCGGTGTAGACCAGGTGGTGCCCGGCGAAGAGCTCCTCGCAGTGCGCCTTCGCATCCGCCTCGTCGCGGTCGGGGGCGAACCGGAAGTTCACCGTGATCGTGCAGGCGTCGGGGATCACGTTGCCGGCGATGCCCCCGGAGATGGCGACGGCGTTCATGCCCTCGCGGTAGGTGAGCCCGTCGACCGCCACCTCGCGGGGCGGGTAGGTGGCGAGCCGGGTGAGGACGTCCGCCGCCTCATGGATGGCGTTGCGGCCCAGCCAGGCCCGGGCAGAGTGCGCGGCGACCCCCGCCGTGGTGAGCGTGAACCGCAGCGTGCCCTGGCAGCCGCCCTCCACCCGCGCGGACGTCGGCTCCATCAGGACGGCGAAGTCGCCGGCCAGCCACTCGGGATGCTCGCGGGCGACCCGGGTGAGCGAGTTGTCCTCCGCCGCGACCTCTTCGTGGTCGTAGAAGATCCAGGTGATGTCCCGGTTGGGCTGCACGAGCTGCGCCGCGCAGGCCAGCGCCACGGTGACCCCGCCCTTCATGTCGCTGGTGCCACGTCCGTGGACGAGGTCGCCCTCGATCCGGGACGGCAGGTTGCCCGCGACCGGGACGGTGTCGAGGTGCCCGGCGATCACCACCCGCTCGGCCCGGCCCAGGTTCGTCCGCGCGACGACGGTGTCCCCGTCCCGGACGACGGCCAGGTGCGGGTAGCGCCGCAGCGCCCCCTCGACGAGGTCGGCGAGCGCCCGTTCGTTACCGCTGACCGACTCGGTGTCCACGACGTCCCGGAACAGCGTCACCAGGTCGCCGGTCAGGTCGAGGGTCATGGCCGCAGCCTAGACGACGCCCAGTAGGCTGGCCGGCATGACCCGACCCGCGCACGGCTGGGGCCTGGCCAGCGTCCATGAGTCCGGCCAGGTTCTCGACGCCTGGTTCCCGGCCCCCGCCCTCGGCGAGGCCACCGACCGCGAACCGCCGCAGACCCTGGTGGCCGCCGCCCAGGACGACGAGGAGCGGCGGGTCCGCAGCGAGCCGGTGCTGGTCGAGATCGACCTCGATGCACCCCCGGCCGACGTCCCGGACGCCTACCTGCGGCTGCACCTGCTCAGCACCCGCCTCTGCGCGCCCCGCACGATTGACCTGACCGGGCTGTTCGGCGTCCTGCCGAACGTGGTCTGGACCAACTTCGGTCCCTGCGCGGTGGACGGTTTCGAGGACGTACGGCTGGCCCTGCTGTCCGCGCGCGGACGGGTATCGGTGTACGGGGTCGACAAGTTCCCGCGGATGACCGACTACGTGCTGCCCTCGGGGGTGCGGATCGCCGACGCCGACCGCGTCCGGCTCGGCGCCCACCTGGCGTCCGGCACCACCGTCATGCACGAGGGCTTCGTGAACTTCAACGCGGGCACGCTCGGCACGTCGATGGTGGAGGGCCGGATCTCTGCCGGCGTGGTGATCGGGAACGGCACCGACATCGGCGGGGGCGCGTCCATCATGGGCACCCTCTCCGGCGGTGGCCAGGAGCAGATCACCATCGGCGAGCGCTGCCTGCTCGGCGCCGAGTCCGGTGTGGGCATCTCGCTCGGCGACGACTGCGTGGTGGAGGCCGGCCTCTACGTCACCGCCGGCACGAAGGTGACCCTCACCGGCGGCGCCGTGGTGAAGGCCGTCCAGTTGAGTGGACGTGGCGGGCTGCTGTTCCTGCGCAACTCCCTCACCGGTGCGGTCGAGGCGAGGGTGCGGACGGGCACCGGCGTCGAACTGAACACCGCGCTGCACGACAATTGAGGTGGCGATGAAGCGGGCGAGGGGCGTCCTGTGGGCGGTCCTCGGCATCGCGCTCGTGCTGGCGCTGATCGCCGGCGGCATCACGCTCTGGTCGACCTGGAACAAGGCGCCGCTGCCCATCGAGGACCGCTGCACGGCCACCGCGGGCGGCCGCACCACCACGGTGGACCCCGCACAGGCCCGCAACGCGGCCATCATCGCCGGCATGTCGATCAAGCGCGGGCTGGCGCCGCGGGCGGCGTCCATCGCCCTGGCGACGGCCTACCAGGAGTCGGGGATCCGCAACCTCGACTACGGGCACGCCGACTCGCTCGGCCTCTTCCAGCAGCGTCCGTCGAAGGGCTGGGGGACGGAGGAGCAGATCATGGACCCCTGGTACTCCACCCGCTCCTTCTACCGGGAGATGGAGAAGATCAGGAACTGGAAGACCAAGGACATCAACGACGTCGCCCAGGCTGTGCAGCGCAGCGCCTACCCGGACGCCTATCGCCGCCACGTGCCCAACGCCCGAACGCTGGCCAGTTCGCTCACCGGTGAGACGCCGGCGTCCTTCCGCTGCGTGGTGAACGCCCCCGGTCCGGCCGATCCGGCGGGCATGCGGACCTTCCTGAACAAGACCCTCGGCGAGGACACGATCACCGTCGCCAGGGACGGTGAGAAGCTCACGGTGACGGCGAAGAAGGCCGCTCATGCGTGGGCCGTCGCACACCTGGCGATCGCCAACACCCAGGCGTACGGACTGGCGTCGGTGCGGATCGGCCCCTACACGTGGGTGCACTCCCCCACATCGCTCGCCGACTGGGTGGGCACGGGCCCCACCGACACCGCCACGAAGGTCGAACTGGTGTTTCCGGGCCCGACGCCGCGCTGACCGCAGAAGCATTGGCTCGCGAAGCGAGTCAGCGAACGGGACTTTTCTGCCGCGCGATCGCGCTGGACGCAGGAGAGTCCAGCTCGGGCTCGGGTCGCGGCAGGTTTGTCCCGTTTCGGTCGCGATCCGTCGCGGCTGGACGTCCCGGGGAACGCCAGGAAGGACCGATCGGGGCTCAGCTGCCGTGTTCACCGCCCCACGGGGACGTAGCCGGCGTCGGCGACGGCCTGCCGGCCGTCCTCGCCGAGCAGCCAGTCGAGCACGGTTCGTGCCGGGCTGTCGGCCGGCTCATCAGCGCGCACGACGGCGTAGAAGTCGTTCGCGTACGGGTAGCTGCCGTCGGCGATGGTCTCGGTCGACGGCATCACCCCGGAGACCCCGAGCATCTTGATGCCCTCCACCGCGTACATGTTGGCCAGGTAGTAGTAGACGCTGTAGCCCAGCGCGTTGCCGGTGTTGGCGTAGCTCGCCACCCCGGTGATGATCTCGGCCATGTCGCCGGTGATCCGTTCCGAGGGAGCCCTCGCCATGCGCGCGTCGCCCACGACGTATTTGCGCAACAGGGCCTGCGACCCGGACTCCTCCGGCCGCTGGTAGGCCACGATCGCCGACTTCCGGCCGCCGACCTTGGCCCAGTTCGTCAGCTTGCCCGTGTAGATCGCCTTGTACTGGGCGGCGGAGAGCGATGTGACCGGGTTGGACTCGTTGGTGAAGAACACCAGCGCATCCCGCCCGATCGGGTGGACTTCGAGCTCGACCCCGGAGTCCTCGACCTCGGCCTCGACGCTCCGATCTGCCTCATAGACGACCAGGAGATCGGCGCTGCCATCGACCAGGTTGCGCCAGGCGGTTGGTGTCCCCGACGTCTTCACGGTGTTGTCGGCGAGTGCTTCATCCGCTCCGGTCACCCGCTGGATCAGGAGCGAGATCAGCGGGATGTTCGCCGTCGACCCGTCGATGCGCGGCAGGTCGGTCAGCGCGAGCACCGGCGCCCCGGATGAGGCGGGTGAGCTGGACGGGGACGCCAGTGGGACGGTCGGGGCCGGCGCCGGGGACGTGGGGGCCGCCTGGCCGACACAACCAGCCAGCACCACCGCGAGCGTGGCGGTCGCGAGAAATCGTCGCCGCATGTCAGTCCTCCAGTCTGGTGAAGCGGCTCTGCCGGTACAGCCAGGTTCCCCGCGAGTCGACGAGCCCGGTGTACCGCCCGGTGGTGGCCATGTAGTACGCCGTGGTACCGGAATCAGTGGGATCCCCTACCGGCGTGACGCTGGAAAGTGCGGTCCGGCGGCCCTCGGCGTCGATCACAACGGTCGGCAGGATGTCGGGCTGCCACTCCTCGTCATCCGGCTGCGGCAGCGACGGCGCGCACACCGCCCACGCAGCCCCGACCGCCTCGCAGGAGGACGGCCAGTCGAGAGCGGCGACCGCGCCCGACTCAATGGCGAGGACGTGCCGGGTCCCGAGGTCCTCGCCGGTTCCCACCACGTCAGCCACGAAGCCCGGACCGACGATCCGACGAAAGCCGTCGGGCACTGCTCTCGCCGTGCCCTCCGGCAACGCAACCATCGACAGCCGATCGTCTGCTTGCACCGAGCACGCGCCGTCTGCATCCCCGGAGCACTCGATCCTGGCCGTACCGGGCGCGACGATCGTGCGCAGGTCGACTCCCAGCAGACCCTGTCCGGCTGCGCTGGCGACGACGTAACCGACGATGTTGTAGGAAGCGTCCCACACGGCCTCGACGGTCACCCACTCCCCGCCGACCCGCTGCAGTCGCGTGTCCAGGAACGTGAACCGGTTCGTGGCGAGCTTGACCACGGCGTGACCGGCGGTGAACGCCCCGGCGCCGGCGAGATCGGGCGGCACGATCCAGTTGCCGTCGAGGTCCAGGTAGCCGTAGCGTCCCCCGTCGCGCTTCGTCGCGGCGGGCAGGCCAGGCGCGCCGGCCTCAAGGCGGCCGTCGTCGAGCCACCCTGGATGCGGTGTGCGCCGCCCGGTACGAGGGACGAAGAAATAGGACCCGCCCTTCTCGGTGACGTCCACGGTGCGATCGTCGACCACGGAGATGTGTCGGCCGGGTGCGAGCGACAACAACACCCGGCCGGTGCGGAGGTCGAGAACGCCGTCCTGCCACTTGCTCGTCTCGGGATCGATCCACCAGGAGAACACCAGCGCGCCCGTGGGGCCGCACTTTGCGTGCGCGGTCGGCGCCCGGAGGACCACCTTCCCGGTCAGGTCCAGGACGTCCGCCTTTCGTCCGGCGGCCATGGCGACCACTGTGGCAACCCGGCCCGCGGCGTCGCGGCAGTACTCGTAGCTCTCGTAGCGAGGCTGGACCACGAGCGTGCCGGTGATGTCGACGAACCCATAACGGGTGGTCTCGGTGTTGTAGCCGCCGTCGGCGATCGTCACCGACGTGACAACCGGCCAGAGCATCGGCTTCCCGTCGCTCGCGGGCAGCGGTCGCGGGCCGGTGTAGTCGGGGACGGTGGTGGCCGCTGTCGGGGAGACCGCCGTCGTGGCGGCCTGCGAGGGCGACGGGGACGATGCCGCCGGGGCCGTGCAGCCGGCGAGCAGGATCGTCATCGCAGCCAGCGCAACCCGGTACTCCACGAGGTCATCGTCGGGGCCGGCATGGCCGCGCGTGCAGGTTCGGCCGAACCTTTGGAGTCTTCTCAGCTTGGCTCGGCCGTCCCGGCGAGCGGCGTCCGGAACCTCGCCCGGCCGACAGGGATCCCGAGTGTCCGGCCCGGCGATCAGCCGGCGGCGAGCAACCGGCGGGCGGCTGCGGCGATGCGCTCGTCCGTCGCGGTCAGAGCGACGCGGACGAAGGTCCGGCCGGCCTCACCGTAGAAGTCGCCGGGGGCGACCAGGATGCCCAGACCGGCGAGGTGGTCGACGCTCGCGCGGCAGTCCTCGTCGCGGGTGCACCACAGGTAGAGCGAGCCCTCGGAGTACTCGACCCGGTAGCCGGCGGCAGCCAGCGCCGGACGCAGCAGCACGCGGCGCTGTCGGTAGCGGGCCCGTTGTTCCTCGACGTGCTCCTGGTCGCCGAGCAACGCGACCATGGCCGCCTGGACGGGTGCGGGCATCATCAGGCCGGCGTGCTTGCGCACCTCCAGCAGCGGCGCCACGACCGCGGGGTCGCCCGCGACGAAGCCTGCGCGGTAGCCCGCGGCGTTCGAACGCTTCGACAGCGAGTGCACGGCGAGGAGCCCGTCCGGCGAGCCGCCGTTGATGTCCGGGTGCAGGACCGACATCGGGTCGGCGTCCCAGCCGAACTCGCCGTAGCACTCGTCCGATGCGAGGACCGCGCCGGCCGCGCGGGCCGCGTCCACCCAGGCGCGCAACTCGGCCGGGGACAGGATGCGTCCGTGGGGGTTGGCCGGGGAGTTGATCCAGACCAGTCCCGGACGCACCTCGGCGACCACGGCCGGGTCGTCGCTCGCAACCACGGACGCGCCGGCGACCCGGGCGCCCACGTCGTAGGTGGGGTAGGCGGTGGTCGGGATCACCACCGTCTGGCCGGCGCCCACGCCCAGCAGCGTCGGGAGCAGCGCGACGAGTTCCTTCGTGCCCACAACGGGGAGGACGCCCGCGTCGGTGAGCCCGATCGCGCCCCAGCGACGCTCGAGGTAGCCGATGATCGCTGCGCGCAGGGCCGCCGTCCCCCAGGTTGCGGGATAGCCGGGCGCGTTCGCCGCTTCGCGGAGGGCCCGCTGGGCGATCTCCGGTGTCGGATCGACGGGTGTGCCGACCGACAGGTCGACGATGCCGTCAGGATGCGCCTCGGCGCGCGCTCGCGCCCCGGCGAGGGAGTCCCACGGGAAGTCGGGCAGCCGTCCTGCCAGTCCCGGGGTCACTCGCCCTGCGGCGGCAGCGCGGCGACCGTGGGGTGGTCGGCGTCGATCGGACCGAGCTTGGCCGCGCCACCCGGTGAGCCGATCTCGTCGAAGAAGTGGACGTTGACGTCGTAGTACTCGGCCTGGTCGGCCGGCACATCGTCCTCGTAGTAGATGGCCTCGACCGGGCAGACCGGCTCACAGGCCCCGCAGTCGACGCACTCGTCGGGGTGGATGTAGAGCATCCGGTTGCCCTCGTAGATGCAGTCGACCGGACACTCCTCGACACACGCGAGATCCTTGACATCCACACAGGGAAGGGTGATCACGTAAGTCATGGGCCGGGCTCCTGGTTCGGTACTTGCCAGATTCACCTGCACTCTACAACTGACAACGGGAGACGATGCGTCATGCCCCGCCGGCATCCCGAACCCCGACACGTCGGGGTCGGCCGCAGGATCAGCCTGCGCCGCGTCCTCGCCGATGGTGGCCAGGGCGATCTCGTCGGCTTCGTGGTGGCCGTGGACGGGAGCGGGGTCACGCTCCGGGATCGCCGCGGAGTCGAGGACCTCGTGGCCTGGCCGGACGTGCTGGCCCTGCGCCCGGTCGGGGTTGCCAGGGGTCGCGATCCGCTACGCACCCCGCTGGACGAACTCGACCGGCTGGCGGCCTCCGCCGGGGTGTCCGGACGGGTGTTCGTCGCGCGGCTCAGCGATCTGCTCGACGCGCAGCCGCCGCCCACCCTCGGCGACTGGGACGATCCGCCGCCCTGCCCTGCCTTCCTGGCCGGCGAGTGGGTGACCACCGGCCACGGTGAGCACCTCCTCGCGCTCGCCTGGTGGGCAGCCCACCACGACGCCCGCAGCATCCAGGTGCGCACTGGCGACCCCGCTGCGGTCGCGGCCTTGCAGAGAAGCGGGTTCCACGAGCTTCCGGCTCAGCAGACTTCGGGACAAACCTGACGCCCGATTCCCGGCCGGCCGGGCGAGAGCCGATCTTGGGACACTGGCGGCAGGTTTGTCCCGTTCGACCGGGCCGAGGTGCCGGGGGCCGCTTCAGTGGCCCGGAGGTTTCCATGTGGCTCCGGCCCGGCAGGCTTCGGGACAAACCTGACGCCCGATGCCCCGCCGCGCGGGCCAGAGCCGATCTTGGGACACTGGCGGCAGGTTTGTCCCGTTCGACCGGGCCGGGGGGCTCGGGGCCGTGGCCAGAGAGGCCGGGTTCAGGGGGGCGGAGCCAGGGCTCAGGCTCTGGGGCCGCGGTCAGGGGGCGGCTCGGCGGTGTCGCTCAGGTCGCTGAGCGGGGCTGAGGGCAGGCCGAATTGGGAGACCACGATGCCGGCGACCATCAGGGCCGCACCGAGGTAACCACGCAGGCCCATCGACTCGCTGAGCAACAGCGCACCGCCGAGCGCCCCGAACACCGATTCGGTCGCCATGATCAGCGAGGCGTGCGTGGCGAGGGCATGGCGCTGGCCGACGACCTGGAGCGTGTACGCGATCCCGACCGAGACCAGCCCGCCGTACAACAGCGGGACGGCGGCCTCGCCGATCCCGGTGAAGGGTGACCCCTCGAAGACGAGCGCGGCGACGCTGCTCAGGACCGCGCAGGTGATGAACTGCGCCACGGCGAACCGCAGCGCGGACAGCCGCGGGCTGTAGTGCTCGATCACCAGGATCTGCACGGCCCACGGGACGCAGCTGAGGATCAGCAGCACCTCTCCCCTGCCGATCGTCAGCGCGTCGGTCACGCTGATCAGGTACAGGCCGGCGAGCGATGCGACCACGCCGAACACCGTCGCCCAGCTGCTGCGGTGGCCGCGGAACGCCGCGATCACCGGCACGAACACCATGTACAGGCCGGTGATGAAGGCGGCGTTCCCCGCCGGGGTGTCGCTCATCGCCGCCTGCTGCAGGTTGACCGCGACAGTCAGCAGGACACCGGTGAGGATGCCCGGGATCACCACGGCCTGGGACGCGGCCCGCCGCGAGGCCGGCGAGGCCTTCCGGACGCGGTCCCGCAGTGCGATCAGCGGCAACAGCAGCAGCGCCCCGAGGGCGAACCGCACACCGGTGAACGTGAAGGGCCCGACGTGGGTCGCGCCGACCCGCTGCGCGACGAACGCGAAGCCCCACAGGGCCGAGGCCAGCAGGAGCGCGCCGTTCGCGCGCAGCCGCTGGCCTCGGGTGCTGTGTGCCGTGGTGGTGCCCAGCGTCACATCCGGGACAGCGCCGTGCGGGCGTGGGCGGCGACGTTGTCGGCGGTGAAGCCGTACTTCGTGAACAGCAGGCCACCGGCCGCCGACTCGCCGAAGTGGTCGATGCCGACGATCTCGCCGGCGTCGCCGACGTACTCACGCCAACCCATCGGCACGCCGGCCTCGACCGCCACCTTCGCCACTCCCGCGGGCAGGACGGAGGCCCGGTAGGCGGCGTCCTGGCCGTTGAACCATTCGGTGCACGGCATGGACACGACCCGGGTGCCGATGCCGTCGGCCTGGAGCAGGTCACGGGCCGCCAGCGCGACTCCGACCTCGGAACCGGTGGCGATCAGGACGACCTGTAGCTCGCCCTCGGCGTCGATGAGGGTGTAGCCGCCCCGGGCCAACTCGGACGCCGGCGCGACCCCGGGAGCGTCCCGGTCGACGGTGGCCAGGTCCTGGCGGGACAGGATGATCGCCGAGGGCCGGTCGGTGTGGGTCAGCGCCTGCGCCCACGCCTGCGCGGTCTCGTTGGCATCCGCGGGACGGATCACATCCAGCCCGGGGATCGCCCGCAGGCTGGCGAGGTGCTCGATCGGCTGGTGGGTCGGGCCGTCCTCGCCCACCCCGATGCTGTCGTGCGACCACACGAAGATGGACGGGATCCGCTGCAGCGCGGCCAGCCGGACCGCCGCCCGCATGTAATCGGCGAAGACCAGGAACGTGCCGCCGTAGGCCCGGGTCAGGCCCGACATCGTGATCCCGTTGACGATGTTGCCCATCGCGTGCTCGCGGATCCCGAAGTGCAGCGTGCGCCCGGAGTAGTCACCGACGAAGTCATGGGAGGACTGCTCCGGCGGCAGGAACGACGGCTGGCCCTTCATCGTGGTGTTGTTCGAGCCGGCCAGGTCAGCCGACCCACCCCACAACTCCGGCACCACGTCAGCCAGGGCCGACAGCACCTCGCCCGACGCCGCCCGGGTCGACTTCTTGCCCGCTCCGAACACCGGCAGAGCCGCCTGCAGTCCCTCCGGCATGCGCCGCTCTACCAGCCGCTCGAACAACGCCACCTTTTCGGGATTGCCCGCCATCCACGCCGCGAACCGCGGTTCCCACGCGCTCTTCGCGTCCTTCGCCCGTTCGGCCGCGTTCGCGCGGGTGTGGGCCAGCACCTCCGGCTCCACCTGGAAGGACTGCTCCGGGTCGAACCCGAGCTCCTTCTTCAGCCCGGCGACCTCCTCGGCCCCCAGCTTCGCGCCGTGGACGGAGTGGTGGCCGGCCTTGGTCGGCAGCGGCCACCCGATCACCGTGGTCAGCCTGATGAACGACGGCTTGTCGCTCACCTGCTTGGCCGCCTCGATCGCCTCGTACAGCGCCTGCACGTTCTCGGTGTAGCCGGTCCCGCCGTTGGTCCAGTCCACGTGCTGCACATGCCAGCCGTACGCCGCATACCGGGCCGCGACATCCTCGGTGAACGCGATCTGGGTCTCCCCCTCGATCGAGATCCGGTTGTCGTCATAGATCAGGATCAGGTTGCCCAACTTCTGCGCCCCCGCCAACGACGACGCCTCCGACGCGACACCTTCCTGCATGCAGCCGTCACCGGCGATCGTGTACACGAACCGGTCGAACACACTCTCCGAACCCCACGGCGTGGACGGATCCAGCAGCGCCCGCTCCCGCCTGGCCGCCATCGCGAACCCGACCGCATCCGAGATCCCCGCACCCAACGGACCCGTCGTGCACTCCACACCCGACGTGTGACCGAACTCCGGATGCCCCGGCGTCAACGACCCCTCCGTGCGCAACGCCGCCAGATCCTCGACCTCCAACCCGTAGCCGGCCAGGAACAACTGGCAGTACTGCGTCAACGACGAATGCCCGATCGACAGCACGAACCGGTCCCGCCCCACCCACGCCGGATCCGCCGGATCACCAGTCATCACCTTCTGGTACAACAGGTACGCCAACGGCGCCAACGAGATCGCCGTCCCCGGATGACCGTTCCCCACCTTCTCCACCGCATCCGCAGCCAACACCCGCGCGGTGTCCACCGCCCGCTGATCGATCTCGCTCCAGGTGAAAGAAGTCATCCTCGGCCTTCCTCAGGTCAGTTTTGAAACGTAACAATAGTCGTCCAGTGCCCAACTTCTCCCACCCTTTCACATCCCCGGGCACCTCCCGAGCGGTGACCGGATGTTGCCCACGACGGGCGAGTGGGAGTTTGTCCGAAACCCAGCAGGCCGATACCCTCCGGGGTACCCTGTAAGCAGTCTTGCGGACCTGGAGTTCAACGATGAAACGACTTGTCATCCTCGGCGGCGGCACCGCCGGGACGATGGTGGCCAACAAGCTGCGCGCGGCGCTGGGGTCACACGAACTGCACATCACGGTGGTCGACCGCGACGACGCCCACCACTACCAGCCGGGCTACCTGTTCATGCCGTTCGGCATCTACAACACGACCGACATCGTCCGGTCGCGGCACCGGTTCCTCACCGACGGCATCGACCTCGTCCTGACCGAGATCGACCGGGTCGACCCGACCTATCGGACGGTGTACCTCGCGGACGGCCGCACGCTCAGCTACGACTACCTGGTGATCGCCACCGGCGTCGCGCCGCGTCCGGACGCCACCCCCGGCATGCAGGGCAAGCTGTGGGGCGAGAAGGTCCACGAGTTCTACAGCCTGCCCGGCGCGCAGGCGCTCACCGAGGCGATGCGCCGGTTCCGCGGCGGCCGGCTGGTGGTGCACATCACCGAGATGCCGATCAAGTGCCCGGTGGCGCCGATGGAGTTCACGTTCCTCGCCGACGACTGGCTGCGCAAGCACGGCATCCGGGAGCGCACGGACGTCACGTACGTCACGCCGCTGGACGGCGCGTTCACCAAGCCGGTGGCGAGCCGCGAGCTGGCCACGGCGCTGGTCGACCGGCAGATCGCGCTGGAGACCGACTTCGCGGTCGAGCACATCGACAACGACACCGCGGAGCTGGTGTCGTTCGACGGCCGCCGGATCGGCTTCGACCTGCTGGTCACGGTGCCGCTGAACATGGGCGCCGACTATGTCGCGCGCTCGGGCATGGGCGACGAGCTGAACCTCGTCCCCTGCGACCAGCACACGATGGCCAGCCTCGCGCATCCCGGCGTCTGGGTGCTCGGCGACGCCGGCACCCTGCAGACCTCGAAGGCGGGCTCGGTCGCCCACTTCGCCGTGGACGTGTTCGTGCACAACTTCGTGGACGAGTTCAACGGACGCACCCCCACCCACGGGTTCGACGGCCACGCCAACTGCTTCATCGAGTCGGGCAACCGCAAGGGCATGCTGCTGGACTTCAACTACACCACCGAGCCGTTCACCGGGAACTTCCCGCTGCCGGGCGTGGGTCCGTTCAAGCTGCTCAAGGAGACCCACCTCAACCACGTTGGCAAGCTGGCGTTCCGCTGGATCTACTGGAACCTGCTGCTGCCGGGCCGGCCGATCCCGATGATCCCGACCACGATGAGCCTCGCCGGCAAGCGGGTCGAGACCGACGTCACCCCGGCCGGCACCGGCCTGCCGACCGCGGCGCCGCCGTCCAGCCCCGCGCCCCTGCCCCATGCGCGGTCCGCCACCAAACCGGCCCCTGAGCGAGGACGCACCGCCAAACCGCTCCCCGAGCGAGCCCACCCTCCCAAACCGCTCCCCGAGGAGCGAGCCCACCCTCCCAAACCGCTCCCTGAGGAGCGAGCGTCAGCGAGCGTCACGAAGGGCCGCCCCCGCCTGGACACCAAGCCGCTGCCCAGGCCGGCTGCCCCACCCGGTGGCTACGCCGACCGTCCCGGCGTGGACTCGACCGCCGACCCGGCCACCGTCCTGCCCGACCCGATCATCCCGAAGTTCTGAAGGAGCGCCGCATGCCGACCACCCTGATCGCGGGTCGCCCGATCGACGTCAACGACGAGGGCTTCCTGACCGCCTACGACCAGTGGGACGAGAAGCTGGGCGCAGAACTCGCCCGGCTGATCGGAATCGAGATGACGGAGGCGCACTGGGGTGCGATCCGCTTCCTGCGGATGGACTACCCCGCGCGCGGGGAGACCGCGACGCTGCGCCGCGCGAGCACCGTCGGCGGGTTCCCGATCAAGGAACTGTTCGAGCTCTTCCCGGGCAAGCCGGCGAAGAAGATGGCCTACATCGCCGGGCTGCCGAAGCCCAAGGGCTGTGTCTGAGGAGATGACGATGAGCGAGAAGAAGACCGAAGCCCCGATCGTGCCCGACTTCAGCGGTCCCGACTGCCCGCCGGCGGCGCCCGCGCAGCGGAAGCTCGTGATCATCTGCAGCAAGGGCAACCTGGACATGGCGTACCCCGGCCTGATCCTCGGGGCGGCGGCCCTCGGCGAGGGCATCGAGACCCACCTGTTCTTCACCTTCTGGGGCTTCGACATGATCACGAAGTCGCGGATGGAGCACCTGAAGTTCAACCCGCTCGGCAACACCGCCATGCACCTGGTCCAGGCGCCGAACATGCCGCTGCCGGCGTTCGCGGGGGCCATTCCCGGCATGACGGGCTTCGCCACGAAGATGATGCGCAAGCAGATCGCCGACCTCGAGGTGCCGACGGTGCCCGAGATGCTGGAGCAGATCGTCGAGATGGGTGGTCACCTGTGGGCCTGCCGCATGTCGTTCGACATGATGCAGCTCAACGAGGCCGACCTCTACGAAGGCGTCGACGCCGTGATCAGCGCCACGGACTTCATGGAGCTCTCGGAGGGTGCGCAGATCATCTTTGTGTAGCCCTGCCGGGACCGCTGGCTCCAGCCGAAACCGCTGGTTCTGCGGCGCTCAGCGGGGGCGGACGAAGACCGCGGCCGTCCGCTCGGGGACGGTGACCCAGTCGGTGCCGACCTCACAGGCGCGGACGAGATCGTCGCTGCCGTCCGCCTGGACGGGGTGCAGCTCGAAGCCGGACATGTCCAGGGGAAGACCTTGGCGGACCAGCCACGGCGTGGCGTTGAAGACCGCCAGCAGACCGGACCAGCGGTCGTCCACCGGATCGGTGGTGTCGTCGATCGCCATCACCACCACCCCGGGGAGCTGGTGCCAGCTGTTGGCGGCCGGGAAGGAGACCTTGGCCATGATGCGCGCCGCCGTCCCCAGCCGGAACAACCGGGTCGATGAGCGCAGCCGCAGCAGGTCCAGCGCCTGGGCGTGCGCCTGCCGGATGTCGTCGGGCTCGGGCTTCAGCCGCGCGTCCGCCAGCAGGGGCGCGAGCACGTGCCAGGTGGCGGCGTTGTCCCGCTCGGGCGGAAGTCCGGCGGCGAAGCCGTTGTCCGTCATCGTGAAGTCCAGGTAGTTGAACCAGTCGCCGGAGTCGTAGGAGTTCCGGTCGAGGCTCTTGCTGCGCAGGATGTCGGTGCCCGCGTGCCAGAGCACCGGGCTCTGGCCGAGCGTGGCCAGCGCGAGGCACACGGTGTTCAGCCGGACCCTGGCCGCCATCGGGGTCGCCGGGTGCAGCTTCAGGGTGAGCGCGTCGAAGAGGGTCTCGTTGTCGTGGGCGTCCACGTAGCTGACCACGTCGCCCGGTTCGTCCGCGTAGCCGGCGGGACGCCCGCCGTAGTCCAGTTCGTCGCCGCGCACCACGGCGTGCCGTGAGTTGGAGCCGAACCGGACCGCCCTCAGGGTGCCGGCGAGCCCGAGCTGGACGAGGTCGGTGTACCACGCCAGCCGCTCGCCCTGCGCCCGCTCGTCGCCGTTCACGCCGGACCCGTTGTCCGCGGTCAGCAGTCCTGTGCCGAAGCCCTGACCGCGGGGGTCGCCGTCCCACACCGAGCCACCCCGGACCGCGTCCCGCAGCCGGTCGGAGAAGGTGGCGATCCCCGTGCCGCCGAGCTGGCCCTGCGACGCCTGGACGAAGCGGGCGTTGTCGGCCACCTCACCGAAGTTCCAGCCCTCGCCGTACATCGTGAGCGCGCGGCCGTCCACCCCGTCCGCCTCGACGGTGAGGGCGTCGAGAGCCGCGCGCACCGCGAGCAGGTTGTCCCGGCTGTGGTGGCCCATCAGGTCGAAGCGGAACCCGTCCACGTGGTAGGTGCGCGCCCAGAACACGCAGGCGTCGACCATCAGCTTCTGGGCCATCAGGTGCTCGGTGGCCACGTTCGGGCAGCACGTGGACGTCTCCACCTCACCGGTGTCGGTGAGCCGGTGGTAGTAGCCCGGCACGATCCGGTCGAGGACGCTCTTGTTGTCCTGGCCGGAACTCGCGGTGTGGTTGAACACCTGGTCGAGCACCACCCGCAGCCCGGCATCGTGGAACGCGCCGACCATCGCGCGGAACTCGGCGACCCGGCCCGCGCCGTCCGCGCTGGCGAGGGTGGACGAGAACGAGCCTTCCGGCGCGAAGTAGTGCCAGGGGTCGTAGCCCCAGTTGAAGCCGCTGCGGCCGCCGGTGGAGTTCACGTGCCGCTGCTGTTCGGGGCTGTCGGGTGGCAGTTGCTTGAGGTGCTCCCACGGCGGCCGCACCTGGAGTTCGGGGTGCTCCTCGACGGTGGCGTTGTCGAACAGCGGCAACAGCTGGACAGTGTTCACCCCCGCCTCGGCCAGCCCGCGCAGGTGCGCCATGCCTGCGCTGTCCACGGTCGGCGCGAGCAGGCTGCCGCGGAGCTCTTCCGGGACGGTCGCGTCCGAGATCGAGAAGTCGCGCAGGTGCAGCTCGTAGATCACCTGGTCGACCGGGTCGGCCAGCCTCGGCGCGGTGGACTGCGCCCAGCCGGCCGGCGTCAGCGCGGGGTCGGCGACGTCCACCAGCACCGCGTGCGTGGAATTCACCGTGAGCGACTGGGCGTACGGGTCGGTGACCTGGTTCACCACCACGCGCCGGTACTGCGGGGTGTACACGGTGACCTCGAAGCGGTAGCGCGCGCCTGACCACCCGGGCTCGCCGGTCACCGCCCAGGTGCCGTCGTCGTCGGGGATCATCCGGTGCCGGGTCGGCTGGTCGCCGAGGGCCGAACCGGTCGGCCAGAGCAGCAGTGCCACCTCGCGGGCCGTGGGTGCCCACAGTCGCAGCGTCGGGGAGCCGTAGTACCACGTAGCACCGAGCGCGGCGTCTGCGGCGGCGCAGTAGAGCTCGTCGAGCACCCCGGGCAGCTGCAGCTGTCCCGCTGCCACCAACCGACCGGATGGGCGGTGGGCGCTGACGGCCACCTGGCAGCGCAGGATCTCCCGGGCCTCGGCGACCGCTTCCGCCGGTACCCGCAGGCACAGGTGGTTGCGCAGGTGGGGGAACTGGCCGGCCAACGCGCGCGGCAACCCCGACGCATCCGGGACGAGCACGGCATTGCCCCACGGCAGCGGCTCGCTCGCCGTCGGGTCGATGTGGTCGTCCGCTGACCAGTGCAATCGCCAGTCGAGGGCGGCCGGGTCCGCGTCCGGGGGCAGCTGACCGACCGGCCAGGCGATCACCCCGGCGCGCAGCCAGTGCCCGGGAGCCTGTTCGAGCCCCCGGACGTCATCGGCCGAGCGGAACACCCTGCCGATTGTGCCACCGCAGGGTGTCCAGCGCTCACACCCGGGGTGCGAGCCCGCGTGACCAGCCGGGCCGGTCCGGGGAATGGGACAAAGCTGCCGCGCGATGCGGCCTGGCGCGGTCTGACCGCCGAACCGCGCAACTGGCGGCAGCTTTGTCCCGTTCGCCCGCGGGAGACTGCGCGGGACTCAGCCATGCAGGGAGGCGTAGCGGCCGCCGGCGGCCAGCAGGTCGGCGTGGCGGCCGTGCTCGACGACCCGGCCGGCGTCGAGGACCACGATCTGGTCGGCGTCGCGGACCGTGCTGAGCCGGTGGGCGATGGTCAGCGTCGTGCGGCCGGCCATGAGGTGGTCGAGGGCGGCCTGAAGTTCGCGTTCGGTGTCGGTGTCGAGGGCCGAGGTGGCCTCGTCCAGCACCAGGATGGGCGGGTTCACCAGCAGCGTGCGGGCGATCGCCAGCCGCTGCCGCTCACCGCCGCTGAACCGGTGGCCGCGCGCGCCCACCACGGTGTCGAGCCCCTCTGGCAGCGCGGCGATCACGTGGTCGACCTGGGCGGCCTCCAGCGCGGCCCACAACTCCGCATCGGTCGCAGCGGGCGCGGCCTGCCGCAGGTTCTCCGCGACACTGGCGTGGGCGAGGTAGGTCTCCTGGGTCACCATGCCGATGATCCGGGCGCGGTCGGCCGCCGTGATCCGGCGCAGGTCCACGCCATCCACGGTGATCCGGCCGGCCGTGGGGTCGGCGAGCCTGACCAGCAGCGCGGCCAGCGTCGACTTCCCCGAGCCGGTCTCCCCCACCACCGCCAGCGACTCCCCGGGACGGATCACCAGGTCGATGTCGGACAGGGCGTCCACCGTGCCGTCCGGGAAGCGGTAGCCGACGTCCTCGAACCGGACCTCGCCGCGCACCTGCCCGGGATCGAGCCGGACGGGGTGCTCGGGCTCGCGCACCTCCACCGGCAGGTCGAGATAGCCGAAGATCCGGCTGAGCAGGGCCATCGAGGCCACCCACTGCGCGCCGATGTTCAGCAGCCCCTGGATCGGGCGGAAGATCGACGTCTGCAGGCTGGCGAAGGCGATCAGCGTGCCGATGGTGAGTCCGCCGGAGACCTCCGGGAACCCGGCGACCAGGTACAGCACGGCCGGGATCGCGGCGAACACGATGCCCATGGTCGCCATCCGCCAACGGCCGGCGAGCTGGGAGCGCACTTCCAGGTCGATCAGCTGCGCGGACGTGGCCGAGAACCGCTCCTCGCCGGCGGCGGCGTTGCCGAGGGTCTTGGAGAGCAGGGCGCCGTTGATGCTGAGCGCCTCCTCGACCTGCGAGTGCAGGTCGGAGAGCGCGCGCTGGCGGGACGCGGTGAGGTCCCGGCGGACGAGCGCCACCCGTCGCGTCAGCCAGATCGCCGGGGGCAGCACGGCGAGCGACAGCAGGGACAGTCGCCAGTTCAGCGCGACCATGGCGGCGGCGGTGGCGATCGCCGTGGTCAGGTTGGCCGCGATCGAGGTGGCGGTCGTGGTGATCACCGACTGGAGCCCCGCCACGTCCTGCAGCAGCCGCGACTGCACCTCGCCGCCGCGGGTGCGCTTGAAGAAGGCGATCGACTGGGCCTGCAGGTGGGCGAACACGCGGACGCGCAGCGTGTGCATCACCCGCTGGCCGATGGTCGTGGCCAGCCAGGTCTGCCAGACCCCGAGGATGCCGGTGACCGCGGCGACCGCGACCATGCCGGCGACCAGCCAGACCAGCAGCGTGGTGTCGCCGGTGGGCAGGGCGACGTCGATCACCTCGCGCAGCAGGAACGGCTGGGCGAGGCCGACGACGGAGGCGACGACGATGATCGCGGTCACGCCGCTCAGCGCGAGGGCGTGCCCGGAGAAGAGTCCGGCGACCCGGCGCATGGTCACCGGCGACTCGGCGAGCTGGGCGCGGTCGGCGGGGTTGATCCGCGCGGGTCCGCGGATCTCGGTGGAGATGAGGGTGTCGGTCATGCGGCCCCTCCCTTCGATATACTGAGGTAACCACAGCATATAAGGACGAATGGCATGGAAGTATTCCCGGAGGCCCTGGCCGAGGCGTTCCTCAGGGTGTCGCGCCGGCTTCGCCGCGAGACCCAGCGCCGGATCGCCCCACTGGGGCTGAACCTGCACCAGTCGCGGGCGCTGCGGGTGATCGGGGACGCCGGGCCGCTGCGGCCGTCCGACCTGGCCGGGCGGCTGGGCATCGTCGCGCGCTCGGCGACCGACTCGGTGTCCGGCCTGGTCGCCGCCGGTTTCGTGGTGCGCGAGACCGACCCCGCGGACGGCCGCGCGTGGCTGCTCGCCCTCTCCCCCGCCGGACGGGACGCGCTGGCCGCCGTGCACCGGGCCAGGGCGGAGGTCGGGGCCGAGCTGTTCGGCCGGCTCACCCTGGCCGAGCGGACGGCGCTGGGCGCGCTGCTCGACCGCCTGGAGGTGGCCGTACCCCGCGAGCCCTCCCCCTAGACTGCATCGCGTGGACCGCATCGGAGCTGACGGCGTACTCGCCGCCGTGGTCGCGGCATGGTTCGTGGCGACCGGCGCGGTCGAGCTGTTCGCCCGGTCCGCTGCCGCCGGCCGCCGCGCGGTGTCCACCGAACCCGCCTGGGTACGGGTGGGCCGGCGCGTGCGAGGGGCGCTGGAGGTGCTCGGCGGACTCGCGGTCGCTGCGGGCGCCGTGGTCGGCCTGCTCAACCTGCGGATCCCGTTCTCCGGCCGGCTCGCGGGCTTCGGGCTCGCGGCCCTCGCGTTGTGGGGCGCCGCGGAGTCGGCCCGTCCGCCCGTGAGGTGGGTGCGGCTGGCACTGGCCGCGATCGGGTTCGGTCTGGCGGTCTTCTACACCGGCTTCCGGGACTGACGTGGACCGCGACGCCGTCCTGGCCGCCCGGCTCGCGAACCAGCGCCTCAACGGGCCCGCGGCGTCCGGCCCCGTCCAGGTGGTCAGTGAGCTGCTCTGCGTCCAGGCCCAGGACGCGCCGCTCGCGCGGGCGATGATCGCGCTGCGGTGCGCGGGCCGGGTCGACGATGTGGACGGGGCGGTCGCGCGCGGCGAGATCGTCCGCACCCATGTGCTGAGGCCGACCTGGCACTACGTCGCGGCGAGCGACCTGCGGTGGCTGCTGGCGCTCACCTCGGCCAAGGTGGAGTCGGGCATGGCCGCGCGGCATCGGCAGCTGGGGCTGGTCGGGCCGCGGCTCGACACGGCGCTCGGCGTGCTCGCCGACCGCCTGGCCGGGCGCCGGTTCGCGACCCGCGGCGACCTGGGCGCCGCGCTCGTGGAGGCGGGCGTCCTGGACCGCGCCGATCCGCTGTTCGGCCAGCAGGTGGGGCACGTCCTGCTCGTGGGCGAGTTGCGGGCGCTGGTCTGCTCCGCCCCGGCCGAGGGCGCCGAGCACAGCTACGCGCTCGTGGACGAGGTGCTGCCCGCGGCCGAACCGCTCAGCCGGGAGGCCGCGCTGACGGAACTCGTCGGCCGGTTCGTCGCGGGACACGGGCCGGTGGCGGTCGCCGACCTGGTCCGGTGGGCGAAGGTCACGCTGAGCGAGGTGCGGACGGCGCTGGCCGGGCTCGGCGACCGGGTGGCGCGGGTCGTGGTGGACGGCGAGGAGCTGTGGCACGTCCCGGACGCGGGGCTGCCGGCGACGAGGCCGCAGCCGGCCTGGCTGTTGTCGGTGTTCGACGAGGCGTTCCTCAGCTATCGGCGGGTGTCGTGGCCGGCGAGCGCCGGCAACCTGTTGTCGGACCATCCGAGACGGTTCGCGGAGAGCAGCGGGGGGGTGGTGCTGCACCAGTTGCGGGACGTGGGCGGCTGGAAGCGCCGGCGGTCGGACGGTGGCCGGATCGAGCTGGACCTCGATCCCGGCCTGCCGGACGGCGCCGACGAGCAGATCACCGGCGCGGTCGGGCGGCTGCAGGCGGTCTTCGGAGAGGCGTCCGACCCGGGATCTACGCTGGGGGCCGACCTGGGAGGTGCCCGATGACGGAGGATCGGCCGCCGTGGATGGACGCGGAGGGTACGGGCCCTCCGCACGTCCCGCGGCACGCGCTGGCCCCTGGTCCGGCGCGACCGCGCTGGGCGACGGTGCTGGCGTGGACGGCCGGCGTCGCCCTCATCGCGTCCGCGATGGTCGCCACCCTCGCGGTCGTCGCGTTGCCGGTGCTCGGCCGCGGGGCCGCGATCACCGTCCCGGAGCCGGCACGACCGACGAACCGGCCCACCGGCACGGCGAAGCCGACCGGAACGGCGAAGCCGACCGCCAGCCCGTCCGCCACCATGCCGACGGACCCGAAGGTGCTGCTGAAGGCGAACCCGCTCTACGCGCTCAAGGTGTCCGCGGACTGCCCCGACCAGCGTCCGCCGACCAGCCGGACCGGCTTCCGCAGCCAGGTGAAAGCGCTGGTGAAGTGCGAGAACGCGGCGTGGAAGAAGGCGCTGGCGAAGAGCCCGGTGCCGTTCGCGGCTCCGAAGGTCACCTTCTACACCTCGGCCACGAAGTCGCCGTGCGGGCGCCTCGGCACGACCTTCCCGGCCGCCTACTGCAGCACCAACCGCACCCTCTACTTCTCGACCGCCGCCTACGCGCAGGGCCGCTACTACCGGCTCGCGGTCGCGCAGTTCGTGATGCACGAGTACGCGCACCACGTGCAGGAGCTGGCCGGCATCTTCTCCTCGAGCTGGGTGCTGGACGAGAAGTCGAGCACCACCGGCCGCCGGATCGAGCTCCAGGCCCACTGCATGGCCCACTACCAGCTCGTCCACTCCGGGATCGGGTTCGGCAGCCGCGACCGCGCCGACGCCGAGTTCCAGTTCTCCTACACCAATGACGCCGCCGGCCACGGCTCCGTCAAGGCCGAGCGCTACTGGGGCCGGCGCGGCCTCGCCGCCACCACCATCGGCGCCTGCAACACCTGGAAGGTGAGCGCGTCCAGGGTGAAGTGACCGCCCGATCGGACCGGCGGGCCATCGCGACCACCGTCATCCCGGGCTCGACCCGGGATCCCGTGACATCCCCCAGGTCGGTGCAGGGATCCCGGCGTTCGCCGGGATGACAGGTGGGACCAGCCCACCGCTCCCTGAGGAGGTCGCTCTGCGACCGTCACGAAGGGGCCGGGACGGAGGCCGGTACAGGGATCCCGGCGTTCGCCGGGATGACAGGCGAACCAGCGTCCGCTCCCCGAGCGTGGATCAGCGGCTGGGCGGGATCCACCAGGCGAGGACGACGATGCCGATGCCGACGCCGAGCAGGACGATCGAGTCGAGGGTGCGGTTGCGGACGGCGAGCAGGCCGACGCGTTGCTGGGGCAACAGGCGCAGCAGGCCGCCGGCGGTGATCGACAGGCCGATCAGCGTGCTGCCGGCGCGCCAGTGGCTCAGCGCCACCACCACGAGTCCGATCGCGACACCGGTCAGCACCGACGCCAGCGGCCACTGGCCGAGCACCTGCTGGACGAAGCTCTTCGGCGGCCGCTCCTCGGCCGGGCCGGGCGAGGACGGGGGTGTGGGTGAGGTGGGCGGCGTGCTCATGACACCAGCGCCTCCGCGCGGTCGACGACGTTCGTCAGCAGCATCGCGCGGGTCATCGGTCCGACGCCACCGGGGTTCGGCGCCACCCAGGCGGCCTTCCCCACCACGTCGGGGGCGACGTCACCGGCCAGCTTCCCGTCCACCCGGCTGACCCCCACGTCGAGCACCACCGCGCCCGGACGGATCAGGTCGGCCGTGATCAGGTGCGGCACCCCGGCCGCCGCCACCACGATGTCCGCCGCCCGGGTGTGCGCGGCCAGGTCCCGGGTGCCGGTGTGGCACAGGGTCACCGTGCAGTTCTCGCTCCGCCGGGTCAGGATCAGCCCGAGCGGCCGTCCGACGGTGATGCCCCGGCCGATGATGCACACCTCCGCCCCGGCCAGCGGCACCCCGTGGCGCCGCAGCAGTTCCACGATCCCGCGCGGCGTGCACGGCAGCGGGCCCGGCTCGTTCAGCACCAGCCGGCCGAGGTTGACCGGGTGCAGTCCGTCCGCGTCCTTGTCCGGGTCGATCAGCGCCAGCATGCCGTTCTCGTCCAGGTGTCGCGGCAGCGGCAGCTGCACGATGTAGCCCGTGCAGTCCGGGTCCTCGTTGAGCCCGGTGATCGCCTCGGCCACCTGCTCCGCCGAGGCGTCCGCCGGCAGGTCCACGCGCAGCGACGTGATCCCGACCTCGGCGCAGTCGCGGTGCTTCATGCTCACGTAGCTGCGACTGCCCGGGTCGTCCCCGACCAGCACCGTCCCCAGCCCCGGACGGACGCCCCGCGCGGCCAGCGCCTTCACGCGGACGGCGAGTTCGCCCTTGATCGCGGCGGCGACGGCCCTGCCGTCCAGGATCTGCGCAGTCATCGGGTCCTCAGTGGAAGAAGTGGCGGGTTCCGGTCACATACATGGTGACACCGGCGGCCTGCGCGGCGGCGATGGTGTCGGCGTCCCGCACCGATCCGCCGGGCTGGACGATGGCCTTCACCCCGGCCTCGATCAGGATGGACGGCCCGTCGCTGAACGGGAAGAAGGCGTCGGACGCGGCCACCGACCCGGCGGCCCGCTCCCCCGCCCGCTCGACCGCCAGCCGGCACGAGTCCACCCGGTTCACCTGGCCCATGCCGACGCCGACCGACGCGCCGCCGGACGCCAGCAGGATCGCGTTCGACTTCACCGCCCGGCACGCCCGCCACGCGA
>DAINOM010000028.1:0-27956 GCA_036735445.1 Propionicimonas sp.
CTACGTGTTCAAGAAGGGCTCCGCGCTGGTGCCCACCTGGCTGGCGTTCGCGGTCACCCGCCTTCTCGAGGAGCACTTCGCGAAGCTCGTGGACTACAAGTTCACGGCGGAGATGGAGGAGATCCTCGACGAGATCGCCAGTGGCGACGCCGCGCGGGTCGCGGTGCTCAAGGACTTCTACTTCGGCCCGAACGGGTCGCCGCACGAGGGCCTGCAGAAGCTGGTCACGGAGCTCGGCGAGATCGACGCGCGGGCGTTGTCCACCTTCGAGCTGGGCGACGGCGTGGTGGTGCGGGTGGGCCGCTACGGCACCTATGTCGAGGACGCCGACGGCCGGCGCGCCAACGTGGACGCCGAGCTTCCGCCGGACGCCCTCACGCTCGACTACGCGCGGGAACTGCTGGATCGACCCGGCGCGGAGGAGCGCGAGGTCGGCACCGACCCGTCCACCGGGCTGACCATCGTGGCGAAGGCGGGACGGTACGGCCCGTACGTCACTGAAGTACTTCCCGAGGACGCGCCGAAGTCCGCGAAGCCCCGTACCGGGTCGTTGTTCGCGTCGATGTCGGTCGAGGGCGTGACGCTCGAGGAGGCGCTGAAGCTGCTCAGCCTGCCGCGGGTGGTGGGCGCAGCGGCGGACGGCGAGGAGATCACCGCCCAGAACGGCCGCTACGGTCCGTACCTGAAGAAGGGCACCGACTCCCGGTCGCTGACCAGCGAGGACCAGATCTTCGACATCACCCTCGAAGAGGCCGAGGCCATCTACGCACAGCCGAAGACCCGCGGCCGTGGTGCCGCGCGAGCCGCCGCCGGACCGCTGAAGGAACTCGGCGCGGACCCGGAGTCCGGCAAGCCGGTGCAGGTGTTGGACGGCCGCTTCGGCCCCTACGTGACCGACGGCGAGACCAACGCCACGCTGCGCCGCAGTGACTCGGTCGAGGCGATCACCCTTGAGCGCGCCGCGGAACTCCTGGCCGAGAAGCGCGCCAAGGGCCCAGCCCCCAAGCGCACCACTCGCCGCGCACCCGCGAAGAAGACCACGACCCGCAAGAAGTAGTCGGCTGCGGCCCGGTAGGCCGTCCACCGCTGGTCGAGCCTGTCGAGACCCGGTGTCAGTGTCATCCCGGGCTCGACCCGGGATCCCGTTCGCCTGGTTGCCGGCTTGGTGCGGGATCCCGGCGTTCGCCGGGATGACAGTGGGGTGGGCTGGTCGAGCTTGTCGAGACCCGTACGCCCGGTCCGGGCGACCGGCGACGGGTTGGTCGGCTACCGTGGGCACGCCGGGAAGGAGGACGGGTGGCCGAGGGCATCTTCATCGTGTTCGAGGGGGGCGACGGCGTCGGGAAGTCGACGCAGGCGCGCAAGCTGGCCGACTGGGTCGCCTCGAAGGGAAGCGAGGTCGTGCTCACCTTCGAACCGGGCGACACCCCGATCGGAGCGAAGCTGCGCGGTCTGGTGCTCGACCCCGCCTGGGGCGATGTCGCGCCCCGCGCCGAAGCGCTGATGTATGCCGCTGACAAGGCTCAACACGTCCACGAGGTGGTGTTGCCGGCGCTGCAGCGGGGTGCGGTGGTGATCTCCGACCGCTATGTCGACTCGATGCTGGCCTACCAGGGCGCCGGCCGTGTGCTGGAGCCCGACCGGGTCGAGCAGATGGCCCGCTGGGCCACCCAGGACCTGCTGCCCGACCTCACCGTCCTGCTCGACCTCGACCCGGACCGCGGTCTGGCGACCATCGCAGAGAAGGACCGGCTCGAAGGGGCCGGGGCCGACCTGCACACCCGCGCCCGGCAGTTCTTCCTCGACCTGGCCGCCCGCGACCCCGAGCACTACCTCGTCCTGCCGGCGCGGACGGGCATCAAGTACCTGGCCCAGCAGATCCGGGACCGGGTCGCGCCGCTGTTGTCGGACCCGAGTGGCACGGTGGTTCCGTGACCACGTCCACAGCTCCCGGCGGTGTCTGGGCCGACCTGATCGGCCAGGACCGCGTGGTGGAGACCCTGCAACGGGCCGTGACCGGTGCCGCCGCCGGCAACCGGCACGCGATGACCCACGCCTGGCTCTTCACCGGACCGCCCGGGTCGGGCCGCTCGAACGCCGCCCGCGCCTTCGCCGCCGCCCTGCAGTGCCCGTTCGGCGGCTGCGGCGAGTGCAACACCTGCACCACCGCGCTGAGTGGCGCCCATCCCGACGTGACCCTGGTGCGGACCGAGCAGCTCAGCATCGGCGTGGACGAGGTCCGCGACCTGGTGCGGCGGGCGGCGATGTCACCAACCCTGGCGCGCCACCAGGTGCTCGTGATCGAGGACGCCGACCGGATCACCGAGCGGGGCGCGGACGCCCTGCTGAAGAGCATCGAGGAGCCGGCTCCGCGGACGGTGTGGCTGCTCTGCGCGCCGACCGCGGACGACGTCGTGGCCACGATCCGGTCGCGCTGCCGGCTCGTCGAGCTCAGCACGCCCAGCACCGCGGCCATCGCCGAACTGCTCCAGCGCAGGGACGGCGTGGGTCCCGACCTGGCCCGTTTCGCCGCCCGGGTCGCCCAGGGCCACATCGGACGTGCCCGTGCCCTGGCCCGCAACGAGGAGGCGAGGGAACGACGACGGGCGGTGCTGCAGGTCCCCGCGCGACTCGTCTCCCTCGGCGCCTGCCTGGACGCGGCCGCCCGGCTCGTGGAGGCTGCCACCGCCGAGTCCGCCCAGGTGACGGCCGAACTGGACGCGCGAGAGCGGACGGAACTGTCCGAGGCGCTCGGGTTCACGACGAAGGGTGCCCGTCCGCGCAACGCGCAGGCCGCCCTGCGTGACCTTGAGGACCAGCAGAAGGCGCGCGCCAAGCGCCTGCAGCGCGACGCCCTCGACCGGGTGCTCACCGAGCTGACCTCGTTCTACCGGGACGTTCTGGTCGTGCAGACCGCAGCCGGCGCCGAGCTGATCAACGCCGAACTCGACTCCACGATCGCCCAGCTGGCCCGCGACACCACCCCGGAGGCCACGATCGCGAAGCTCGACGCCATCCTCGGCTGCCGGACGGCCCTTGAGACCAACGTCGCACCGCTGCTGGCGATGGAGTCGCTGATGCTCAGTCTCGGCGGGCTCGCCTGACCGCAGGGGGTGGCCGTGTCGCTGAGCGGGTAACGGTGCCCACGATGCCAGCATGGAGATGACCGCGCTCCACGAAAGGACGTCCGCCGTGACCGAGCCCCGCGATCCCGAAGCAGCTCCCGACGACACCGGCACCCCCGAGCGCCCCCACGAGCCCGACACCGGCCCCTGGCACCCGGTGCCCACCGACCCTCAGCCCCAGGAGCCCCTGGTGGAGCCTGTCGAGACCCCTGACGCCGAACCGACGGTGGTGGCTGAGCCGGACGAGGCCGAGCCTCAGGAACCGGTGGTCGAGCCCGTAGAGACCGCCGACGCCGAGCCGGACGAGGCCCCGGTTTCGACAAGCTCAACCAGCGATTCCGTAGAGCCTGACGAGGCCCAACCCCAGGAACCGTTGGTCGAGTCCGTCGAGACCGCCGACGCCGAGCCCACCGTGGTCGTCGAGCCCGATGAGGCCCCGGCGTCAGCAAGCTCAACCAGCGAGTCGGAACCGCCCGGCGAATCGGTCCCTGAGGAGGCCGGTGAGGAACGAGCCGGCCGTCACGAAGGGCCGTCCGACGAGGATGCCCACTCCCCGTTCGCGGCCCCCGAGCAGTCGGAGACCGAGCGGCTGGTGATCCCGGACGAGCCGGTCGCGGCTGCTCCGACGGAGGCGATCTTCCGTCCGCCGACGCCGACGTCCGCGCCCAGCCCCGAGCCCACCCGGGTGGAACCCATCTCCGACGAGGAGCAGCGTCTCGCCGCGGAGCGGGCGGCCCGCCGTGAGGCCCGGACGGCAGCGCTCGCCGCCCCCGCCCCGCAGCCGCTGGTGGCGCCGGAGCCGGTGGTCATCCACAAGCGCACCAACGACAAGTTCTGGGGTTCCCTGGGCCTCGCTCTGCTCCGGATCGTGGTCGCCGGCATCTTCGCGATCCGCGGGCTGAGCATTCTCACCGACATCCCGGCTGCCCAGGCCCAGTTCGCGACGACCGTCCTCGCGGACTACCCGCCAGGTCCGCAGGTGATGGCGATCGTCACCGGGGTTGCGTCCCTGCTGATCGCACTGGCGCTGCTGCTCGGTCTGCTCACCCGGCTCGCCGGCCTGGGTGTCGCGCTGATCGCCGGCGGCGCGCTGGCGCTCGTGTACTGGGGGCCGACGTGGAGCCCGTTCGTGAACGGCCAGCCCGGGTTCATTGGCGAGTACCAGTTGCTGCTCGCGGTGGTCGGGCTGCTGTTGCTGCTCATCGGCGGCGGCGGCTGGAGCCTGGACCGCAGCTTCCGCGCCGGCCGTGAACGGAACAAGCGGGAAGCCGCCGTCGCCGACTGATTGGTGGCTTCTGGCCGCCCGCACGGTCCGTCGAGATTAGGGTGACGGCTATGCCGCGGGTGATGGCCGTCGCCTTCCAGCCCCGGGGTCGGCTGCACTACGTCGACCCGGGCGCTGGCGACTATGCCTATGGCGAGGCCGTGCTCGTGCAGACCGGGGACGGCGCGGAGCTCGCCCGGTGCGTCTGGGGACCGGCGGACGTGGCCTGGTCGGGCGCCCTGCTGACCTGCCTGGGGCCGGCCGCCGACCACGACCACGAGCGGGATGTCGCCAACCGTCGGCGCCGCGCCGAGATCGCGGCCGTCGCCCGACGCCTCGTTGCCCGCCATGAACTGCCGATGCGCATCGTCGGCGTCGACTTCCTGGACCAGAGCGACGAGTTCGACCAGCAGGCGGTGATCTACTTCGAGGCGCCCGGACGGGTCGACTTCCGCGTCCTGCTGGGCGACCTCGCCCGCGCGTTGCAGGCGCGGATCGACCTGCGCCAGATCGGTCCCCGGGACGCCGCAGCGCTGATCGGCGGTTTCGGGCCGTGCGGACGGGAGGTCTGCTGCGCGGCGATGGGGCCTGCCCGCTCGCCTGTCCCCGCAGGCTACGTCCGCGACCAGTCGCTGCAGGGCAACCCGACCCAGCTGCAGGGGTCGTGCGGACGGCTGATGTGCTGTCTGGCCTACGAGAACCCGCTCTACGTCGACTTCCGCGCCCGTGCGCCGCGCAGCGGAACCACCGTGCGGACCGACGACGGGACGGGTGTGGTGGTCGGCCACAGCGTGCCGCTCGACGCCGTCGTCGTCCAGGTGGAGGGCGAACGCTTCACCTGTCCCGTCAACCGCGTCTGTCCGCTCGCCGGTCGGCCCTGACCGCCCTCGACGGCCGGGCCGGTCAAGCGGAGTGACTACGCTGGCCCGGTGCACCCTGCAGCCAGAGCCTGTGTCCCGCTGCTGGCGTCCGCGTTGCTGCTGACGGGCTGCGTCGCTCCGAACCCGGAGGGCGGGGAGGAGATCCGGGTGTCGTCGGTTCCCGGGGCGGCGATCGACCGTCCGCGGTTCGCAGCCGTGGACCCGTCCGTCAAGGGGTTGGTGGCCGGCCTGCCCGGCGACGACCTGACCGCCTACCTCGCCCAGCAGCCGAGCTGGCAGGACTGCGACGAGGGCACCGAGTGCGCGGATGTGCTGGCTCCGCTGGACTACGCCGACCCGTCCGCGCGGGCGGTGACCCTGTCGCTGCGCCGCGTTCCGGCGACGAAGACCCCGCACCTCGGCACGCTGTTCATCAACCCCGGAGGTCCCGGAGGGTCGGGCAGGGCCCTCGTGGCGAGCTTCGAGAGCACCGGCCTCGAGCAGTACGACATCGTCGGCTGGGATCCGCGCGGCACCGGTGATTCGACCCCGGTGACCTGCTTCGGCCCCGCGGAGACGGACGCCTACAACCGGGTCGACACGTCCCCGGACGACGAGGCCGAGCGTGCCGCGATGATCAAGGCCGCCTATGCCTTCGGCAAGTCGTGCTGGGAGCACAGCGGCGTCCTGCTGGAGCACATCTCCACGATCGAGACCGTCCGTGACCTCGACCTGCTCCGGCAACTGCTGGGTGACAAGGCGCTGAACTACCTCGGCTACTCCTACGGCACCCAGATCGGCGCGACCTATGCCGAGTTGTTCGGGCAGCACACCGGACGCCTGGTGCTCGACGCGGCCGTGGACATCACCGACAACGACGAGGTCATCCAGGCCATGGGGTTCGACCTCGCGCTGGGCAACTTCGCAGACTGGTGCGCGAAGCAGGGCTGCGCGCTGGGGGACTCCAGGCAAGCGGTGCTGGACGCCGTCACCGGATTGTTCGACCGGCTGGACGCCAAGCCTGCGCCGGCCGGACGGCGGACGCTCACCCAGAGTCTGGCGATCACCGGCGTCGCGGCGGTGCTGTACGGCGGCACCAGCGCATGGTCGTTGCTCGTGGAGATGATCGAGGCCGCCCGGAAGGGCAACGGCGCCGGTCTGCTGTTCGCCGCCGACTCCCTCAACGATCGGGACGAGAAGGGCAACTACGGCCCGATGTTCTACGCCTTCCCCGCGATCAGCTGCCTGGACACCGACGAGGACAAGGGTGTCGTCGACGCCGACCGGGTGTGGACGCAGGACCAGCAGAAGGCCCCGATCTTCGGGAAATACTTCGGCCCGCAGTACAGCTGCGCGCTGTGGCCGGTTCGCCCCGCCCAGCATCTCGACGTTCGCGGGACGGACGCGAAGCCGCTGCTGGTGATCGGTGGCACCGGTGACAACGCGACCCCGTACCAGCAGGCCGTGGACATGGCCGAGCAGCTGTCCTCTGCCGTCCTGGTGACCCGCGAGGGCGAAGGCCACGGCAGCTACGGCCACGGCTCACCCTGCATCGACCGGATCGTCGTGGACTACCTGGTCAAGGGCGTCCTGCCGAAGGACGGCGTCCGCTGCCAGTGAGCTCCTTCGAGAACCGGTCCAGACGGTTCCTGAGGAGCAGGCGCCAGCCGGTCCAGACGGTCCCTGAGGAGCGAGCGCCGGCCGGTCCAGACGGTCCCTGAGGAGCGAGCGCCAGCCGGTCCAGACGGTCCCTGAGGAGCGAGCGCCAGCGAGCGTCACGAAGGGCGCCTGGCGGAAAAGGGGTCTGTCCCCATTTCCCTCCATTCGTCATCCCGGGCTCGACCCGGGATCCCCTGCCCTGCCGTAGGGTGCCGGACATGATGGAGACTCGGGGCACGGCGATCCTCACCGGCGTCGGCCGGCGGCGCGGGATCGGGGCCGGGCTGGCGCTCGGGCTGGCGTCCGACGGCTGGGACCTGGTGCTGAACCACTGGACGCCCTACGACCGGCGGCTCGGCCTGGAGCAGGGTGCGGACGACCCCGCGTCCATCGCGCAGGAGTGCCGGGATCTCGGCGTCCGGGTGGAGTTGGTCCCGGTCGACCTGGCGGACGTGGCCGCGCCCGCGGCCCTCGTGGCGGCAGCCAGGGCCCAGGGTGATCTCGGTGCGCTGGTGCTGTCTCACTGTGAGTCGGTGGACAGCTCGATCCTGGACACGTCGGTGGAGAGCTGGGACCGGCACTTCGCCGTGAACGCCCGGGCCACCTGGCTGCTGGTGAAGGCGTTCGCTGAGGCGCTGCCGGCCGAGCCCACCACCGAGGTGGTCGGCCGGATCGTGGCGCTGACCAGCGACCACGTCGTGCACAACCTGCCGTATGGCGCCAGCAAGGGCGCCCTGGATCGGGTGGTGCTGGCCGCGGCCTGCGAACTCGGCCACCGCGGCATCCGGGCCAACGTGATCAACCCGGGTCCGGTCGACACGGGCTGGATGGACGACGCCATCCGCGCGTCCGGGATCGTGCAGACCCCGGCCGGCCGCCTCGGCACGCCCCAGGACACCGCGAACCTCGTCCGCTTCCTGCTCTCCGACGCCGGTGGCTGGATCAACGGCCAGCTGCTCTACAGCGACGGCGGCTTCTCCGCCGGCGGAACCTGAGCCGCCCGCTCCACCGCTGGTCGAGCCGCCGGAACCTTGGGGACAGACCCTATTCCCGTTCATCCCGCTCCCTGAGGAGCCGGCGAGGAACGAGCCGGCGTCACGAAGGGGCCCCGCACGTCCGAATCGATCCGGGGCCGTCCGACCCCCTATAGTTGTTCCTCGGCCCGCCAGAACGGGCAGGCCACCTTAGCTCAGTCGGTAGAGCGACGCTCTCGTAAAGCGTAGGTCGCGGGTTCGATTCCCGCAGGTGGCTCCATGTGCTGATCGGGCTGGTTACGACCGGGCCAACCTCAGCGGGATGGTGACCTTCGCCAGACTGTTTCCGGCGTTCGAGAAGGTCACTGAGTCCACATGCGGGACCGGCGAGTGCCGCGGGACGGGGCTTCGTGCTAGGTTCTCCCGCATGTTTGGACCTGCCCGCATCGTCCCGGCTGCCCACGGCCGGGTGTCGCAGGTGCGTGTCCAGATGTGTTGCCGGAGCTGATCGAGCCCGTCGCCAACCATTCCGCCGGGCCGTGAGGTCCGGCTCTCCAATTTCCGGTCCCTGCGTGCCTGGTGTCCGTCCGAGGTCAGGAGACCCAGATGAACCCCAACCGGAACCGTCCCCGATACGTCGCGGCGCTCACTGCCGCCGCATCCAGCCTCGTGCTGCTGCTCACCGCCTGTTCCGCCGCCTCGGCGGCCGGCCCCGCCGGCGAGGGCCAGAAGCTGGCCGAGGTGAACATCGGCTACTTCCCGAACGTCACCCACGCCCCCGGCCTGGTCGCCGACGCCGAGGGCAAGCTCACCGACCGCTTCGGCGCGCTCGGCGCGAAGGTGAACACCAAGTCGTTCAACGCCGGCCCGGACGTGATCCAGGCCATCCTCAGCGGCTCGCTGGACATCAGCTACATCGGGCCGAACCCGACCGTCACCGCCTACATCCAGTCCCAGGGCAAGGGCATCCGGGTGATCGCCGGGTCCACGTCCGGCGGGGCGGCGCTGGTCGTCAAGCCCGAGATCACCAGCGTCGAGCAGCTGAAGGGCAGGAAGCTGGCCACCCCGCAGCTGGGCAACACCCAGGACATCGCGCTCCGCCACTGGCTGGCCGGCAACGGCCTCAACGCCACCCAGGACGGCGGCGGCGACGTCTCGATCCTGCCGCAGGCCAACTCCGCGGCCGTGCAGGCGTTCAAGGCCGGGGAGATCGACGGCGGCTGGCTGCCCGAGCCGTTCGCGACCCGGCTGGTGAACGCCGGCGGCAAGGTGCTGGTGGACGAGGCCACGCTGTGGCCGGACGGCAAGTTCGTGACCACCAACATCATCGCCCGCACCGATTTCGTCACCCAGCACCCGGACGCCGTCCGCGCGTTCATCGAGGCCCACCTCGACGCGCTGGACGAGATCGCGTCCGACCCTGCGGCCGCCAAGGCAGCGGTGGCCGGCCAGATCAAGAAGATCACCGAACAGGAGCTCGAGCCGGCGGTGCTGGACGCCGCCTGGCAGAACCTCGAGTTCACCCCCGACCCGCTGGCCGCGACGCTGAAGACCTCGGCCGAGCACGCCGAGTCGGTCGGGTTGCTGCCGGACAAGCCGTCCGACGGCTTCGCCCAGCTGTGGGACCTGACCGCGCTCAACGAGGCCCTCGCCGCGCGCGGCAAGGACAAGGTCACCGCGTGAGCTCGGCCACCGCAGCCGCCCAGGCCGCAACCGTCCCGGAGACCCCGGGGCGGTTGCGGCTGACCGGGCTGGGCAAGGTGTTCGGTCACGGCGAGCGGGAGGTCACCGCGCTCGGCGGGGTCGACCTGGACGTCCGGCCCGGCGAGTTCGTGGCCGTGGTCGGCGGCTCGGGCTGCGGCAAGTCCACCATGCTGTCGCTGATCGCCGGGCTCGAACCACCCACCTCGGGCACGGTCGAGGCGGACGGGGGAGTGGCCCTGATGTTCCAGGAGAGCACGCTGCTGCCCTGGCTCACCGCCACGCAGAACGTCGAACTGGCGCTGCGACTGCGCGGGGTGGAGAAGTCCGAGCGCCACGCCCGGGCCCGCGAACTGCTCGGCAAGGTGCGCCTCGGCCGGCACCTGGACAAGCGTCCCCACGAGCTATCCGGCGGCATGCGGCAGCGGGTGGCGCTGGCCCGCGTGCTGGCCCAGGACGCGGCGATCGTGCTGATGGACGAGCCGCTGGGCGCACTGGACGCGATGACCCGCGACCAGATGCACGACCTGATCGAGAGCGTCTGGCTGGACGCCGGCTTCACCGTGGTCTTCGTCACCCACAACGTCCGGGAGGCGGTGCGGCTGGCCGACCGGTCGATCCTGATGGGCTCGCGGCCCGGACGGATCATCCACGAGCAGCCCAACCCGCTGCCGCGACCGCGGCTGATGGACTCCACCGGGGTGGTGGCGATGGCTGCCGACCTGACCCGCCGACTGAAGGAGGAGGTGGCGGTCCATGACGAGGCCGACTACTTCAGTATCTGAGCTGGACGAGGCCGTCCCAGTCGCCGCTTCTGCCGAACCGGCGGACGAGCCGCGCCGATCCGCGTCCGGGCGCAGCCGGTGGACGCGGGGACCGGTGCCGGTGCTGCTGGCCGCGCTGATCTTCCTGTTCGCCTGGCAGGTGGTGGTGTGGACCGGATGGCGTCCCGAGTACCTGCTGCCCGGCCCGGTGACGGTGCTCGGCGAACTCGTCCAGCGCGCGGGTGAGCCGCAGTTCTGGCAGGCGATCGCGCGCACCCTCGTGCGCGCCCTCACCGGTTTCGGCCTGGCCGTCGCGATCGGCACCCTGATCGGCCTGGCCACCGCACGGTTCCCGTTGCTGCGCGCGGCGATCGGTTCGCTGGTCACCGGGCTGCAGACCATGCCGAGCGTGGTCTGGTTCCCCCTCGCGATCCTGCTGCTCGGGCTGGACGAGCAGGCGATCCTGTTCGTGGTGATCCTCGGCGCCGCGCCGAGCATCGCCAACGGTGTGCTCAGCGGGGTCGACCAGGTGCCGCCGGCGTACTTCCGACTCGGCCAGGTGCTCGGCGCGCACGGCTGGCGGCTGTACCGGTACATCGTGATCCCGGCGGCCCTGCCGGCCTATGTCGGCGGACTCAACCAGGGCTGGGCGTTCGCGTGGCGCTCGCTGATGGCCGGTGAACTGCTCGTGGTGATCCCCGGGGCGATCGCGCTGGGCAACCGGCTGGCGTTCGCCCAGGAGTTCGGGGACGCCGCCGGCCTGCTGGCCTACATGCTGGTGATCCTGGTGATCGGCATGCTCGCCGACACCGCCTTCGGCGCGCTGTCCCGGCACATCCGCCGGCGGCGGGGACTCACCGTCCGCTGACCTCGCAATCGGTCCGCCGACCTCTCAAGTGGTCCGGCGACCTCTCAAGCGGTCCGGCGACCTCTCAAGCGGTCCGGCGACCTCCCAATCGCTCGTCGAGCTTGTCGAGACGCGGCCGGGGGTCTCGACAAGCTCGACCAGCGGTCTGGGGGACGGCCAGTGGACTTGGGACGGCCAGCGGGTTTGCCGCGCCGATCAGCTGGTGACGTCCTTGCGGCGGAAGCGCAGCCAGGCGAGCGCGAAGAACACCACGGCGTAGGCGAGGTCGACCCAGAGGCCGGCCACCATGCGGTCGGTGAAGACAGGGTCGCGCAGCAGGTCGACGAACGCGGGCCAGCGGTCCACCAGCAGCCACGGGTGCAGCCAGTCGAGCTGGGGGACGGCGTCCAGCACCCACAGCAGCGTGCTCGCCATCGCCGTGGCCACGGTCGCGGCGATCGGCTGCTCGGTCAGCGTGGAGATGAACAGCCCGATCATGCCCAGGGCGGTCAGGCCGACGGCGACGTAGCCGGTGGCCAGCAGCAGGCGCAGCAGCCCGTCCGCGACCCCGATCCGGGTTCCGGACAGGGTGGTCAGCGGTCCCGTGCCGAACAGGACCGTCCCGACCAGCACTCCACCCACCGCGACCAGTGCGGCCCCGGTCAGCCCGCCCACCGCGAGCGACGCCGCCTTCACCGCCAGCAGCCGGACGCGGCCCACCGGCGCGACCAGCAGGTAGCGCAGCGTGCCCAGGTTCGCCTCACCGGCGATCGCGTCCCCGGCCAGCACGGCCATCGCCAGCGGCAGGAACAGCGCGATCTCGATGGTCAGGCCGCCGAAGCCGAGGAAGATCCCGTTCCCGGCCACGGCCGTGAGCAGGTCGCCGCCGCGTTGTCCCGGATGGCGCATCGCCGACACCTTCAGCGCCACGCCCAGCAGGGTCACCAGGCCGAGCAGCACCAGCAGGCCCACCTGGTTGCGTCGCCGGCCGAACACCAGCCGCAACTCGGACGCGAACATCCGCCGGAAGCTGCCCGTACGCCGGACGGGCCCCGTGACGGCGGCCACGCCCGCCAGTTCCTCAGCCGCTGACATCGAAACCCTCCCCGGTCAGCTCGACGAACGCGTCCTCGAGCGTGGGCGACACCGGGGTGAAGGCCCGGACGGCCACCCCTGCGGCCACGAGCGCGGACACCACCTGCTCCGGCTGCTGGCCGTCGAGGCTGCCGACCACGCCGTCCGGCCCGGTGGCTGCGTCCGGCACGCCGAGCCCGGACAGCACGCCGATGGCCGACTCGACGTCAGGCGTGTCCAGCCGGAACCGCTTCGCGGTGAGCCCGCGCAACGTGGCCAGCGGGCCCTGCGCGACCAGCCGTCCCTCGCGCATCACCCCCACGTGGTCGCACAGCTGCTCGATCTCGGCGAGCAGGTGGCTGGACAGGAAGATCGTCGTGCCGTCGCCGGCGAGGTCCGCGACCAGGTGCCGCACCTCCCGGGTGCCCTGCGGGTCGAGCCCGTTCGTCGGCTCGTCCAGCACCAGCAGGTCGCGTGGCTGCAGCAGGGCGGCCGCGATGCCGAGCCGCTGCCGCATGCCCAGCGAGTAGGCCCGGTAGCGCTTGCCGGCCGCGGCGGCCAACCCGACCCGCTCCAGCGCCGCGCCCACCCGGGTCGCGGCGGTCGCCGGGTCGCTGGTGCTGTCGGCCGCGTCCAGTCGCCGCAGGTTCGCCCGCCCCGACAGGTACGGATGGAAGGCCGGCCCCTCGACCAGCGCGCCGACCCGGGGCAGCACGCGCGCGGACGCGGCCGGCATGTCCTCACCGAGCAGGCTGCAGCTGCCCGCGTCCGGCCGCACCAGCCCGAGCAGCATCCGGATCGTGGTGGTCTTGCCGGAGCCGTTGGGCCCGATGAACCCGTAGCAGGCGCCGCGCGGCACATCGAGGTCGAGGTCGGTCACCACCTGCTGGCGGCCGAACCGCTTGGCCAGCCCGCGGGACGCGATGGCCGGCGCGTCCGACGTCACCGGGCGGCCAGGGCGGCGTAGAGCCTCTCCGGGACGACCGAGCCGGCGGCCACGCGGCCGTCGTCGGTGATCACAACGTTCACGAGCGCGGTGCTGAGCAGCCGTCCGCTGCCCCACGCGCCCGACACCTTCGGCAGCGACTCGAGCAGCGCGGTGGCGTCCTTGTCCGGGGCGGTGGCGTCCTTGTCCGGGGCAGCCTTCTCGTCGAGGTCGGCGACAACCACGGTCGTCCAACCGGTGCCGGACGTCGTCACGCCGTCGTGGTCGGGCTTCTCGGGCGTCGCGGTGCCAGCCGGCACCTTCTCCTCGACCACTTCCGCACCGGGCGGCGGGGTGAACGCGAAGACCGCGTCGTCCGGACGGGCGAAGTCGACCGAGCTGGCGGCGACCGAGATGGCGTCGCTGCCGTCGTCCGCGATCACGCGGAGGGCGAGCGGGACGAACTCGGTGGCGTCCACCGACACCCGCACCTGGCCGACCAGGCTGGCGTCGTCCTTCGGGGTGAGCACGAGCTGGTACACCGGGCGTCCGGCCACGTAGCCGGTGCCCGACGTGGCGACGTCGGTGGTCGGCTCCACGGCCTCCAGCAGCGTGCGGACGGCGTCCGTCGGCGAGGCGGGGGTCGCGGACGGCGTGGGCTTCGCGTCAGCAGGCAGGACGGTGTGCCGCGCCTGCTGCTTCTCGCTGGACCACCGCCAGACCTCGTTGCCGTTGCGAACCACCGAGGTCTCGGTCGACCCGTCCACCAGCGCAGCCTTGACCCGGTCGGGACCGGCCACCCACACGCGGACGGTGTGGTCGCCGGTCAGCATGGTGAGCGCGTCCTGGACGTCGTCGCCGGTCGCCTGCGCGGGCAGGGCCGGCAGGCCCAGGTCACTGTGCTGGACGAAGGTGGCCGACAGGCCGTCCGGCTTCGCCGAGGCCACGCGGGTCAGCAGTTCCTCGGCGCTCAGCGGCGGCAGCCCCGGGTCCGCGGTGGCCTGCGTGGCGACGACCGTGCCGGCGGCGACCGCCACCAGACCGGCCAGTCCGAGCACCAGCGTCCGTCTGCCCTTTGTCACACCCATGACTCCATGATGCGCTTCCTGTCAAAGCGCCGGCCCCGGCAGTTGCTGCCGGGGCCGGTCCCGTGTCGCTGCGGGGCTCGCCCACTCACTCCCCGGGCTGGGCCTGGGTGGAGAAGGCGGCGTCGAAGCTGGTGGCGGGCGGGTCGAACAGGTTGGCGCGGACGAAGTCCACGGCCTCCTTGGCTCCCCGGAGCCGGTCCATGCCGGCGTCCTCCCACTCGATGCTGATCGGGCCGGTGTAGCCGATCGCGTTCAGGGTCCGGAAGCAGCGCTGCCAGGGCACATCACCGTTGCCGGTGGACACGAACGTCCACCCCCGCCGCGGGTCGGCCCAGGGCAGGTGCGACCCCATCCGGCCGTTGCGGCCGTTCCCGACCGCCATCTTGGTGTCCTTGCAGTCCACGTGGTAGATCCGGTCGGCGAAATCGACCAGGAACCCGACCGGGTCCAGCTCCTGCCACATCATGTGCGAGGGATCCCAGTTCAACCCGAACGCCTCCCGGTGCTGAATGGCGTCCAGCGTCAGCACCGTCGACCAGTAGTCGTAGGCGATCTCGGACGGATGGACCTCGTGGGCGAACCGGACCCCTTCGGAGTCGAACACGTCCAGGATCGGGTTCCACCGGTCAGCGAAATCCTGATAGCCGGCCTCGATCACGCTGTCGGGCACCGGCGGGAACATGGCCACGTACTGCCAGATCTTCGACCCGGTGAACCCGACCACCGTGTCCACCCCCAGCCGGCGGGCGGCGACCGCGGTCAGCTTCATCTCCTCCGCGGCCCGCTGCCGGACCCCTTCGGGATCCCCGTCGCCCCACACGACATCGGAAACCATGTCACGGTGCCGGAAGTCGATCGGGTCGTCGCACACCGCCTGACCCTTCAGGTGGTTGGAGATCGCCCACACCCCCAACCCGTGCTTCTCCAGCGTCGCCTTCTTCTCCGCCACATACGCGTCGTCGACGGCGGCCCGGTAGACGTCCAGATGATCACCCCAACACGCGATCTCCAACCCGTCATAGCCCCACTCCGAGGCATAGGCGCACACCTGCTCGAACGGCAGATCAGCCCACTGACCCGTGAACAACGTCACCGGACGGCTCATGTCGCTCTCCCTCTCTCAGAACCGGACCGGCTGGCCGGACGCGGCGGATGCGTAGATGGCCTCGAGCACCTCGGTGACGACGCAGGCCTGTTCGGGCAGCACGAGCGGCTGCTTCCCGTCCCGGAGCGCCTCCAGGAACTGCCGGGTCTCCAGCGTGCCGAGCGCGGTGAAGCCCTCGGAGTCGGGACTGCTGGCGTTGGGCGCGGAGACGATCATCCGGTTGGCGAGCACCTTGTTCACGGTGGCCGCGTAGCCCTTGCCGTGGTTCTCGATCTCGGCGCCGCCCTCGGTGCCGATCAGGGTGACCGCGGCCTCGCGCGGGTCCTTCACGTTCAGTGCCCAGGCGGCCTCGAGGAAGATCGCGGCGCCGTTCTTCATCCGGATGTAGCCGAACGCGGAGTCCTCGACGCTGAACGTCTCCGGGTCCCAGCCGCCGCCCGGGTTGCCCTCCGGCTTGCCGCGCAGCTTCTCGTACACCGACCCGGTGACCGAGTCGACCTCGTAGTTGCCCATGTACCACAGGGCCAGGTCGAGGGCGTGGGTGCCGATGTCGATCAGCGGGCCGCCGCCCTGCTTCTCCTTGTCGGTGAACACACCCCAGGTCGGCACGCCCCGGCGCCGCACCGCGTGCGCCTTCGCCACGTAGATCTCGCCGAGCTCGCCGGCATCCACCGCACCGCGGACGAACTGCGCGTCCTCGCGGAACCGGTTCTGGTAGCCGATGGTGAGCGTCCTGCCGGTCCGCTTCGCCACGTCGACCATCTGGCGGGCCTCCTCACCGGTGACCGCCATCGGCTTCTCGCACATCACGTGCTTGCCGGCCTCCAGCGCCGCGCAGGTGATCTCGCAGTGGCTGACGTTCCAGGTGCACACGTACACCACGTCGATCGACGCGTCGTTGACGACGTCGTGCCAGTCGGTGGTGGTGTAGGCCTCGGGCGCGAACTTCTCCTTCGCCTTCTCCGCACGCTCCGGGACGAGGTCGCAGATGGCGACGATGTCACACAGGTCGGGGTTGGCCGCCAGTCCCTCCAGGTGCTTGAGGGTGCCGATGAAGCCCACCCCGATGATGCCTACGCGAAACGTGCCCACAATCACTCCTTCGTAATCGATGCTGCAGACCGTCTCGCGCCAGCCGTCCGATTGGTATCAGGACTCGCTGGAACCGACGCGAAGCGGTACGGTGAGAGCGCGATCATCCTATCCCCCCGGAACCGGTGGGAGCGCGATCAAATCCAACTATGGGAGGCAACGTGGCCACTGTCAGCATCCAGCTCTACACCCTGCGCGACCAGTTGACGTCCGATCGGGACGCCACCCTGGCCGCCGTCGCCGCGATGGGCGTGGACGAGGTCGAGCCGTTCGGCATCGAGAACTTCGACTGGCTCCCCGCTGCGCTGGCCGCGAACGGGCTCAAGGCCGGCAGCGCGCACGCGATGCTGGTCGCGGAGCCGGAGGCCGTCCTCGCTGCGGCCAAGGCGCTCGGCGTCGGCACGGTGTTCCAGCCGTACTGGGACCCGGAGAAGTGGCAGGCCGAGGCCGGCATCCGCGAACTGGCGGACGCCCTGAACGCCCAGGTCGACCGGTTCGCCGAGGCCGGGATCGCGATCGGCTACCACAACCACGACTTCGAGTTCACCGCCCCGGACGTGGACGGCGTGCCCGCCTACGACTTCCTCGTCTCGCTCCTCGACGAGCGCGTGGTGCTCGAGGTGGACACCTACTGGGCGACCACCGGTGGCCGGGACGTGCCCGAACTGCTGGCCACCTACGGCGACCGGGTCACTCACCTCCACATCAAGGACGGCCCGCTGCTGCCCTCGCGGAGCGGTGCGACCAACGTGGTCCTGGGCAACGGCTCGATGGAGCTCGCGCCGATCCTCGACGCGTCGCCGAACCGCACGTGGGTGGTCGAGTTCGATTACGCGACCGACGCGGTGGACGAGGTGCGCCAGAGCGTGGAGTATCTCAAGGCGCGCTGAATCTCGTCCCTCCGATGTGGCGGACGCCGGGGTACGGTTGACCCGGTGGGTCCGCCACATCGGTGACGCCATCACGAGCCGCCTCCGTGATACCCTAGGGGGTATACCGGAAGGATTGGCATGGCGACACAGAACCTCACGGCCGCGGACTTCGAGCAGACCGTGACCGACAACGACATCGTGCTGGTGGACTTCTGGGCCGCCTGGTGCGGTCCCTGCCGGATGTTCGCGCCGGTCTACGAAGCGGCGTCGGAGAAGCACGCCGACCTCGTGTTCGGCAAGGTGGACACCGAGGCGGAGCGCGAGCTGGCCGCGGCGGCACGGATCATGTCGATCCCCACGCTGATGGTGTTCCGCGAAGGCATCCTGGTCTACGCGCAGCCCGGTGCGATGCCGGCGCCGGCCCTGGAGGAGCTGATCGCCGCCGTCCGCGCCGCCGACATGGACGCCGTCCGCGCAGAACTTGCAGAACAGCAGGACTCGGAGGCGTCATGAGCCCCGTGGTGAATACTCCCACGGGTAAGATCGGGACCGTCCGAATCGCCGAGGGGGACTTCGTCATGCAGCTCGACACCGATGACCTTGCCGGGGTGCTGAAGCGCCTCAAGCGCGCGCAGGGACAGATCGGCGGCATCATCCGGATGATCGAGGAAGGTCGCGACTGCAAGGAGATCGTCACCCAGCTGGCCGCCGTCTCGAAGGCGCTGGACCGGGCCGGCTTCGCCGTGATCGCCGCCGGCCTCAAGCAGTGCATCAGCGACGACCCGTCCGGCAGCAGCGTGGACACCTCGTCCCTGGAGAAGCTCTTCCTCTCCCTCGCCTGAACTACGGGGACGGTTCCTCTTTCGGTCCACCTCCAGGTGGACCGAAAGAGGAACCGTCCCCGTAGTTCAGTGGCCCTTGATCACCATGCGCATGATCCGGCTGTTGAAGGACAGGAACCGGGTGAACTGGAACGGCAGGTTGCGACGCATGGCCAGCGTCTTCCGCGTCGGCAGCGGGGCCCTGGACAGGTCGGCGACCGGGTCGCCGTGGGTGGTGCTCTGGCTCATCGTCACTCCGGGATCAGTTGCCAGCCCGGGCGGGCCTTGGCCTTGTAGATGAACAGGTGGTGCAGCATCAGCTTCACCCAGTGGCCGTGCAGGCCGAGTTCGCCGCGGGTCTCGCGCTCGTCGCGTCCGGTGGCGTAGCGCTGGTAGTCGGGGACGACCGGCAGCATCGTCATCGCCGCGGCCGAACCCTTCGTCAGCCCCGTGCCGGCGGACGCAACGCAGGCGGCGCCCATCCGGGCCATGGACGCGGTGTGCGGCGCGGCCGACGCCCCGTGCCGGATCCGGTCCGCGATCGTGAGCGCGACGGTCTTGCCCATCACCCCGGACGGCATCCCCGTGCGCGGTGGCGACGGCGCGACCACCGTCCCGTTCGGGGTCTTCAGCGGACGGGAGATCTGGTGCGGCGGCGCGAACGCGATCCCGACCGCCCAGATGTTGTCGTAGCCGGGGGCGGCGTAGGTGGTCGGCCAGTCCTCCGCGCGCCACTCCTCGTACGGCTTGGCGGTGTAGTCCGCGTCCACCTTCATGAAGCCGGACGGGGCGAACAACTCCGCGGTGATGTCCCTGTCGTCCGCGTCGAAGGCCTTCAGGGGGACGCCGCCGAAGGGCGGGATCAGCATCGCGAAGTCGAAGGCGAGCGTGTGGCTCTCTCCGTCCAGGGTCTCGTAGTGGATCGTCCGTTCCTCGACCTTCGACACGTGCGCGCCCAGGATCGCCTCGACGCCGCGCTCGCGGAACAGCGATCCCGTCCACAGCTCACTGGTGGTCTGGAAACCCTGCTGGTCGAAGACCATGCCGTCCACGCCGAAGTCGCCCAGCGCGGCCTCGTTGGTGAGGTAGACCACCCGGGCCAGCTCGCGGACCCCGGCCTCCCGCAGCTCATGGTCGACGTTGAACACGTACTCGAACGCGGCGCCCTCGCACGTGCAGGTGCCGTGGCCCATGCCGACGACGAGGGTCTGCGGCGTGTCGGACTTCAGCACGGCGATCACCTCACGCAGCTTCTCGTTGGCCTCGACGGCGTGGTCGGCCGTGCAGACCGACTGGGTGTAGCCACCCGGTCCCATCCCCTCCGTGGCCTCGAAGCGCAGCCTGGGGCCGGTGGCGTTGATCAGATAGTCGTAGCGCAGCCGCCCGGTCGTGCCCGACCTGTCGGGGGAGGTGTACTCGATGTCGACGGCGCCGCGGGAGTCGTCCCGGTCGCCGTCGGGCCGGAGCGCGACCGCCCTGGCCTGGTGGAATCCGATGCCCTTGCGCGCGTACACCGGCGCGAGCGGGAAGACCACGTCCTTCCTGGCCATCTCGCCGACGCCCACCCAGATGTTGGACGGGATCCAGTTCCACTGCGAGTTGGGCGACACCACGGTGACCTTGTGCTGACGACCCAGGAGGCGGCGGAGGTGCAGTGCGGCGGTGTGGCCGGCCACCCCCGCTCCCAGGATCACGACTTCTGCCATTGGTGCTCCTCCCGCCGGCAGCACTGCCGGCTCCCTCTATACCCTACGGGGTATAGGGTGGTGCGTCGAGAGGGAGGACGGGATTCGTCGCCTGCTGATTTCCCCGGCACTACCCGGGGACGGCATCCCGCCCCGGTCGTGCGGGGATCCGGACCCCGCGGGCGGCCAGTCGGGTCGCCGAGTCGGCGGCGTCGTGAGCGGCGACGACGGTGGCGAAGTGGCCCAGCGGCGCCACCGTGGACGTGACCGTGTCGGCGTACACCGAGACCAGGTGCCAGCCATGGGCACCGTCCTGGCCGCGGATGCCGCGTCCGGTGGCGAGGTCCTGGGTGTAGCACAGCGAGGTGGCGGCGTGGACGCCGACGCCGGCGATCGTGCCGAAGCCGGACTGGTGGAAGTGCCCGGCGAGCACGGCCCGCACGTCCGAGTGCGCGATGACCTCGGCCAGCGCTGCCTGGCCGAGCAGCTCCCAGCTCGCGGCCAGGTCCTGCACGACGGGCAGGGGCGCGTGGTGCATGGCGAGGATCGTCCCGTCGGGCGCCGGCTCGGCGAGTTCGCCGGCCAGCCAGTCGAGGGACGCGGGCGCGACCTCGCCGTGGTCCGCGCCGGGCACGGTCGAGTCCAGGCAGAGCAGCCGCAGCCCACCCAGCCAGTGCACCCGGTTGAGCGCGGCGTCGCCCGCGGCGGGATCGCCCAGCAGCGCGGCGGCGAAAGCGCCACGGTCGTCATGGTTGCCGTTCACCCAGACCACGAGGGCGTCGAGGTCACGAGCGTACGGTTCGACCAGCCTTCGTAGTTCAGTGTATGACGCAGGGCTGCCGTCATCGGAGAGGTCGCCGGTGAACACCAGTGCCTCCGGCGCGTGCGCCGCCGCCGCCTCCAGCGCGGCGACCAGTCGCGGGCGCGGATCGACCAGACCGCGGACGAGCGGGTCGGCCGGATCGCGCAGGTGGGTGTCGCTCAGGTGGGCCAGCACGTGTGCCGGACGCGGGTGCTCTGCGGTTCGCACACGGCCAAGCTAGCCTCGGAAAGCCCCGCCGCCCACCCTCGGCGGGCCAGAATGGGTGCGGAACCGTCCGGCGAAGGAGCGACATGCGGAAGACCCTCGGCGCAGCCCTTGCTGCGCTCGCCCTCGTGCTCACGGGCTGCGCGACCCCGTCCGCGTCCCCCGCGACCGGTGCGGAGGCGCCCCGGCTGAGCGTGGAGGGACCCTGGGTCCGCACCACGGACGGTGCCAGGGACGCGACCATGACCGCTGCCTTCATGAGCATCGTGAACCCCGGCGACGCCGATGTCCGCCTCGTCGGCGCGGACTGTGCGGACGCCGGCATGGTGCAGGTGCACGAGATGGTCGAGCAGGACGGCAAGAAGCTGATGCGCGAGGCCACGGACGGCGTGGTCGTGCCGGCCGGGAGCCACGTCCACCTCACCCCCGGCGGCTACCACGTCATGCTGATGCAGCTGAAGCGGGGCCTCGCCGTGGGTGACCAGGTCGTGCTCACCCTTCGCTTCTCGGACGGCCGGACGCTGGAGGTCACCGCGCCGGTGAAGGAGTTCGTCGAGGAGGAGGACCACTACCACTCGCCGATGCCGAGCGCGTCGCCGTCGGGAAGCCCGTCGTGACCGTGGACCCGTCGCCGGGACATGTGCCGGACGCGGCGGAGGGGTCGCCGCCGGAGGGCCCGGCGCCCGACAGCGTGCCGACACCGACCAGCACGCCCGCCGAGCCGGTCGGCCGCCGGAGCCTGCTCGGCTACGCAGGGGTGGCGGGCGCCGGCGCGCTGGCCGGCGGGCTGGCCGGCGCGGGGATCAGCCGTGCGGCCACCCCGCTACCCCAACCGCCCGTGGAGGCGGTGATCCGCCGGCACTACTCGCCCCACGAGACCCACCAGGCCGGCGTCGTCACCCCGACGCCCGCGGTGACCAGGTTGGTGGCGTTCAGGCTGCGGCAGCTGTCGGCCGAGCCGCTGGTGAAGCTGCTGAAGCTATGGAGCGGGGACATCCAGGCGCTGATGGCCGGGCGACCCGTCCCCGGTGACCCCACGCCTGACCTGGCCCGCAGCGGGGTGTCGCTGTCGGTGACGATCGGGTTCGGGCCCCGGGTGTTCACGCTGCCCGGGCTCACCCGGCAGCGTCCGGACGGCTTCGTCGAGATCCCGCCGATGAGACACGACCGGCTGCAGGCGCGGTGGCACGGCGGCGACCTGCTGGCGATCATCGCCGCGGACGACGCCACCACCGTCGACTACGCGGCCCGCCGGCTGGCCGCGGACGCGGCCACCTTCGCCCGTCCGCTCTGGGTGCAGGACGGCTCCTGGCGGGGGACGGACGCGTCCGGCGCCCCGGTGACGGGCCGCAACCTCTTCGGCCAGCTGGACGGTACCGGCAACCCCACCGGCCAGCTCCTGGACGAGGCCGTGTGGGCCGCCGACCCGCTGCCGTGGTTCACCGGCGGCACCACCCTGGTCGTGCGGCGGATCGAGATGGACCTGGACTTCTGGGACCGGACCACGAGGGAGCGCCAGGAGAAGGTGATCGGGCGCCGGCTCGACTCCGGCGCACCCTTGACCGGCTCTCTCGAGGCGGACGTCCTCGACCTGGCGGCGACGGACGCCACCGGCAATCCGGTCATCCCGGCCGACGCGCACGCCCGGCGCTCGCACCCGGACGAGAACTCCGGCCGCCGGTTCCTGCGCCGCGGCCTCAACTACACCCACACCGAGGTGGTGGACGGCGTCCCCGTGGCCACGTCCGGCCTGGTCTTCCTGGCCTTCTGCGCGAACATCGCCAAGCAGTTCGTGCCGATCCAGAACCGGCTCGACGACGGCGACGCCCTCAACGACTGGACGTACGCCATCGGCTCAGCCGTGTTCGCGATCCCCGGCGGCTTCGCCAAGGACGACTGGATCGCCCGGGCCCTCTTCGAGTGACCCTCCCCAACCGCTGGTCGAGCTTGTCGAGACCTGGACGCGTCTCGACAGGCTCGACGAGCGGCGGTGTCGACGAGCGGTTGGTGTTGATCGGCCCGGCTAGGGATGGTGGGCGGTGAACAGCCGGGCCTCGGCGAGTGCGGACCAGCCGCCGAGGAACTCCAGGCCGACGAGCGTGGCGGGCGGGAAGTTGTAGCGGATCAGCGCCAGGGCGTCCGGGTTGGAGTGCTGCCGGTCAGCGAGGGTGTCCGCGAGCGCGGGGACGCCGGGTGCGTGGGCGACGACCAGCACCGTCCGCATCTGGTCGGGGATCCCGGACAGCTCGGCCAGCAGCTGCCGCGCGCCGGCGTTGTAGAGCCGGTCGAGATGGCGGACGGGCGCGTCCAGCTGGAGCAGGTCGGCGGTCTGCCGGGCGCGCGCGGCCGTCGAGCACAGCACGAGCTCGACCCGCTGCCGGGTGAGCAGCTCACCGACCTGACGCGCCTGGTCGCGGCCACGCGGCGTCAACTCGCGGGTGATGTCGCGGGCGTCGGCGCCGAAGTTCGCGGCCTCCGCGTGACGCAACAGGTAGAGCCGGTGCGCCCTGGGTTCGCCTCGGATCGCCATCTACGTCGCCAGGGTCACTCCCTGGTGAACTCGTTCTCGTACGACGTGCCCCTGGCGCGCGCCCAACTGGCCTTGATCTCCATCTCGGCCTCGGCATGGCCCACCCAGACGGCGCCCTCGACGGACTTGCCGGGCTCGAGGTCCTTGTAGACGCTGAACATGCCGATCGCGCGGCACTCGATCAGGGCGCCGGGGAAGGTGGCCTCGGGCACGAGCACCATCGCGTCGAGCGGGTCGCCGTCCTGGCCGAGGGTGCCTTCGATGAACCCGTAGTCGTTGGGGTACTGGGTGGACGTGAACAGGGTCCGGTCCAGCCGGATCCGACCCGTGTGGTGGTCCATCTCGTACTTGTTCTTGGTGCCCTTCGGGATCTCGATCGTGACGTCGAAATGCAGGCTCGGCTGGATCTTGGGACGGGCGAAGGTAGGGCGTTCCGGAATCATCGACAGCCTCTCTGCCAGAATGGTTTCTCGATGTTGACGCCGAGCCTATCGCCTGCCGCGGGTCGAGCAAGGTGCCGAACCTGCCGCCCGGGCAGGCTGCTCGGGCACCTGCTCGCCCTGACCCTGCTGGCTGGCTGCACGGTCGCCACGGCCGAGCAGCCGTTGGTCGGCGGCAACTCGTCCGCCCCGGCCGTCCCCAGCGCATCGGTCACCCCGACGCCCACCCCGTCCGTCGTGCTGCCCACGCTGCCGGCGGAGGACAAGGTGCTGGCGAGGGTCGGCAAGGTATCGCGGACGGGGATCGGCGCGAGCGGCATCGCCGTGCTCTCCGACACCGGGACCGACGTCGCCGCGCGGAGCGCGGACAAGCCACTCGCACCGGCGTCCACCCTGAAAGTACTGACAAGCCTCGCCGCGCTTGACCTGCTGGGCGCCGACCACACCTTCCGGACGCAGGTGGTCAGTGCGGGCAGGGGCAAGCTGGTCCTGGTGGGCGGCGGGGATCCGCTGTTGACCGACAAGCAGTCGAAGTCCGCGGCCAGGCCGGCATCGCTGGCAGGCCTGGCGAAGGTCACCGCCGCGACCCTGACCGCGCAAGGGGTGAAGAAGGTCAGCCTCGGCTACGACGCCGGGCTGTTCACGGGCCCCGACTTCCACCGGGCGTGGAAGAAGACGTGGCGCGACTACCTTGCGCGCGTGAGTCCGCTGGTGGTCGACGAAGGCCGGTTCAACCCGTGGCAGTCGCACCCCAAGCCCGCGCTCACCGCTGCCGAGGCCTTCGCGGCGAGACTGCGGGCCGCCGGGATCAAGGTCACCGGGGTGAAGGCCGCGAAGGCGCCGCAGGACGCGACCGAGGTGGCAGCCGTCGAATCGGCGCCGCTGGAGACCATCGTCCGTCGCACGCTGAAGGTCAGCGACAACCTCGCCGCGGAGGTGCTGGCCCGGCACGTGGCGCTCGCCACCGGTGCAGAGCCGAGTTTCGCTGGTGCGGCCGGGGCGGTGCGGACGTGGCTGGTCGCCCACGACCTCTGGTCGGACGGCATGAAGATCGTGGACGGCAGCGGGCTGTCCAACCGCTCGCGGGTGACGCCGGCCGTGCTCGCGAGGGCCGTGGTGCTCTCGCTGAACAGTCCCACGCTGGGTGCCGTCGCCGCCGGCCTCCCGGTCGCCGGCCGTACCGGAACGCTCAAGGACCGCTTCAACGACGCCGCGGAACGGGCCGGCCGGGACAATGTCCACGCCAAGACCGGCACGCTGCCCGGGATCAGCGCCCTCGCCGGCTACCTGACCACGAAGGACGGCGCGCGGCTGGTGTTCGCCGTGATCGCCAACGGAGCCAGGGGCCAGACCACCGCCTACAACTGGCTGGACCGCACCGCGGCGGCCCTCGTCCGGTGCGGCTGCAACTAGGGTGCGATCGGAGACCCGCCGAGGTCTCGCGGCAGGTTGGTGCTACGCGAGTGTGGTTCTGGCGGGACCGCCGGGCCACGGGAAGAGTCCGTGCTACGCCAGAATCGTTATGGGGCCGCCGCGACCACCCCATAACGGCGCTCGTGTAGCACGAACCCTCGACTCTCTCGATGAGCCACGCCAAAACGACACTGGCGTAGCACGGGTTCACCGGCGAGTCCGGTGGCTGGCCGGGACCCGGGTGTTCGCAACCCGGAGCTGCTCATCCGAACCAGCGGTCGGGGGACGCGACCGGCTTAGGCTGGCGGGCATAACTAGGGTGATGCCATGGAGCATCTGCCGGCCATCGACTGGATCTTCGCCGCAAGCACGGGGCGCGCGCTCGTGCACCCCGGTCCCGAGCTGGGCCCGGCGGCGATCGCCGACGTCGTGGCCGAGTTGCGCGAGGCGGCGGAGCGAGCCACCGGCCACGTCGCGGAGGTGACGCTGCTCGACCGGCCCGCGCCCGCCGATGTGCTGGTGGTCGACCGGCCCAGCTGGGTGAGCGCGGTCGCGCAGTCGGCGGAGGCGATGCTCTCCGGCCTTGGCGAACCACGTCCCGACTCGGCCCTCGGCGTGGCCAGGGCACGGACGCTCGGTGCGCAGGCCGGCGTGGTGTTCGCCGTCATCGCCAACCGGATCCTCGGCCAGTTCGACCCGTTCGTCGCCGCCCCCCGGCTGCTGCTGGTCGCACCGAACGTGGTGGCTGTCGAGCGCCAGCTCGGCGTCCGTCCGTCCGACTTCCGGCTGTGGGTGTGCCTGCACGAGGAGACGCATCGGTTCCAGTTCGGCGAGGCGCCGTGGCTGCGTGGCCACCTGCTCAGCCTGTTCGGCGAACTGCTGGCCGGCGACGAGCTGCAGTTCGGCTGGCCGCGCGCCGGCCGCCCGGCCAGTGTCCGCGACCTGATCAGCAACCCGGCGCAGCGCGAGGCGTTCGACCAGGTCACGGCCGTGATGTCGCTGATGGAAGGGCACGCCGACGTGATGATGGACCGGGTCGGCAGCCAGGTCGTGCCGACCTACTCGACCATCCGGACGGCGTTCGAGGCCCGCCGCGACCAGCAGGGCTGGGACGCCTGGCTGCGCCGGCTGCTGGGCTTCGACCTCAAGCGTGAGCAGTACCGGGACGGCGCGGGCTTCTGCCGGATGGTGATCGACGCGGCCGGCGTGGCGACGCTGAACCGTGCCTTCGAGGCGCCGGGCATGCTGCCGACCCTGGCTGAGATCCACGACCCGCAGCTCTGGCTGCACCGGATCTGATGGCCCGGCGGGCGCTCGGGCCGGCCACGCTCGAGGTCGTCCGCGCCGTCGAGGCCGTGCTCACCGGCCCCGCGCTCGTCGCCTGCTCCGGCGGACCGGACTCGCTCGCGCTCGCCGCGGCCACGGCCGTGGTCGGGCGCCGCACCGGGTTCTGCGTGCGTGCCGCCGTGGTCGACCACGGGCTGCAGCCCGGCTCGGCCGCGGTCGCGGCCGCCGTGGTCGCCCAGCTCACCGCCCTCGGCCTGCCCGCGGACGTGCTTCGGGTGGTGGTCCGCCCGGACGGGTCGGGCGTCGAGGCGGCCGCGCGGGACGCCCGCTACGCCGCTCTCTCGGCAGCCGCGACCGCGGGTGAGGTGGTGCTGTTGGGCCACACCCTCGACGACCAGGCGGAGACCGTGCTGCTCGGGCTGGCCCGCGGCTCCGGTGCGCGGTCGCTGGCCGGCATGCCGCCGTGCCGGGACCGGTTCGTCCGTCCGCTGCTGGGCGTGCGGGCCGCGACCACCCGGCAGGCCTGCGCCGAGCTCGGGCTGGAGCCGTGGACCGACCCGCACAACGGGGAGCCGCGGTTCGCCAGGGTCCGGGTGCGCGAGCGGGTGCTCCCGCTGCTGGAGGCCGAGCTCGGACCGGGCGTGGCCGAGGCGCTGGCCCGAACGGCCGACCTGCTCCGGGCCGACGCCGACCTGCTGGACGAGCTGGCTGCCGCCGAACTCGACAGGGTCGTTCCGGCCGACGATCCGGGCTTGGGTCTCGACGGCGACCGCCTCGCCGCGATGCCCTCCGCCCTGCGCGGACGGGTGCTGCTGGCCTGGCTGCGGACGCTCGGCGCCTACGACCTCTCGGCCGGCCACGTGGCCACGGTCGCGGCGCTGGCCACCGACTGGCACGGGCAGCGCTGGGCCGACGTGCCCGGCGTCCGGATCGTGCGCCGGGACGGCCGGCTGGTGGGCCGTCCGCAGCCGCGGCCCGGGGCGGCGTCGGGGCCGACAGCGGGGTAAGGTCACCGCGTGGATTCCGCTGACATCACCGGTGACCTCACGACCGTCCTCTACTCCCGGGCCGACATCGAGGCCCGGCTGGCCGAGGTGGCCGCCCAGATCGACCGCGACTACCAGGGCAAGAACCCGCTGTTGGTCGGCGTGCTGAACGGCGCGGTCATGGTGATGGCCGACCTGTCCCGCGCCCTGCACATCGACTGTGCGATGGACTGGATGGCGATCTCGTCCTACGGCATGGGGACGCAGTCGTCCGGCGTGGTGCGGATCCTGAAGGACCTGTCCACCGACCTGGTCGGCCGCCACGTGCTGGTGGTGGAGGACATCATCGACACCGGCCTGACGCTGACCTACCTGATGCAGAACCTCGCCTCCCGCAACCCCGCGAGCCTGGAGATC
>DAINOM010000029.1:0-3176 GCA_036735445.1 Propionicimonas sp.
CCGAGCACGCGTACGTCCCGGTCACCCCGCGGCGCAGCAGGTCGTCGGCCAGCAGCACCCCCAGCTCGTCGCCGGTCAGCATCCGCCACTGCCCGTCGATCACGGCCGCGGCGGCACACCGGTCGGCATCCGGGTCGTTGGCGATGGCCACGTCCGCGCCCACCTGCCGGGCCAGGGCGAGCGCGAGGTCGATCGCACCCGGCTCCTCAGGGTTCGGGAACGGGACGGTCGGGAACGCCGGATCCGGCGCGATCTGCTCGGTCACCCGGTGCGGTTCTCCGAACCCGCAGGCGCCGACCACCCGGTCGACCACGGCCGCGCCCACCCCGTGCATGGCGGTGTACACCCAGGTCACCTCCCGCGGCGCGTCGGCCGGCACCAGTGATGCGGCCCGGGCGACGTAGGCGTCCACCAGTTCGTCGCCGACCAGCGGGTAGTCGTCGCTGCGGGCGATGTCGGCCAGCGGACGGGCCGCGACCTCCGCGATCCGCGCGGCGATCTGCGCGTCGGACGGCGGCACGATCTGGGAGCCGTCACCCAGGTACACCTTGTAGCCGTTGTCCTGCGGCGGGTTGTGGGACGCGGTGACGACCACCCCGGCCGCGCACTCGAAGTGCCGGATCCCGAACGCCACCACCGGGGTCGGCAGCGGCCGCGAGCAGAGCAGCGGCAACAACCCGGCACCGGCCAGGATCTCCGCGGTGTCCGCGGCGAACACCTCGGAGTTGTAGCGGGCATCGAAGCCGACGATCACCCGGCCACCCTCGAGGCCCAGCGACAGCAGGTGCGCCGCCAGCCCGGCCGCGGCCTGGCTCACCACCACCCGGTTCATCCGCGCCGGCCCGGGACCCAGCGGCCCCCGCAGCCCGGCCGTGCCGAACGCCAACGGCCCGGCGAACGCGTCGGTCAGCTCCGCCGCCGCGGCGTCATCGCCACCGTCGGCGCGGGACAGCAGCTCGTCCAGGGCCGCCGCGGTGGCCACGTCCGGGTCCTGCTCACGCCAGGCCAGCACCTGGGCGCGGAGTGCGTCAGTGATCACGGCCACTCCCTACAGCCGGTCCAGCAGGCCGGACAGCAGGCCGCGCAGCCGCGGCTCGGCAGCCTTGCCGGCCGCGATCACCTCGGCGTGCTCCAGCGGGGTCGGCGAGATGCCGGCGCCCGGATTGGTGACCAGCGAGATGCCCAGCACCTCCAGGCCGGCCTCCCGGGCGGCGATGGTCTCCAGCGTCGTCGACATGCCGACCAGGTCGCCGCCGAGGACCTTCGCCATCTGCACCTCGGCCGGCGTCTCGTACTGCGGTCCGCGGAACTGGACGTAGACACCCTCGGCCAGCGTGGGGTCGACCTCGTGCGCGAGCGCGCGCAGCCGGGACGAGTAGGCCTCGGTGAGGTCGATGAAGGTGGCGCCCTCCAGCGGGGTGGCGCCGGTCAGGTTGATGTGGTCGCGGATCAGCACCGGCGTGCCCGGCGCCCACTCGACGTGCAGGCCGCCGCAGCCGTTGGTGAGCACGATCGTCCTCGCGCCGGCCGCTGCTGCCGTCCGGACGCCGTGGACGACGGCCGCGACGCCCCGTCCCTCGTAGAAGTGGGTGCGGCCGGTGAACAGCGCCGCCACCTTGCCGGCCCCGGTGCGGATCAGCTTGAGTGCCCCGCCGTGGCCGGCCACCACCGGCTTGGCGAAGCCGGGAAGCTCCTCCAGCAGGCATTCGGCGATCGGTTCGCCGAGGCCGGAGGACGCGCCGGACCACCCCGAGCCGAGCACGAGGGCAAGGTCGATGGACGGGACTCCGAGTCGTTGGGTGAGGGCTGCGGCGGCCTCTGCGGCGAGGGCTCTGGGATCGTTCTGCGCGGTCACCCGATGACTATAACGACGGGTCCCGCTCCGGGTCAGCCGGAGCGTCGTCGGCCTCGTCCGATTCCTCGTCCGGAACCAGGGAGAACCGGGTCAGCCGGCGCCGGGGCTGGCGCCGCAGCATCACCAGGATCGCGGCCAGCAGGCCCAGCCATACCAGCAGCTGTCCGGCGTGGACGAGGTCCCGTGGCCCGACCAGGTAGGCCCAGGCCATCAGCACGAGGCCGAATGCGACCGCAGCGCCACCGCCGGACAGGACGGCCCGCGAGCGGCGGCCGACCGGCCGGGACGCGCGCCGGTGCAGCATCACCACTCCCACCGCGACAGATACCGACAGCGGCAGCGAGGAGAGTTCGAGCAGCACCGACTGCGCCGGCGTCGCCTCCGGCAGCCCGAGCAGCACCATCGCGACGCTCAGCAGCACCCCGGCGAGGGCGACCGCGGGCAGGACGACTCGGGAGACCACCGCCCGAGCCTACTGCCGCGTCCCGCCGGGTCCCCGACTGCCGCGCCCGACCCAAACCGGGGACGGTTCCTTACTCGGTCCACACCGCGGCGGGCTCGGTAGGGAACCGTCCCCGGGGGTGGGTGGACCGAGTAAGGAACCGTCCCCGAGGTGGGACTGGGCGAGGACCCGTCCCAGCGAGGTGGGTGGACCGAGTAAGGAACCGTCCCCGAGGGCGAGGCGTGGGAGAATCCGGGTGTGACGGACGTGGTGATCATCGGCGGAGGGCCTGGCGGCTACGAGGCGGCGCTGGTGGCCCGCCAACTGGGCGGACGGGTGACGCTGGTCGAGCGGCGCGGTGTCGGCGGCTCGGCCGTGCTGACGGACGTCGTCCCGTCCAAGACGCTGATCGCGGCGGCCGAGGTGATGGCGAAGATCCGCAGCGCGGAGGAGCTCGGGCTGTACCTGACCGGCGATGACCGCAGGGTTGGCGCGGCCGTCGGGGTCGACCTGGGCCGCGTGCACGCCCGGATTCGGCAACTGGCGCTGTCGCAGTCCGCGGACATCGCCGAGCGGCTGCGCGGCGAGGGCGTGCGGATCATCAACGGCACCGGCCGCCTGGACGGGCCGCAGCGCGTGATCGCCCAGACCGCGGACGGCGAGGAGGATCTTCCCGCGGACATCGTCCTGGTGGCCACGGGGGCGCACCCGCGCGAGCTGGACGCCGCGAAGCCGGACGGCGAACGGATCTTCACCTGGTCCCAGATCTACGACCTCGCCCAGGTGCCGGAGCACCTGATCGTCGTCGGCTCCGGCGTCACCGGTGCCGAGTTCGCCAGCGCCTACACCGCGCTCGGCGTGCCGGTCACGCTGGTCTCC
>DAINOM010000029.1:3186-27249 GCA_036735445.1 Propionicimonas sp.
GCGGCACCAGGTGCTGCCCGGCCACGACGACGACGCCGCCCGGGTGATCCAGCAAGTGTTCGAGAACAGCGGCATGACCGTGCTCAACGGCGCCCGCGCCGTGTCCGCGGAGCGCTTCGGCGACCAGGTGGTCGTGCGGCTCGCCGACGGCGGCGAGGTGGTCGGCTCGCACTGCCTGATGGCCGTCGGCGCCATCCCCAACACCGCGCACATCGGGCTGGAGGAGGCGGGGGTGCGGCTGACCGCGTCCGGCCACATCGAGGTCGACCGCGTCTCGCGGACGAGCGCGCGCGGCGTCTATGCGGCCGGGGACTGCACGCCGGTGTTCGCCCTGGCCAGCGTGGCCGCCATGCAGGGCCGGATCGCGATGTGGCACTCCCTCGGCGACTCCGTCGCGCCGCTGGACATGCGGACGGTGTCGTCGAACGTGTTCACCGCGCCGGAGATCGCGTCCGTCGGCTGCACCCAGACCGACATCGACACCGGGGCGATCCGCGGGCTGACCATGATGCTGCCGCTGCGCGGCAACGCCCGGGCCAAGATGCAGGCCCTGCACGACGGCTTCGTGAAGATCTTCTGCTTGCCCACCACCGGCATCGTGGTCGGGGGCGTGGTGGTGGCGCCGTCCGCGTCCGAACTGATCCACCCGGTGTCGCTCGCCGTGCGCAACAAGCTCACCGTCGACCAGCTCGCCGAGACCTTCACGGTCTACCCGTCGCTCTCCGGTTCGCTCGCCGAGGCTGCCCGGCGGCTGCACGGCCACTCCAGCGAGCAGGTCATCACCTACTGACCGCGGCGCGCGGAGTCGGGCCCCGGACGGCTGGTGGACGCGCGGACGACCAGGCGGGTGTCCAGGGTGATGTGCCGCCGGGGGACGTCGCGTCCCTCGAGCAGGTCCAGCAGCAACTGCATGGCCCGCTCGCCCATCTCGTGCAGCGGCTGGGCGATCGTGGTCAGCGGGATCTCGTACTGGCTGGCTTCGGGGACGTCGTCGAAGCCGATCACCGACAGGTCGCGGGGTACGTCGAGGCCGAGCTCCCGCGCGACCTCGATCGTCCGGATCGCGGTCAGGTCGTTGGCCGCGAACACCGCCGTCGGCCGGTCGGGACGGTCGAGCAGTTCCCGCGCGGGCACGGTCGCCGTCTCGGCCCGGAAGCCGCCGACCCGCACCAGTGAGTCGTCGACGGCGATCCCGGCCGCGGCCAGAGCCTGCCGGTAGCCCTGCTCGCGCAGCTGCGCGGAGAGGAGATCCGGACGGCCGGCGAGGAAGCCGATCCGCCGGTGGCCCAGCCCCAGCAGGTGCTCCACGGCCGTCCGGGCGCCGCCGAGGTTGTCCGAGTCCACGGTCGGCGGGTCGGAGCCGCCGGTGTGCGGGTCGATCGCCACCACCGGGATGCGCTGGTCCCACTCGGACACGGTGGGGGTGACCAGGATCGCGCCGTCGATCAGCGTCCCGCTGAGCCGGGCGAGTGAGCGTCGCTCCCAGCCGGCGTGGCCGTGCGGGCCGCTGCCGCCGGAGTGGGCGAGCAGCTCGTAGCCGCTGTCCCGCGCCGCGTGCGACAGGCCCTTGAGCAGTTCGGTGCTGAACGGTTCGAACTCCGCGACGAGCACGCCGAGCACCCCCGTCCGGTGGGACCGGAGGCTGCGCGCGACCAGGCTGGACTCGTAGCCGAGCTGGGCGATCACGTCCCGGACGCGGCTCGCCGTCCGCGCGGCCACCCCGTACCGGTCGTTGATCACCTTCGACACCGTGGACACCGACACTCCCGCGGTGCGCGCGACGTCGACGATCGTCGCGTTCCGGGGCTGGTCCACGGGCGTCAGCGTACCTCGATAACGGTTTGGATAACGTTATCGATATCGATTGACATTTGTTGCGGGCCGCTGCAAAACTCGTGCTACCGATGGTCAAGGACGACGGAAGGACGGGCCGGGATGAAGACATGGCGCAAGCCGGTATGGGCTGTGGCGCTGGTGGCGGCGGGTAGTCTGCTGGCTGCCTGTGGCACGGGCGGGGGAGCGGCGACGACGAGCTCGTCGCCCGGAGCGAGCCAGGAAGCGGTGACGCTGACGTGGTGGCACAACTCGAACAACGACCCCGGCAAGAGCTACTACGAGAAGGTGGCGGCCGACTACCAGACCGCGCACCCGGGCGTGACCATCAAGATCGAGGCGATGGCCCACCAGGACATGCTGACCAAGCTGAACAACGCCTGGCAGAGCGGCACCGGCGCACCGGACGTCTACATGGAGCGCGGCGGCGGTGAGCTCGCGGCGCACGTGGCGGCCGGGCTGACCAAGGACCTCACGGACGGCGCCGCCGACGCGATCGGCACCATCAAGGCCTACACCCCCGGCTTCTCCGTCGAGGACCGCGTGTACGCGCTGCCGTTCTCGATGGGCATCGTGGGCATCTGGTACAACAAGTCGCTGTTCGCCAAGGCCGGCATCACCGAGCTGCCGACCACCGTCGATCAGCTGCTGGCCGCATCGGACAAGCTGAAGGCCGCCGGCATCCAGCCGATCGCCCTCGGCGCCCGCGACCTGTGGCCGGCCGCCCACTGGTGGTACTACCTCGCGCTGCGGCAGTGCTCGCAGGACGTGCTGGTGAAGTCACTGGCGGACAAGGTCTTCACCGACCCGTGCTTCGTCGCGGCCGGTGACACCCTGAAGAAGATCGTGGCGGCGGAGCCGTTCAACAAGGGCTTCCTGAACACCCCGGCGCAGGAGGGTGCGGCCAGCGCGTCCGGCCTGCTCGCCAACGGCAAGGCTGCGATGGAGCTCATGGGCCACTGGGAGCCCGGCGTTATGCAGGGACTCACCGAGGACAAGAAGGGCCTCGGCGACGACACCGGCTGGTTCCCGTTCCCCGCGGTCGAGGGCGGTGCGGGTGATCCCGCGGCTGCGATCGGCGGCGGCGACGCCTGGGCCTGCTCGAAGGACGCGCCCGACGCCTGCGTCGACTTCATCTCCTACCTGCTCAGCGACGAGGTGCAGCAGGGCTTCGGGAAGAACGACATGGGCCTGCCGACCAACCCGGCCGCGTCCGGCTCGGTCTCCGATCCGGTGCTCTCCGACCTGCTGAAGACGCGGGACGCGGCACCGTTCGTGCAGCTCTACTTCGACACCGCGCTCGGTGAGAACATCTCCGGTGCGATGAACCCGGCGATCGTGAACATCTTCGCCGGCAAGGGCACGTCACAGCAGGTCGTGGACGCCATGACCAAGGCGGCGGCGAACGAGTGACGTCCGGGCGGACGAACAGGTGACGGCAGCGGAACAGGCGAGGTGGTCGTGAGCACGAGTGCACAACCCGAGGTCGGGGAACTCGTCCCGGCCACCTCGCCGGCCCCCGCCCGGGCCGGCCGGGGCGGCCGGGCCGGCGGCGAGGGCCGCAAGTGGGCGGAGATCGCCCTGTTCGTCGGGCCGGCGCTGGTGCTGTTCGCACTGTTCGTGGTGGTGCCGATCGTCCAGGCGGCGCGGTACTCGATGTTCAAGTGGAACGGCCTGGGCCCGCTGAAGAACTTCGTCGGCCTGCAGAACTACGTCAACGCGCTGTCGGACGAGGTGTTCCGCGGTGCGATCGCGAACAACTTCATCATCGCGGGACTGTCGATCCTCGTGCAGCTGCCGCTCGGCCTGGGGATCGCGCTGCTGCTGAACCGCAACATCCGGGGACGGGCGCTGCTGCGGGTGGTCGTCTTCGTCCCGTACGTGCTCGCGGAGGTGGTCGCCGGCGTGATCTGGCTGATGCTCCTGCAGCCGGACGGGGTCGCCGACGCGCTGCTGCGGACGCTCGGCCTCGGCTCGCTCGTCCAGCTCTGGCTGGGCGACCCGAACGTGGCGCTCGGCACGGTGTTCCTCGTGCTCACCTGGAAATACCTCGGCCAGGCGATCATCCTGTTCCTCGCCGGGCTGCAGGGCGTCCCCGAGGACCTGTACGAGGCCGCCCAGATCGACGGCGCGTCCTGGTGGCAGATCCAGCGGCGGATCGCGGTCCCGCTGCTGGGACCGACGATGCGCACGTGGGCGTTCCTGTCGATCATCGGCTCGCTGCAGGTGTTCGACATGATCTGGATCCTCACCCGCGGCGGCCCCGTCAACTCCACGATGACCATGGCGATCTACATGATCACCCAGGGTTCGCGGCGGACGCTGTACGGCTACGCCTCGGCGGTCGCGGTGATCCTGTTCGTGATCTCGATCGCGGTGGCGTCGCTGTACCAGGTGTTCATCCTGCGGCGGGACAACCTTGCCGAGCCGAAGCCGAAGGGGGTCGGGCGATGACGCCGGAGTGGCGGAAAAGGGGTCTGTCCCCGTTCTCGGCCAAGGGACGCAGGGCCAACCTCGTGGTGTACGGGGTGGCGCTGGTGGTCGTCGCGCTCACCCTCGGGCCGGTGCTGTACGCGGTGCTCAGCGGCTTCCGGACGAACGGCCAGCTGGCCGCGAACCCGGTCAGCCTGCCCAACCCGTGGGTGCTGGACAACTACGCGAACGTGCTCACGTCCGGCATGTTCTGGCGCTACGCGCTGAACTCGACGATGATCGCGGTGATCACCACCGCCGTCGTCGTGGTGCTCGGGGTGATGGCGGCGTACCCGCTCGCGCGGTACCGGTTCCGCGGCCGCGAACTGCTGTTCTCGGTGTTCACGCTCGGGCTGATGTTCCCGATCGCCGTGGCCATCGTGCCGCTGTTCCTGATGGTCCGGGACCTGCAGCTGGTGAACACATTCTGGGGCGTGGCGCTGCCGCAGGCCGCGTTCGCGCTGCCGGTGACGATCGTGATCCTGCGACCGTTCCTGATGGCCTTCCCGACCGAGCTCGAGGAGGCCGCGCTGATCGACGGCACCACCCGGGTGGGCTTCTTCTGGCGGATCCTGCTGCCGCTGTCCATGCCGGGCCTGGTCACGGTCGGGGTGCTGGCGTTCGTCGGCTCGTGGAACGCCTACCTGCTGCCGCTGCTGGTGCTGAACCAGCCGACGGCCAAGACACTGCCGCTCGGAGTGGCCGATTTCTCCACCGAGCACGCCGTGGACACGGCCGGCGTGCTCGCCTTCACGACCGTCGCGATGATCCCCGCCCTGGTGTTCTTCCTCGCCATGCAGAAGCACATCGTCAACGGCCTGCAGGGCGCCGTGAAGGGCTGACCCAACCACCTGACCAACCAGTGAGGAACCAGTTGTGAGCGAACACGTCGAGCGTGCCGGGGCGGTCCCGGAACCGCCGGCCAGGAACCGGGTCGAGCGGATCCTGGCCGGGCTCAGCCTGCCCGAGAAGCTCGCCCAGCTGGTCGGCTTCTGGGTGGACTTCGGCGGCGACACGGTCGCGCCGATGGCCGGCGAGATGGCGACATCGAACGCGCTGGCGGACGCCACCGCCGACGGGCTGGGCCACTTCACCAGGGTGTACGGGACGCGCCCGGTCGATCCCGCGGAGCGTCGCGCCTGGCTGCGTGAGGCGCAGCGCCGGCTGGTCGAGGACACCCGTCCGGGCATTCCGGCGATCGTGCACGAGGAGTGCCTCACCGGACTCGCCGCCTGGCAGGCGACGACCTTCCCGGTGCCGCCGGCCTGGGGCGCGTCGTTCGACCCGGAACTGGTCGAGCGGATGGGCGCGGCGATCGGGACGACGATGCGCTCGCTCGGCGTCCACCAGGGCCTGGCGCCGGTGCTGGACGTGGTCCGGGACGTGCGCTGGGGACGGGTGGAGGAGTGCATCTCCGAGGACCCGTACGTCGTCGGCACGATCGGCGCCAGCTACGTCCGCGGCCTGCAGTCGGCCGGGGTGGTGGCCACGCTCAAGCACTTCGCCGGGTACTCGAACTCCCGGGCCGGCCGCAACCTCGCGCCCGTCCACGCCGGCCCGCGGGAGCTGGCCGACGTCATCCTGCCGCCGTTCGAAATGGCGCTGCGGGACGGCGGCGCGGGCTCGGTGATGCACTCGTACGCCGAGATCGACGGCGTGCCCGTGGCCGCCGACCCTGAGCTGCTCACCGGCGTGCTGCGCGAGCGGTGGGGCTTCGACGGCACCCTCGTCGCCGACTACTTCGGCGTCGCATTCCTGCACAAGCTGCACGGCGTGGCGGGCGACCTCGCCGAGGCGGCGGCCCTCGCGCTGGCCGCCGGTGTCGACGTCGAACTGCCCACCGGGGACGCCTACCTGGAGCCCCTGCGGCGCGCGGTCGAGTCGGGCGCGGTGCCGATCGACCTGGTGGATCGCGCGGTCCGGCGGGTGCTGCGGCAGAAGGAACAGGTGCGGCTGCTCGACGAGTCGTTCGCCGTCCCGGACACCGCGGCCGAGCCGGTGCTCGACCCGCCCGAGCACCGCGCACTGGCGCGTCGGCTCGCCGAGGAGTCGGTGGTGCTGCTGGCGAACTCCGGTGTGCTGCCGCTGCGCGGGGAGGCCGGCGCGGCGCCACGCTCGATCGCGGTGCTCGGACCCAACGCGGACCGCGGCGAGGCGATGTTCGGCTGCTACTCGTTCATCAACCATGTGCTCGCCCACCACCCGGGGTCCGATCCGGGCATCGAGGTGCCGACCGTGCTCGCGTCCCTGCGCGCGGAGCTGCCGGAGGCGCTGATCACCTACGCGGCCGGCTGTGCGGTGGAAGGTCCCGACCGCTCCGGCTTCGCGGACGCGGTGGCCGCCGCGACGGCCGCCGACATCGCGGTGCTGGTGGTGGGCGACCAGGCCGGGCTGTTCGGCCGCGGCACCTCCGGAGAGGGCAACGACAGCGATGACCTGGAACTGCCGGGCGTGCAGCGCGAGCTGGTGGAGGCCGTGGCCGGCACCGGCACCCCGACCGTCCTGGTGCTGCTGACCGGCCGGCCGTACGCGGTCGGCTGGGCGCTGGACTCGTGCGCCGCTGTGGTGCAGGCGTTCTTCCCCGGCGAGGAGGGCGGACCGGCGGTGGCAGGAGTGCTGTCGGGACGGGTGTGTCCGTCCGGCCACCTGCCGATCTCGCTGCCCCGCTCGGCCGGCGCGATGCCCTACTCCTACCTGCACCCGCGCCTCGGGGGTCCGACCGAGGTCACCCGGCTGGACAACACGCCGCCGCTGGCGTTCGGCCACGGGCTGAGCTACACGACCTTCGCCCGCGAGGATCTCGAGGTGGAGCCGGAGGTGGCCACGTCCGGCTGCGTCACCGCGACCGTCCGGGTGACGAACACCGGTTCGAGGGCGGGCACGGACCTCGTCCAGCTGTACGGGCGCGACCCGGTGGCGTCGGTGACCCGTCCGCTGGCCCAGCTGCTGGCCTACCAGCGGGTGGACCTGGCCGCGGGGGAGACGGCGGTGGTGCGCTTCGTGGTGCCGGCGGGGCGGCTGGCGTTCTCGGGCCGGGACCTGGTCAGGATGGTCGAGCCGGGAGCGATCGAACTCTGGGTGGGGCCGGACTGCCGGACCCGCGAGACCGAGGCGGCACTCCGGCTCGTCGGTCCGGTGCATCGGGTCACGGGCGCGGACGGGCGGCTGGCGCGGGCCGAGGTCGTTCGTCCGGTCGGCGTGCCGGGCTGACGGACGGACAGAGGTCCCGAGCCCTCGTCGGGCCCGGGACCCCTGGGTGTCGCCGGTGGTCGGTGTGCTGAGTCGGTCACTGCAGGCTCCGGAACAGCAGCATGCTGTCCCAGCGCAGTCGCTCGCGCTCCAGCTCACGGTGGAGCTCGGCGCGGGCACGGTCGCGCAGCGCCTGCTGGCGGCGGGTGGCGACGCGCTGCGCGCGCACCTGCTCGGAACGGTCGACCCAACCGATCAGGGTGATGCCGACACGCAGTGCGATCCGGTCGAGCAGGCCCGGTGGGGCCAGGGTGCTCGGCCGCGACTGCTCGACGGCGTGCAGGAGTGAAGTGTTCATTGTGGTGTTCTTTCTGAAAAATGGGTCGCTGAAATCAGCGTGCTGAATGCACCGCGCATTCAGGGCAGGAATAAGCCCCGTGGGAATGACGCGGGTTGGCGACGCAGTCGTGCTGCGTAGGTGGTGGGCCTTGTCGGACGCCACCGTCGAGCGCGGTGGCGGCGGGTAACCGCTAGCCGTTCAGGACAGTGAAGGCGCCGACGAAGCCGGCATCTGCGGGCGCGCGCACGGCGCCCGTATCGGCGTTCGTGGTGATCATCACGGGCCGGCCTCCTTTCCTGGTTCGGCGACAAATGCAAAGCTAGCGAATGTCGGGGCCAATGTGCAACCCCGGCGCGGGACCTTACGCATTTTCGCCGAGATTCGTCTGCGTGGCCTGCGGTGCTGCATGGTGCAGATGGCCCTGTGGAGTGCTTTCATGCTGGGGTGCGAGGGGCGCCGGTGTTGCGGCGGGCGGCGGCGGTGTTGCCCGCGGAGCCCGGCGTCTACCGGTTCCGTGACGACCGGGACCGGGTGATCTACGTCGGCCGGGCGACCGAGTTGCGCGCTCGCGTCCGCTCGTACGCGGGTGATCTGGCCGACCGTCCGCACCTGCGCCGGATGGTGCCGCAGGTGGCGCGGGTGGAGGCGCTGGTGTGCGCGTCCGGTCATGAGGCCGCCTGGCTGGAGCGGAATCTGCTGGAGCGCTCGCTGCCGCGGTGGAACCGGGTGCGCGGAGGTCTGGAACTGGTCGGCTGGCTGGCGGTGCGCGCCGACGCCGGCCGGCCGGGCCTCGACCTGGTCGTCGACGGACCGGAGGTGCCGTGCGGCGCGTTCGGCCCGTACCTGGGGGTCGAGCGCCTGGCCCTCGCTCGCAGCGCGCTGCTGCGGGCCTGGCCGCTGCCGCTGACCGGGTCGCGTCTGGGCGTCGCCGACCGGTCGCTGGCAGAGGCCCGTGCGGTGGGACCGGGCGACCGGGATCGGTTCGCGGACCGCCTTCGCGCGGTGCTGCGGCGCGAGTCTCCTGCGGTCGCTGAACTGCACGACCTGCTGGTCGTCGCGCGCGACCGGGCCGTGGCGCACCTGGCCTTCGAGACGGCAGCCCAGGTGCAGGCGGAGGTGGCTGCCGTCGCATGGCTGGCGTCACCCCAGCGCGTCGCCGGCTGCGCGCCAGGCCTCGTCGTCTCGGGCTGGGCGGACGGCGTACTGGTCACCCTGCGGGGCTTGTCCGACCGCCTCGACCACTGGACGGCACGCCGGACACCCCAGGACGCCGGTGAGCGCGCCGCGAGCCAGACCCCGTCGGAGTGGCGACCCTTCGCCGCCAGGAACGCAACCCTCGCCGCCGCCCTGGTCGCCGCGGACGCCTGACTTCCCCGGATAGCAGGACGGCGCGGAACCCCAGATCCCGCGAACCCATCGTCGGGCGTCTCGACAGGCTCGACGACCGATCACCGCCCGGGCCGGTCGGGTGGTCCTGGATCGGGGTCGGGATGGCGGTGGTGGGGTTGGACGCGCTCCCCACCGGTCCCTGAGGAGCGAGCGCCAGCGAGTGTCACGAAGGGTCAGCGGACGGGACGGGCGTCGCGCACGCCTGTCATCCCGGCGGATGCCGGGATCCCCGCGGTCTGAGGTCTCACCCATCGCTGGTCGAGCTTGTCGAGACCCGTGGCCGGGCGTCTCAACAGGCTCGACGACCGATCACCGCCCGGGCCGGTCGGGTGGTCCTGGATCGGGGTCGGGATGGCGGTGGTGGGGTTGGACGCGCTCCCCACCGGTCCCTGAGGAGCGAGCGCCAGCGAGTGTCACGAAGGGTCAGCGGACGGGACGGGCGTCGCGCACGCCTGTCATCCCGGCGGATGCCGGGATCCCCGCGGTCTGAGGTCTCACCCATCGCTGGTCGAGCTTGTCGAGACCCGTGGCCGGGCGTCTCGACAGGCTCGACGAGCGAGTCCGGGGAGGCGTGATCTCCGGCGGATGCCGGGGGCTCATGCCGTGGGCGTGACGGACTGCCCCCGTGGGGGTTCAGGGGGTGTGGCTGGGTGGGTGTTGGTGCCTGGTGTGTCGCAGTGGTTTCTGTTCCGGGTCGAGCCGTCTGGGCGGGAGGAACTCGGGCAGTCCGTCGGGGGCGATGCGGACGTGCCACTGGTCGCGGATGCCGTGCTTTGCGGGTTCCAGGACGGGGTGGTGGGAGTGGCATTGCAGCACGAGCCCGTTGAGGTGGGTGCGGCCGCCCAGGTGCCACGGCAGCACGTGGTGGGCCTCGCACCTGCTGGGTGGGGCGTCGCAGCCGGGGAACACGCAGCCGCCGTCCCGGGCGATGAGCGCGGCCCGGATCTCAGGGGTGACCAGTCGTTCGGCCCGGCCCACATCCAGCACCTGGGAGGGTCCGCCGAGGACGACCGGGATCACTTCGGCGTCGCAGCACAGCCGGCGCAGTTCGCCGGCGGAGAGTTGCTGCCCGTCCGGCAGCACGCCTGCTGCGGTGGCGTCGGCGGCGAGTCTGTCGTAGTCGAGCATGACCAGGACCCGGGCTGACGGGCTGTCGCCGCCGTACTGGGTGCGTTGGCCGATCTGGGCGATCAGTGCGTCGGCGCGGCGCTGTTCCGGGGTCAACGTGTCGGCCAACGGTCCCGACGCTCGATCGCGGTGCGGCGGGCTTGTTCGGCATGGTGGTCCAGCTGGGCGATCCAGGCTTCGGCGGCGGGGCGGGGCAGGGAGCCGTCGAACCGGACCGAGGCTCCTTCGAAGAAGAACCGGAGCGACCGTTGCCGGTGCGCCTGTTCGGCCTGGCGCTGCAGGTGGACCTCCAGCGACTCCGCGGCACGCTCGGGCACGACCACGTCGAGGACCTGGCCGGCGGCCCTGGACAGTTGGTCGGCGTCCAGGTGGCCGGCCAGTTCGACCATGACCTGTTCGGCCCGGGCCTGCTGGGCGTCGTCCAGCTGGGGTGCCAGATTGTCCAGCACGGTGGTGATCGCCCGGGCCCGGCTGGTGCCCAGCCTGCCGGCCACCGCCGCCTCGCCCACCAGCCGGTGCTGGGCGAGCCTGCGGGCCTGGCGCAGGGTGCCGGCGGCTTCCTTGCGGGACAGGTTCTCGCCCATGCCCAGCCACGACGCCAACGGGGTTCCGGCCGTCTCCTCGGCCGCCCTGGCCTGGTCGGCCTCACCGGTCAGCTGAGCGGTCAGGGCGGTGACCCTGGCCTGCACGGAGCGAGCCGCCCGCAACCACGCCAGCCGCGTCTTCGGGTCGACCCGGCTACGGTCGGGGTTGAGCCGGTCCAGCAGCGCGCCCATCCCGGCCAGGGCTTCACCGGCCGGGACGAGATCGCTGCTCAACGTCATGGTCCTATCCAAACAGGCGGGTCTGACAGCCGGTTCGGGCGTGGGGTCTCGACGGGCTCGACCAGCGGTATGCGGGGCTGGGTCTGGACGGGCTCGACCAGCGGTGGGTGGGCGCGGGCTCGACAGGCTCGACGGGAAGTTCAGGCTCGGGGACGCAATTGTGCTCTGTCGCAGGCGCGCGGGGGCGCGGGACGGGCGACCGGTGTCGGGCCGGACGGATACGATCCGGGCAACCCCGAGGAGCAGCGAATGTCCGTTCGGCGAGTGTTCGTGCAGCTGGTCGCAGCGCTGCTCGCGCTGTGCTGGTTCGCCGTGCCCGCGGCTGCCGCCGAACAGGCCGACATGGAGATCACCCAGACCGGGTCACCCAGCCCCGCGGCCGTCGGCGGCGAGCTCACCTGGACGATCGTGGTCACCAACAACGGGCCGGGCTCGGGCGTGAACGTCGAGGTCAACGGCAACTTCAACCAGTACGGGCCCACCACCGAGTTCGTGTCGCTGACGACCAGCAGCGGCACCTGCACGCACCTGACCTCCACCTACAACTGCCAGATCGGGACCGTCGCGGCCGGTGCCACGGTCACCATCACCCTGACGGTGACCGTGCTCAGCGACGACTCGGTGGTTAGTGTCGCCGACGTGACCACCGGCTCCAGCGACCCGGACTGGGGCAACAACCACTCCGTCGGCGAGGTGGCGGCCGGTCCGGCCGCGGACGTGCAGCTGGCGAAGTCGGCCAGCCCGTCCACCGTCGCTCCCGGGGACACCGTGACCTACACCCTCACCGTGACCAACGCCGGTCCGACGACCGCGTCCGGCGTCGAACTGTCCGACACGCTGCCGGACGGGCTGCTGGACGCGACCGTGAGCCCGGCCGCCGACTGCGAGGTCGCCGGCTCGGGCGTGTCCTGCTCGCGCTCCTCGCTGGCCAGCGGCCAGACCTTCACCGCCACGATCGAGGCGACGGTCGACCCGTCCTTCACCGGGACGGAACTGGTCAACGCCGCCGCGGTAACCAGCACCACCATCGACTCCGACCCCTCCAACAACACCGCCTCGGCGCGCGTGGAGGTCGAGGCGGCAGCCGCGGACCTCGCCGTCACCAAGTCCGCGACCCCGGATGATCCGGTCGCCGGCGAGCCGGTCGCCTACATTATCGAGGTTCGCAACGCCGGGCCGGCTGCGGCCGAAGGTGCGACGCTCGCCGACGAGCTCCCGGCCAGCCTGACCGGCGCGTCCGTGGGCACCGACATTGGCAGTTGCTCGCTCACCGGCCGCAGCGTCGCCTGCGACTTCGGGACCGTTCCGGCCGGCGGAGTCGTCACGGTCAGCGTCGACGCGATCCTCGCGCCCTCGGCGTCCGGCGCGGTGGGCAACACCGCGACCGTGGCCAGCTCGACCGACGATCCGGACCCCGACAACAACACCTCGACGGCGACCTTCACCGCGGGGAACTCCGCCGACCTCGCGATCGCCAAGACCGGCGCGCCGGCGTCCGTGACGAACGGTGACGAGGTCACCTACACCCTCCTGGTCACCAATCACGGGCCGTCCGACGCGCCCGGGACGGAGGTCGCCGACGAGTTGCCGGACGGCCTGACCTACGACTCCTGCACCACCCCGCAGGGTTCCTGCGGCGCGGCGGACGGCACCGTGCGGTTCCAGCTGGGCACGGTCGCGGCGGGGAACTCGGTGCAGCTGCGGATCACCGCGACGGTGGCCGACGACTTCCCCGGCGGCCAACTGCCCAACACCGCCCGGGTCAGCCACGACGGCGACGACCCGGAGCCCGACAACGACGAGGCCACCCACCGGCTGAACGTGACCGCGGCCGCCGACGTCACGCTGGCGAAGACCGCCACCCCCTCGTCCGCCGTGGCCGGCAGCGCGGTGACCTTCACCCTCACCGCCCGCAACGCCGGTCCGGGCCCGGCGACCGACCTGGTGCTCGCCGACGCGGTCCCGGCGGCCGTCCGGGTGACCGCGGTCGCGGCGTCGACCGGAACCTGCGACTCGGGTCTGTCGAACAACCTGCACTGCACGCTGGACGACCTGGCCCCTGACGACGAGTGGACGGTCACCGTGACGGGCACGCTCGACCCGGACACGCCCCGCGGCACGCTGCGAAACGTGGCCACGGTCACCGCACCCGACGACCCGACCACGTCGAACAACACCGCCGTGGCCGTGGTCCCGGTCGCCACCCGGGCCGACCTCACGATCACCAAGACCGCGCCGGCGGCGGTCGTGGCGGGGGAGCGGCTCACGTACTCGCTGAGCGTCACCAACGCCGGCCCCTCCGTGGCCGCGGCGACCGTCGTCGTGGACCGCCTGCCGGCCGGTACCAGCTTCGTCTCGGGTGGCGGCACCGGCGTCACCTGCGCAGCACAGGCCCGGGCCCCCGCGCTGGTGGTGTGCCGGATCGGCGCGCTCGCGCCCGAGGAGTCCGCCACGTTCGCCATCACGGTCGCCGTGGATCCGGCGACCCCGGCCGGCACCACGCTGGTCAACCGGGCGCAGGTCTCCTCGGCGACGCTCGGTGCCACGACCGGGCTGCCGGCCGTCGCCGCGACCGAGGTCGCCGGGTCCGCCGATCTCGTGACGGCGAAGGCCGTCCTGCCCGGGGTGCTCGTGGCGGGAGGCCACGCGACCTACGTGCTCCGCGTGCGGAACGACGGGCCGTCGGCGGCGGCCGGGGTGCAGGTGACCGACGCGATTCCCGCGGGCCTCTCGGTCGACTCGGTGATGCCGGCGGGCGGTACGTGCAACACCTCCGGTGACACCGTCACCTGCCAACGCGCGAGCCTTGCCGTAGGCGCCACCTGGGTGGTCGTGGTGCACGTGACCGTCGATCCCTCCGCGTCCGGTGACGTGGTCAACACCGCGGCCGCCACCAGTGCGACCCCCGACCCCGACCCGGACGACAACACCGGCACCGTCACCGCGCAGGTCGTCGTCGCCGCCGACGTCGTGACCGTCAAGACCGCGCTGTTCACCGAGGTCCGGGCCGGACGGACGGCGATCTTCTTCCTCAGCATCGTCAACACCGGGCCGTCATCGGCCGCCGACGTGGTGCTGTCCGACAGCTTCCCCGCCCTCCTGACGCCCACGGCGGTCAGTGGCGGAGACTGCGTGATCACCGGGCAGCAGGTCACCTGCAGCTACCCGACGCTGGCTCGGGGCGAGATCCGCACGGCGATGGTCACGGCGGCGGTCGACCCCGACGCCGGCGACGGCACGGTCACCAACACGGCCAGCGCGACCGCGTCCACGCCGGATCCGGATGCGGCGAACAACACGGCGAGCGCCGACCTGACGATCACGGCGGACACCACCTCACCGGGTGGCGATCTCGCCACCACCGGCGTGAGCCCGGGACTCCCGCTCCTCGCGGCCAGCGGCCTGGTCGCGCTGGGCGCGGGCGGCCTGCTCCTGCTCGTCGGCAGGAAGCGCCGCGACCGGACGTCCCGAGCACCGGCACCGCGGAGCTGACCCGGGGCTCAGCCCTGATTCACCGAGACCGTTCGCCGAGCTTGTCGGGACGCGCTCGATCGGTGGATGCGGGCTCAGGGGTCGACGATCTCCAGGAGAACCTGCCCGGAGGTGACGGCGTCGCCGACGGCGGCGGCGACGCGGGCGACCACGCCGGAGCGGTGGGCGGTGATCGGTTGCTCCATCTTCATGGCTTCCAGCACGACCACGAGGTCACCCTCGCCGACCTCGTCGCCCTCGACGACCGCGACCTTGACGATCGTGCCCTGCATCGGCGCGGTGAGTTCGTTCGAGGACGGGGCCTTCGCCCGCGCACCTCCTGTGCTGCGGCGGGTGGGCCGCTTGGCCGTCGCCGGCTTCGCCGCGGGCGCCGCCAGCGAACTGGGCAGCCGCACCTCGAGCCGGCGTCCGTTCACCTCGACCACGTACGTGCTGCTCTCGGCCGGCCCGGTCTCGCCCATCGTGCCCACGTACGGCTCGATCGGCGTGCTGAACTCGGTCTCGATCCAGCGGGTGTGGACGCCGAACTCGCCGTCGGCCGCGACGTACGCCGGGTCCTCCAGCACCGCCTTGTGGAAGGGGATCACGGACGGCATCCCGTCCAGCACCGTCTCCGCCAGCGCGCGCCGCGACCTCTGGATGGCCTGTGCCCGGTCCGCCCCGGTGACGACGATCTTCGCCACCAGTGAGTCGAACGACCCCGGCACCGCCATGCCCGTCAGATAGCCGGAGTCCACCCGCACCCCCGGTCCGGACGGCGGTTGCCACGCCGTCAGCGTGCCGGGCGCCGGCATGAACGAGCGGCCCGGGTCCTCGGCGTTGATCCGGAACTCGATCGAGTGCCCGCGCGCCGCCGGATCGTCGTAGCCCAGCTCCTCGCCGTCGGCGATCCGGAACATCTCCCGCACCAGGTCCAGCCCGGTGACCTCCTCCGAGACCGGGTGCTCGACCTGCAACCGCGTGTTCACTTCGAGGAACGAGATCGTGCCGTCCTGGCCGACGAGGAACTCACACGTCCCCGCGCCCACGTAGCCGGCCTCCCGCAGGATCGCCTTCGACGAGTCGTACAGCCGCGTCCGCTGCGCCTCGGTGAGGAAGGGCGCCGGCGCCTCCTCGACCAGCTTCTGGTGGCGCCGCTGCAGCGAGCAGTCCCTGGTCGAGACCACCACGACGTTGCCGTGGGTGTCGGCCAGACACTGGGTCTCCACGTGCCGCGGACGGTCGAGGTAGCGCTCCACGAAGCACTCGCCGCGCCCGAACGCCGTAACGGCTTCACGTGTGGCCGAGTCGAACAGTTCGGGGATCTCCTCCAGCGTCCGCGCCACCTTCAGCCCCCGACCGCCACCGCCGAAGGCGGCCTTGATCGCGATCGGCAGCCCGTGCTCGGTCGCGAAAGCCACGACTTCGTCCGCGCCTGCCACCGGGTCGGCCGTGCCGGGCACCAGCGGCGCGCCGACCTTCGCCGCGATGTGCCGCGCCTGCACCTTGTCGCCGAGGGCCTCGATGGCGGCCGGCGGCGGACCGATCCAGGTCAGGCCGGCGTCGACCACGGCCTGCGCGAACCCCGCGTTCTCGGCCAGGAAGCCGTAGCCGGGGTGGACGGCGTCCGCGCCCGAGCGCTCGGCGACGGCAAGAATCTTCGCGATGTCGAGGTAGGTCTCCGCCGGGGTGAGGCCGTTCAGCGCGAAGGACTCGTCCGCGAGCTTGACGAACAACGAGCCCGCGTCCGGGTCGGCGTAGACGGCCACGCTGCCCAGGCCGGCGTCCCGCGCCGCGCGGATCACTCGGACGGCGATCTCGCCGCGATTGGCCACCAGCACCTTGGTGATCGGCATCGACTCCTCCTCGGCCACTGAAGCGGAGTTTAGCGGCGCTGGTCGTCGCCGGCGGCCGGTCCGTCATCCCGGCCTCGACGGGGCTTCGTCAAGCTCAGCCAGCATTCCGGGGGCTCAGCCACGGGGTGTTGCCTGAGCTTGACGAAGGCTCAGCCCAGGCGGGCCTCTATGGCCTCGATGATCTCCGGCCGCAACCGGGCGGCGCTGATCACGCGGTCCACCGATCCGACCTGCACGGCCCGGTGGATGTTGTGGACGCCGTCGAACTCGGCCGCCACTTCGCTGATCTTCTCCGCCCGGACGGCGGCCCGGACGTCCGCGAGCTCCAGCTGGAGTCCGGCGCGGTCGGGGGTGCGCGCCGTGCGCAGCTTGGCCTCGAGCTCAGCCACCCGCGGGTCGGCGGCCGTCCGCTTGGCGACATCCCCGGCGAACACCACCGCCGCAGCGGGCGCGCCGCCGATCACGGACGCAAACGAGCCCTCGATCGCCAGCACGGTCATGTTCGGGTTCAGCCGCTTGCTGAACACCACGAACGCGCCGCCGTGGTACCGGCTGATCACCACGAACACGATCGGGCCGCGGAAGTTCACGATCGCCCGGCCGATCTCCGCGCCGTATTCCAGCTGCAGGTTGCGCATCGACTCCGGCGAGCCGTCGAAGCCGGACAGGTTCGCCAGCACCACCAGCGGCCGGTTGCCGGACGCCGCGTTGATCGCCCGCGCGGCCTTCTTGCTCGACTTCGGGAACAGCGTGCCCGCCGTCCAGGTGTCGGGGCCGTCCGTGGGCGGGAACCCTGCCCGCGGCACCGGCGTGCTCTCGATGCCGAGCACCGCGACCGGGTAGCCGCCGATCCGGGCGTCCATCACCACCGCGGTGTCGGCGTCCGCCATGCCCGCCCAGCGCTCCACCCGGGGGTGGTCGGCGTCGCAGACGGACGCGATCACCGTCCGGATGTCGAAGGCCTTCTTGCGGTCGGGGTTGTACGCCGGCGAGAAGATCTGGCCCACCGTGGTGAACTCGCTGCCCGGCACGTCGTGCGGGAAGTTCGACACGTCCCGGTCGAGCGGGTCGGACGTGGAAGCGCGCCGTGGCCCGCCTTCTCCCGGCACCACGTAGGTGTGCTCGTAGTGCTGCATGAGGATCCCGAAGGCCCCGGCGAGGTCGGGTGCCCAGTACTGGGCCTGGCCGTTGGGGCCCATCACGCGGTCGTAGCCGCCGATGCCGAAGTTGTCCTCGGCCGAGACGCCGCCGGAGAAGTCCAGGGACTGCTTGCCGGTGAGCACCATCGCCGAGTCCGGCGTCATCACGAGGATGCCGCGGGTGTGCATCAGCATCGTCGCCTCGGCGTTCCAGTACGGCTGGGCGCCGACGTTGATGCCGGCCACGACGACGTTGATCTCGCCGCCGGCCTGGGTGAACTCCACGATCCGGCGCAGGGCGGCGCCCACCCAGTCCATGTTCTCGGTGCCCGAGTCCATCGAGATCCGGGCGCCGGAACTGAGCGTGTACCACTCGACGGGCACGCCCAGTTCGTCCGCCAGGTCGAGCGCGGCCATGATCCGGCGGCACTCGGGCTCCGCGACCGCGCCCAGCCCGCGCGTCGGGTCGCCGGACAGGACGATCCGGGTGATCCCGTCCGGGTACAGCGGCGTGGGCGTCGTCACCTTCGCGGCGATGATCCCCGCCCGGTTCCGGCCGGGCGGACGCTGCACGGCGACCAGCCGGTCGGGCGCGCCCGGCGCCACGTCCTCGAGGTCGAGCTCGACCAGCGTCCCACCCGGTCCGGCCAGGGTCTCCGACAGCTCGTAGGGGTAGACCAGGCCGCGCCGGCGGGCGCGCACCACCTTGGCCGCGTAGTCGTCCAGCGGGTGCAGCGGTTCGGTGGGCGGCGGCTCGACGGACGCGGCCACGCCCGAGCCGGGCTTGGCGTGGAACCGGATCGCCAGCCGCGTCGGCGGCACGTCCGGGCGGACGAAGGTGCCCTCGGCCAGCACCTCCTCGATGCCGGTGCCGTCCGACAGCGGCGTGATCTTGTGCTGCAGCTCCATCACGTCGCGCAGGTCGAGGTCGATCTGCGGCCACACGTAGACCCACACGTGGTTCATGTCGAGCCGGCTGCCGGCCGAGCCGCGGGCGGCGCGCGTCCGCCGGATCGCCTCCAGGCAGTTCTCCACCGCCCGCTCGGCGTGCGGCAGTCCGATCAGCCGCCCGTGCTCGTCGCGGACGGCGGCGAGTTGGTTGACCTCGGCCATCGCCACCAGGCGGCGGTCGTCCGGATTCGTCTTCGCCACGCAGTCGAACAGCAGGACGCCGCGCGGCGCGGGCAGCCGGGTCGCGTCGAACTCGCGCAGCCGCCACAGGTTGAGTCGCCGGAACACCATCGGGTGGACGCCGTGGACGCGCTCGTCCTCGACGAGCGCCCCGGTCGCGTCCGGACGGAAGGTGACGTAGTCGACCTCGCCCGCGGGCGAGCAGGCGGCGACCACCATCCGGCGCAGTCCCGCCAGGTCCCAGCCGGAGAGCCGGGCCCGGAGGTCGTCCGCCAGCTGGGCCCGGTCGGGGGCCTGCGGCCAGGCGACGTACAGCTCGACGACGGCGTCCCGGCCCTGCGGACGGGCCCGCAGCTGGTCGGCGACGACCCGGTCCACCGGACCTCCGGCGTCGAGCTCCGCGGCGGTCGCGATCGTGGTGATCGCCCGCGTGGGACGTCCGTCCAGCACGTAGTCGGCCACGACCACCGAGCGGCCATCGACCGTCAGTGCCCGCACGTCGGCGAGGTCGTGGTCGCGGTAGTGCTTGCGCAGCAGGATCTCCAGCAGCGGCTCGTGGGCGGAGACGCCGTCCGCCATCCGCTCGGCCAGCGTCGGAACCATCCGTTCGGGGATCGCCGCCAGGGCCGCGATGCGTTCGGCGTAGTCAGGCGCGTCCGGATGGGCGGAGAGGCCGGCGACCTCCGCGGCCACGCTGGCCAGCACCTGCTCGCGCTCGGCGTCCACCTGCGGCTGGTCGAACCAGCGGAACCGCACCGACCGGGCCACGTCGCCGACCGCGGGGAATCGGCGCTGGGTGGCCCGCACCAGCCGCTCCAGCTGGGGACGGGCGGACGCCGCCGCGGCGTCGTCCGGGGCCGGCTCGCCGATCCAGCGGTCGAGGATCGCCAGCACGACCTGCACGTCCGCGGCGACCCGCTGCTGGGCGAGGAAGACGCGGAACAGGGCGTCCTCGAGCCCGGGCGTGCGGTCGAGGCTGGTGACGCCGTAGTGCGCGAGGGCGCGGCCGAGCCGGTCCACGAACCGGGTGGGGAGCGCCGCGCGGGACACGTCGAGGCTCTGCAGGTAGCCGTGGAACAGCTCGCGGTCGGAGTGGACGCGCAGCTCGGTGCCGTCCTGCTCCCCGGCCGGACGGTTGCGGCCCAGCTCCGCGAGGTCGGCGAACAGCGAGACCAGCTCGATCTCCCCGGCGAGCACGTCGATGCCCTGGGCGCGAGCCTCGTCCCTGGCGGCGAGGTAGGCCGCGAGCACGCCCGCCGCCGGGTCGGTGTCGTAGCCCATCAGGTGCGCGGACAGCTCGCCGAGCAGGCGGGTGACGCGGTCGTGGGTCGACGGGTCGGACGCGCCGTCCGGCAGTTCGACCTCGCCGGCCTCCGCCGTGGCCTCGCCGCCGTTGCCGAGCGGTTCCAGCCGGACGAGCGGGGCAAGGCTCTCCACCTGGCTGCCGGCCATGACGAGGAGTTCCTTCACCCTCGCCGCGAACGGCGCCGTGATGACGGTCTCCATCTTCATCGACTCCAGCACGACCACCGGCGCGCCGGCGGCGACCTCCTGCCCGACGACGACCGGCGTGGCCACCACCAGCGCGGGCGCGGGGGAGCGCAGGACGCCGCCCTCGTCGCGCGAGACGCGGTGCGTGACGCCGTTCACCTCGATCAGGTGGACGGGTCCGTGCGTGGCGGTGACGATCCGGAACCGCTCGGCGCCGAGGCGCAGCCGGCCGTGCACGTCGTCGAGGCGCTCGAGGCCCGCGTCCACCACGAGGTCACCGACCCGGACGCGGTACCGGTCGGGACCGGTGCGGAACGTGACCAGCGTGTACGCGGCGCCGCGCAGTTTCAGGTCGACCGACAGTCCGGAGGCGTGCTGCGCCTGCGGCCGGCCGCCGTGGGCGGTCTCCAGCAGCCGGGCCACCTCGAGTTGCTCCGCCTCCTGGTAGGCCTCGATCGCGGCGGCGACCAGTGCCACGCCGGAGTGCCGGTCGGCGACCAGGCCGCCGGTCGCCCGCGTCCGGTCGATCCAGCCGGTGTCGGCCCACTGCGCGGCGCTGCCCGGCTCGGGGCCGACCACCTCGGGTCGGGCGAGCAGTTCGAGGATGAAGCTCTTGTTCGTCGCGCCGCCGTCGATGATCACCGTGGTCTCGGCCAGCGCCCGGCGCAGCCGTCCGAATGCTTCGGCGCGGGTGCGTCCGGAGGCGATCACCTTCGCGATCATCGAGTCGAAGTCGGCGGGGATGGCGTCGCCCTCGGCCACCCCGGTGTCGACGCGGATGCCCGGGCCGACCGGGAAGTCGAGCCGGGTGATCACGCCGGGGGAGGGGGCGAAGTCGCGGTCGGGGTCCTCGGCGTTGAGCCTGGCCTCGATGGCGTGCCCCTGCTCGACGGGACGGTCGGTGAGCGGTTCGCCGGCCGCCACGCGCAGCTGGGCCTTGACCAGGTCGAAGTCGTTGGTCACCTCGGTGATCGGGTGCTCGACCTGCAGCCGGGTGTTCACCTCCAGGAACGCGAACAGCCGGTCGGCCGGGTGGTACAGGAACTCGACCGTACACGCGCCGCGGTAGTCGACGGCGAGGGCCAGCCGTTCCGCGGAGGTCTTCAGCTCGGCGGTCTGCTCCGCGGTGAGCAGGGGCGACGCGGACTCCTCGATCACCTTCTGGTTGCGGCGCTGCACCGTGCAGTCCCGGACGCCGAGCGCCCAGGCCGCGCCCTGCCCGTCCGCGATCACCTGCACCTCGACGTGGCGGGCGCCGGTGACCAGCTTCTCCAGGAAGACGACGCCCGAGCCGAACGCACGCTCGGCCTCGTCCCGGGTGCGCTGGTAGGCGTCGGCCAGGTCGGCCGGGGAGTCCACCCGGCGGATGCCGCGGCCGCCGCCGCCCGCGGTCGCCTTCAGCATCAGCGGGTAGCCGATCCGGTCGGCGGCAGCCAGCGCGTCGTCGAGGGTGTCCACTCCGCCGCGGCTCCACGGCGCCACCGGGACTCCGACCTCCTCGGCGATCAGCTTGCTGCCGATCTTGTCGCCGAGCTTGCGCATCGCCTCGCCGGACGGGCCGATGAAGGTGATGCCCAGCGAGGTGACCAGGTCGGCGAAGGCCGCGTCCTCCGCGACGAAGCCCCAGCCCACCCAGACCGCGTCCGCGCGGGCCTCCGTGAGCACCCGGGCGAGCAGCGCATGGTCGAGGTAGGGACGGGCGGAGGCCGGTCCGAGCGGCCAGGCCTCGTCGGCCTCGCGCGCGAACATGGCGGTGCGCTCGGCGTCGGTGTACAGCGCGATCGTGGTGAGCTGCGGGGCGTCGGGCCGTTCGGCGTTCAGGTCGCGGACGGCATGGATGAGCCGCATCGCGGCCTCACCACGGTTGACGATCGCGATGCGCTGGACCACGAGGCCTCCTCCGCAGGCAGTCGGCGACCCGCCTCACGCGGGTCCGTCGGCAATCTGCCACGCCGGGCGTCGCAGTGCGAGTCGACACTGGCACAACTGGACGAACTCGCCAAGTTCCACGCCCCCGGAACCAAGTCTGCCCGCCTCCCGTTGTAGGTTCCCCACAAACCCGCCCCGCCGCCACCCCGTCCCACCCCAGCCCCGGTGGCCCCGCCCCCGTGGGCTCCGCCCCAGTCAGAAGCTGCCGAAAGTTGCTCCCGCTGCCGAACCTTCGGCAGCGTGGGTGAGTTTCGGCAGCTGGTGTGGCCGTCAGACCCGTCCGGCGATGGCCAGGTGAACGGGCAGCTCCGGCTGGGCGGGCGCCTGCGGGGACGCGATCACGTGGCCGGCCTCGACCAGGGCCGTCCGGACAGCTCGGGCGCAGTCGCGTTCCGCCTGGGTGTGCCAGGGCAGGCGGACGCAGTCGTAGCCGCCGGACGCCACCGCGTCCACGGCCCGGCGGGCCACGGTCTCCGGGTCGGTGACCACGGCGCCGAGCGAGCCGTTCGCGTTCAGCAGCCGGTGCGGCTGGAACTCCCGGGCGACCGAGATCCCGTTGCGCTCGGCGGTCTGCAGCAGCCGCGAGTCGGGCAGCCCGATGATGGCCAGCGTCGGGTCGTAGTCGAGGACGGCGTTCACCAGCGCCCAGGCGTGGTTGCGGTCGGTGCGGGCGGCCTCGAACAGCGCCCCGCTCGGCCGGACGCGGGTGACCCGCGCCTGTTCGGCGAGCGCCAGTCCGTCCAGGGCTCCGAGCTGGTAGATGATCGTGGCGGCCAGGTCGTCCGGGTCGTAGTCGACGAACCGCTCGCCGCCACCCATCCGGTCGGCGTAGCCGACCGCGGCACCGAGCGAAACCTCCCGCGCCTCGGCCTCGCTGCACGCCCGCAGGATGGACGTGGGGTCGCCGGCGTGGACTCCGCAGGGCACGAGTGCGGTACTGATCAGGGGCCAGAGCGCATTGTCCGCGGCGATCGCCGCTTCGCCCAGACCGTGCCCGACTTCAGCGGTCAGGTCGATCTCCACAGATCGAGAATCTACCCTCTTCCGACGCCCGGTGGCGGCGAGTTCATGGCGCGCGGCGAACCTCGTACACCCGCGCGCGGTGCCATGCTGGCACCGTGAGCACCTGTTCGGGCCGGGCGTGGCGCGCCGGCGTCGAAGTCGCGGCGGACTTCCCGCTCGAGGAACTGGACCGCTGGCTGGCCGAGCCGGACGTCCTGGTCTGGTTCGACCTCGTCGAGCCGGGAGCCGAACTGCTCGACCAGCTGGCCGCGGAACTCCGCCTGGACCCGCTCGCCGTCGAGGACGCCACCAGCCGGCACGAGCGGCCCAAGGCCACCCGGCACGCCACCCACACCTTCATCACCTGCGCCGCCACGTCCTTCACCCGCTCCGACGGCCTGATGCGGCTGGACACCATCCCGGTCTCGGCCTTCGTGCTGCCGGACGCGCTGATCACCGTCCGCGGCGATCCACGGCTCGACATGGGTGAGGTCCTGGCCTACTGGCAGGACGCGGGCCTGCTCGCCCACGGCGTGGCCGCCCTTGTCCACGGCCTGCTCGACTACCTGGTGGACGGCCACTTCGACACGGTCGAGCAGCTCGACGACGAACTGGAGGGGCTGGAGGACCTGCTCTTCGACGCCACGATCAAGACCCGGGTGATCCAGCAGCGCGTGTTCGGCGTCCGCAAGGCCCTCGTCCAGTTGCGCCGGGCCGTGCTGCCGATGCGTGAGGTGGTCAGCGCGGTGATGCGCTACCGGGCCGAGCACGACCGTCCGCTCTCGGTCGAACTGGAGGGCAACTTCAACGACCTGTACGACCACGTGATCCGGGCGGCGGAGTGGACGGAGAGCCTGCGCGACATGGTC
>DAINOM010000030.1:0-26936 GCA_036735445.1 Propionicimonas sp.
GACTCCCCGGTCGCCGGCCGGGCGACGGTGTTCATCTTCCCCGACCTGAACACCGGCAACAACACCTACAAGGCCGTGCAGCGCTCGTCCGGAGCGGTCGCGATCGGCCCCGTCCTGCAGGGCCTGAACAAGGCGGTCAACGACCTGTCCCGTGGCGCCCTCGTCGAGGACATCGTCAACACCGTCGCCATCACCGCCATCCAGGCCCAGACCTGACCCGGGGACGGTTCCCTACTCGGTCCGGCCACCGAGGGTGGACCGAGTAGGGAACCGTCCCCGACTTCGTCCACGTCGCCCATACCGCTGGTCGAGCTTGTCGAGACCACTGAACCTAGGAGTCTGAAGTGAGTACACCTGTCCTGCTGTTGAATTGTGGTTCGAGTTCGATCAAGTACAAGGTGATCGATGCCGATACCGAGCAGGTGGTGGCGTCGGGGATCATTCAGCGGATCGGTGAGGAGTCCGGGTCGCTGGATCACAAGCTGGACGGCGAGACGGTGCATGTGGACCGGGGGTTCCCCAACCATGCGCGGGCGTTGAACTATCTGGTGCGGGTGTTCAACGCCCACGGCCCGGACCTGGACAGCATCGTGGCGGTCGGGCACCGGACCGTGCACGGCGGGGAGAAGTTCCGTTCCACCGTGGTGATCGATGACCAGGTCCTGGACGGACTCCGCGAACTCAGTCCGCTGGCGCCGCTGCACAACCCGCCCGGCATCGCCGGGATCGAGGCCGCCCGCGAGGCCCTGCCCGACGTGCCCCATGTGGCGATCTTCGACACCGCGTTCTTCTCCACCCTCCCGCCGGAGGCCTACACCTACGCCATCCCCGCCGACCTGGCCGCCGCCCACGGCATCCGCAAATACGGCTTCCACGGCACCTCCCACAGCTACGTGTCCCGCCAGACCGCCGAGTTCCTCGGCCGCGACTACCACCAGCTGAAACAGATCGTCTGCCACCTCGGCAACGGCGCCTCCATCTCCGCCATCCACAACGGTGTCGCCATCGACACCTCCATGGGCCTCACCCCCCTGGCCGGACTCGTCATGGGCACCCGCTCCGGCGACGTCGACCCCGGCCTGCACGCCTTCCTCGGCCGCACCCTCGGCCTCGACCTCGACGGCGTCGACAACCTCCTCAACAAGAAATCCGGCATGCTCGGCCTCGCCGGCGTCACCGACTTCCGCGACCTCAACGAGTTGATCGACGAAGGCGACCAACAAGCCACCCTCGCCATGAACATCTACTGCCACCGACTGATCAGCTACATCGGCGCCTACCACGCCATCCTCGGCGGCACCGACACCATCACCTTCACCGCCGGCGTCGGCGAAAACGACACCCTCGTCCGCGCCAACGTGATCAACCGCCTCACCGGCATCGGCGCCATCCTCGACGAGACCGCCAACGAGTCGAAGTCCCGCGACGCCCGGATCATCTCCACCCCCGACTCCCCCATCACCGTCCTCGTCATCCCCACCAACGAAGAACTCGCCATGGCCAGAGAAACCAAAACCGCGATCTCCTGACGCGGTCGCTGCGGGCTCGGGCCTCGCGGTGGCCCTTCGTGACGGTCTCGCTCGTTCCTCGCGAGACCTCCTCAGGGACCGTTTGAGGTGCCATCCGCCCACTGAGGAGCGTCCCGAGGGACGAGGCCGGGGACCGGCAGTCTGTCCACAGGCGTCGTCCACAGTGGGGATAACTACACGAGTGTGATTCCTCGCCCACGATGCGCGAGGTCCAGGTCATGGTGTCCGACCCCCTACCGAACGAACGCTGGCGTCCGGCCGAGAACCCGGGTCGGGTCTGCGGCGATGGGCCGTCCTCTGGATGGGGCGGTGCTTTTGCGCCGTCTTGATTTCGGCCCGGCCCATTACCCGCGGATGAGCTGCTCGATTCGCCGGGTCGCTGTCTCGACTCCGTCGGGTTCGTTGCAGATCTGGGCGGAAACCACGCGGGCCGTTGTCCTCAGTTCGTCTGAGTCGGCTCGGTGCGCGGCCTCGCGGATGGCGTCGCTGGTGGTCTTGCGGGGGTTGAGTGGTGGGGTGGCGACTCCCAGGCGGCAGAGCCGCGCGGCCCAGAACGGCTGATCGCCCAGGAACGGCAGGGGGATGGTCGGGACGCCGGCTCTGGCGGACTGGTGGGTGGTTCCGGCTCCGCAGTGGTGCAGGACGGCGGCGCAGCGGGGGAAGATCCACTCGTGTGGTGCCCAGCCGATCGGGTGGACATTCTCTGGCAGGGACGCGTCTATGAGGTCCGCCCAGCCCGCCGAGAGCAGGACACGATGGTCGGACAGCCCGTCGAGAACGGCGTCCCTCAGCGGTCTCGTGTCCACTCCGGCCATGCTGCCGAACCCGACATAGATGGGCGGCTCCCCGGAGTCGAGGAAATCAGTGAGGTCGTCCGGCGGCTGCCAGTCGGCGTCAACGCGCGGTAGCCAGGGGCCGGTGACGGTGACGTCCGGGTGGGTCCAGTCCGCCGATGGCGGGACAAGGGTGGGTGACCAGGCGGCCAGGATCGGCAGCTCGTCCCAGACGAGCCGCAGCCGGGGCTGGCCGAGTTCACGGCGGGCCTTGTTGATGGCGCCGCGGTAGGTGAGGTCCCCTGCGGTCGACATGAACTCGGCGAGGGGACGGTTCAGCCAGGCCGGGTTACCGACGATTCCCGACAACGGGGGTGGATAGTCCCTTGTCTCCAGGGAGGGCTGCAGCTGACCGAAGACGACCCGGATGCCGCGCTGCTGTGCCACCGATGCGGCGTGATACACGGTCAGTGTGGTGGCCACGATCGCGTCCGCGCCGTCGGCGGCCTGGTCGATCGTCTCGATCCACGCCTTGGTGTTCAACCGCGCCGCTCGCACCATGAGCCGCATCGAGGGACGTCCCGTCTTCACGGTCTCGGACCAGCCATGGGAACCCTCGGTGACCATCGTGCGAGCACTGCCAGCCAGGACTCGGCAATCCACGCCGAGCCGGGCCGCGGGCGCCACCGCGCCCTCGTCGGTAACCAGCACCACCTGGTGACCGGCCTGCTGAAGTCCGGACGCGAGAGCGATCAGGGGCTGGGTATCCCCGGTGGTGCCGTAGCCGGTCACGACGATCTTCACCTGGTCTCTCCTTGCTCGAAGGGCGCGCACTGGGTCTCGACGATGGCCCGCATCAACCCGCGCGACTGCTCGGCCGAACTCGTGTTCGACGCCAGCCCCAGCACCAGGCCCGAGTAGGACAACCACAACGTCCACGCCGCCAGCCGCATCGGCGAGTCGGGTCTCCGGTCGCCGGGGAACAGACCGGTGAGGGCGTCCAGCACCTGTTCCAATCGGGCGATGTTCTCCTCGTGCTCCGCGGCGCGCAGGTAGGCGACGAAGTAGTCCCGCAGCATCTGCGGCATGGCGATCGCGGCCTCGATGAGCTGGCCGAAGTAGCCCCACACCCGCCCCGTGACCGTGGACGCGACCGCAGCCTCCCTGATCAGACGCAACGAGATCTCCGTCGAGCCTTCCTCCCACGTCCGCAGGAACAAGGCGTCCTTGCTGCCCACCTTGGCCACGGTTCCCACAGCCACCCCCGCTCGAGCAGCGATCTGCGGGATCGTCGTCGCCGCATACCCCTGCGACCAGAACAACTCCCCGGCCGCAGCCAGCACGACGCGATCACGCTCCGCTCGCCGCTGATCCCGTACACCCATCTCGTTCCCCAATCGTGAATGCGTTCACGTTTAGGAAACGTATCACCGCCGGAGGGCTGTGTGAGCGGATCTATACTGAACACGTTCAGTGAATGCGTTCAGGAGGCGGTCGTGACGAGGGCACAGGCGCGTGAGGCGACGGTGGGCAGGGTGATGACAGCGGCGTCGAAGGTGTTCAGGGAGCACGGCTACCACGGGGCGACAATCCCGCTGATCGCGAGCGCGGCGGGAGTGTCGGTGGGCACCGTGGCGAGTGTGGGGTCGAAGGACGACCTGTTCCTGCGAAGCGTGGAAGAGCTCTCGACGGCGAGCTCGCTGGCGATGATCCGTGAGGCGTCGTCGGCTCCGACGGTCACCGAGCGGCTGTGGGGCTACGTGGGACCGATGGTGGAGGCCTCCGTCGCGATGCCGGATCAGATTCAGGACTACTTCGTGGCCTATCTGCGCTCATCGGATCACGAGCAGAACCTGGCACGCGTCCAGCAGGTCACCGAAGCCCTTCGAGCCATGTTTCCCGAGGACGGGTTGTCGTGGGAAGAGTCCCCCGCCGCGCTGGCCGCATCCACGATCTGGTTGTCGTTCTCGGCGCTCTGCTTCTCCCTGGCGGCGTCCTCCGTGCCGCCGGAGGCGGCCCGTCGGCTGATGCGGTCGATCGTGGAGGCTCAGTGTGCCCCGTTCGAGACGGCAAGCCAGGGGGCCGGGCGGTGAGGGTCACGCTGGCCAGCTATGGCAGCACGGGCGACATTCTGCCGCTGGTGGCGCTCGCGGTCGGGCTGCGTGACGCGGGCCACCAGGTGGTGACGGTGGGCGATCAGGCGGCCTCGGCAGTCGCCGCGCGGCACGGACTGGAGTTCCATGCGCTCGAGGGCAGCTTTCAGGACACGATGGAGCCCGGGCAGCCGTCGGCGCTGGCCATCGACGCGGGTCACTTCACCTGGAAGTCGCTGAGGGACTACGACGCCCACGACCGGGCGCGGCTCGAGCTGATCCACCAGGTAGCCCGGGGATCGGATGTCATCGTGGGGATGCCCGTGGCGCACTACCACGCCCTTGCAGTCGCCCGGGACCTCGGCGCGCGACCCGTCCTCGCCGTGCTCCAGCCCCTCGCCCCGACCCACGACATGGCCCCGGCCGGCGCCGGCATGCCCAGACTCCCACGCCTCCTGAGACGGCCGGCAGGCAGGCTGGTCCAGTGGGGCGGATGGATGAACGCCGCGCGACCAATCAACGCAGCGCGGCGCTCCCTCGGCCAGCCGCCGACCACCGACCCCACCCGCGACGTCTTGACCCTCTGCGCATGGTCGCCAACCCTCGTCCCGCAACCCGACGACTGGCCGACCAACCGGTTCGCCGTCACCGGCCACTGGCACCTGCCCACACGCGACTGGGAGCCGGACCCAGCCGTCGTCGAGTTCCTCGACGCCGGAGAACCACCTGTGCATGTCGGCTTCGGCTCGATGAGCAGCTTCTCCGGGACACGACGACTGCTCGACACCCTGCTCGCCGGGCTCGGGCGCCGGCGCATCGTGCTGGCCGCAGACCCCACCGTGATCAGCGACGATCACCTGCCCGAGACAGCCCACCGGATCACTGGACACGTACCGCACGAGTGGCTCTTCCCCCGCTGCGCCGCCATCGTGCACCACTGCGGCGCGGGCACCGCCCACCAGGCGACCGCCGCCGGCACACCATCGATCCCCGTGCCGATCTCGCTGGACCAACCATTCTGGGCAGACCGCCTCCACCGCCTCGGCGTCGCGTCCGACCCGCTCAACCCACGCAAACCAAGTGTTGATGCCGTGCAGCGAGCCGTTGCGGCGGCGGAGTCCGAACCAGTGAAGCTCCGCGCCCGCCAACTCGCCCAGGACATCGCCCACGAGGACGGCATCGCCACGGCCGTCACCTGCATCGAGAAGCTCGCGCGGTAGCGTCAGGGCCGCGCTCGCCACCGCAGGCTCGGACCCACCCGCCGACGGGCCGGTGTCATGACGTCAGCCGTCCCAGAGTCCCCACACCCAATGCGTGTCAGAGTCAGGAACCTGAACGTGCCCGCGTCTCAGCTCCTCGACTGTCGGACATCAGTGGCTCCAGGTGGACGAGGTGTCCTTGGTGACCTCGACGTCCCCTGACGTGCCACCGGTGAGGTGGCCGGACTTCAGGGTGACCGTCGCGGAGCTGCTCGCGTCCGCCTCGAGGGCACCCTTCACCGTGCAGTCGGTGAACGTCACTGCCGCGTGGCCGCCGTTCGAGCCGGACGTCCCCCAGCGATCCTCCGCGAGGGACAGCAGTGGCGTCGACGCCGGGTGCGTGAGCTTCGACGACGTCACCTCGATCTGGCAGGTCGTGTTGGTCACGTAGATCATCGGCTTCGCCGTGGTCGAGGTGATCGACGAGTCCTTGATCACCAGGGACGCCTTCTCTGCGGTCGCGTCGGAGTCCGCCGCGTCCCCCGAGAACGACTGGTAGACCATCATCCCGGTGGTTCCGGACGTGTCGAACGTGCACCCGTCCACGGAGATCTTGTTCTTCCCCTCGATCACCATCGTCTGGGCACCCGTGGCCGTACCGGTGGCCCCTGCGACCGAGATGTCGCCGGTGCTGTAGACCAGCGGCGAACCGTCGCCCGAGCTGGCGAGCCTGCTCTCGCCCGTGACCGCGATCGTGCCGTTGCCCCGGTCGGTCGCGAGGCAGGCGCAGTGGGCGCCGGCGGTGGTGATGTCCACGTCCTTCGCGGTGACGGTGCCGGTGTAGGTGGCGTCGAGCCCGCGGGATGAGTCCTTGCTCGTACGGATCGTGATCCCGTCGATGGTGATCGCGCCCGAGGCTGCGGCGAAGACGGCGTTCGCGCCGTCGGCGTCCGTGGTGATCGTGCAGTCGGTGAGCGACGCGGACGACCCGTCGTCCACCACCAGGATCGCTGAGTTCAGCCCGTAGAAGTTGCAGGCGTCCTCGTTCGAACTGTCGCCCGACTTCGTGATCGTCGCGTTGGTGATCGTCAGCGAACCGCCGTTGACAACCAGGAACACGTTCTGGTCCGCGGTGGTACTCGCCCACGTGCCGCCGTCGATCGTGGCGCTGGTGCCGTTGACGAGGTAGGCGCCGCTGAGCTGCTGGCTGCCGCCACCGCCGCCACCGGGCCCGTCCCCTCCGCCGGAGGAGCTGAACGTCGCGGTGTAGGTGCCGGCGCTGAGTTGCGTGTTGCCCGACGATGAACTGCTCGACGTGCCAGCGGTGGAGCCTGTGGAGGTGCCGGCGGTGGCGGCCGCCGAACACCCGGCAAGGGCGGCCAGCCCGACAGCGCCGCCGATGCCGAGCAACGTGCGGCGGTCGAGGGCCGGCGACCCGAACGATCGGGAGGAGGACTGCTCCTTGGTTGGTGCGTTCATGGGACCCACTCCATCGTTGGCACCTATGCCCCTGACCGGCCTTCGCTGAGTGGTGGCTGTGGGATCCACCGGCCAGTATCAGCGCGGAAACCCGCCCCTCTCACCCGACGGAGGGGAGGAATCATGGGAAGAACAGGGCCCCGCCGCAGCGCCCGGATGCTCGCCGTCCTCGCGATCGTCACCGGGCTGCTGCCGATCGCCGGCTGCGGCATCACCGACAAGATCGGCGAAGTTGCCGCGAGGATCGACACGGCCGTCGGCGCGGTGGAACGCGAGTCGTCCGCGTGGCGCAATGAGCTGCCGCAGCTCACGTCCGACCTCACCGCGATGGTGCAGCAGGCGCAGGGACAGCTGACCGCGGACGAACAGCGCATCATCACCAACAGCATCAACGAGCTCGGCGCGCTCACCCAGGACACCGTGAAGGTGGCCGGGCTCACCGTCCAGCAGATGATCAGCGACTTCGGCACGGAGTTGCGCTGCTCGGTCGACTTCGCGAAGACGCGGGTCTCCGCCAGCCTGAAGGCACTGGCCGACCGGCTGCGGTTCTGGAAGCAGCACCGCACCGATCCGCCCTATCCCCCGCACTCCGTGTGCCAGGTGACGCCCAGCGCGATCGAACTCACCGCGGCGTCGTCGGGAGCATGGACGATGTCGTTCCCCGCCAACCGGGTCGCCGGCGTGTACGGCTACGACTTCCGTCCGGACGCGCTGCCCACGGTCGAGCTGCGGGACGCCGCCGGCGCCTTGCTGGGCTCCACGTCGATCGGGGTGGTGTACGTCACCCGCTACCAGCTCAACCTGAACTTCGCCACCGAGGCGTTCGCCCATGTCGCGAACGGCGCCCAGTACGTCCTCACCTGGCCGGACGCGTCCGAGACGAACGGCATCGCCGTCACCCTCATCCAGCCCGAGCAGCTGCGGATCACCGGCACCGGCATCACCCCCGCCCAGCCCAGGGCGAGGCGAGACTCGACGCTCGCCACGGTGACCGTCACCAACACCGGGGGCAGCCGGAGCCAGCCGAGCACGCTCGAGTGGACGCCCGGTCCCGGCTTCCCCGTGCAGTCGGCGATCGTGCCGGCCATCGGCCCCGGAGACACGAAGACCGTGCGGGTCGGCCCCTACACCTATCCCGCGGACGGCACGTTCGAGTGGGTGGCGGTGCTCGGCAGCAGCGACGTGGCCAAGGACCGGATCACGGTCACGCCGTACGCGGACACGCCCACCCAACTGACCGTCCCGATGGCCGGCCAGTGGCCGGGGAACGGCGGCGAACCGGGCGAGACCAGGGCGTTCGACTTCTTCGTCCAGTTGCGGACGGGATGCGTCATCGACCAGACCAGGGGCGGCGGCAGCTTCACCGTCGAGGACATCAACAACCCGGCCATCCGCTACACGATCGCCTGGCCGGCGGGCTACGACTTCGGGTTCATCGACTTCACCTTCTGGAGGTCGCTGAGCAGTGTGGGCGGGACGTTCGACCAGCAGGCCACCCGCGCCAGGGGCACGGTGACCCTGAAGGGGCTGGGCTCGCACGGCACCTTCGGCTCGCGCGGCCCGGAGCGCTTCAACGGCAGCTTCACCGTCTACGCCATGTGCCCGAGCTGAGCGCCGGCCATCCGTCCCGCAGCGCGCGACTCGACATCGGTCGGGGGGCCGCGTGCAGGATGGGACGGTGGAGATGCACCCCGGCCAGGTCGACGTGACCGCGGAGCAGGTCGCCGCGGCGATCAGCGCGCAGCTGCCCGGCCTGGCCGGACAACCCGTGCGCAGGGTGGAGTCCGCAGGAACGGTGGTCGCGCCGTTCCGGATCGGCCGGCGGCATGTCGCCCGGATCCCGCTGGTGCCCTCAGCGGATGCGGACGCGCACGGTCGGCTCGAAGCGGACGCCGCCCACGCGCGGTCCCTCGCCGGCCGCCTCCCGGTGGACGTGCCCCGGCCCGTGCACCTCGGTGAGCCGTTCGACGGCTATCCGGGATGGTGGATGGTGTGGACCTGGGTGGAGGGCACCTCGCTCGACCGCGCGACCGCACTGGACGGGAGCCTGCTCGCCTCCGACCTCGCCCGGCTGCTGCGGACCTTCCACGCCCTGCCGACCCACGGCCGCACCTGGAACGGGATCGGGCGCGGCGGCCGTCCGCTCGCAGACACGGACTGGGTGCGTTCGTCCATCGCCCGTTCCGCCCACCTGCTCGATGCCGCCGCGGCGACCGAGGTGTGGGAACGGACGCTCGCCGCGCCAGCGCACGAGGGACCGGCGGTCCACCTCCACGGCGACCCGGTGCCCGGCAACCTGATCGTCCGGGACGGTCGGCTGGCCGGCCTGGTCGACATCACCGAGCCGTCGTTCGGCGATCCGGCCGCCGATCTGGTGCCGGCGTGGGCCGTGTTCGAGGACCCGTCCCGCAGGCTCTTCCGGGATGCGATGGGCCTCGACGCCGCCGCCTGGGAGCGCGGCCGGGGCTGGGCGTTCGAGATGGCGATCGGCGCGCTGCACTACTACGAGCACACCAACCCGGTGTTCTTCGCCCAGGCCCGCCGCACGCTGGAGCGACTGCTGCGCGCCTGATCATCCACAAGCCCTGTCCACAATGGGGATAACTACAACGGTGTGATTCGGCGTCCCGGGGACAGGTCCCATTCCCGTTCAGCTGACCGGACCCCGCTGCCGGCTCAGGTGCTTCGCTCCTCCGCGGGGAGGACGGGCCACTCGGGGTGGGGCTGGTCGAGCACGGGCCACGGCGCGCCGGGCAGGTGCGCGACGCCCTCGCCGGGCGGCTCGGCGTCCGGGCCTTCGAGAGCGGCGAGGGGCCGGCCGGCCGCGAGCGTCGGCTGCATGAACGGACGCAGCGCGGGCGCGGCCGCGTCCAGGATGGCCTGCTCGCGGAGCAGGTCCGGATTGCCCGGACCGCGCGGCGAAGCCATCGCATGCAGGCGGACGAACTCACGTCCCAGCTCCTGCGCTCCCGGCGCGTCGATCCGCCACCGGCCGGGCTGCACCTCACGTCCCAGGGCCCGGGCGGCGCGGACGGCGGCCTGGGCGAGGACGGGGTCAGTGAGCACGACCTTCTTGCGCCGCTCCCAGGCGGCGTGCGCCAGGGCCGTCAGCAGGCTGGCGCCGACCACCACGCCGGACGGACCGTCGAGGAACCACCAACAGGCGGCGGCGATCGTGGCCAGGTTGCCCGTCCACAGGCCGATCCGGACCAGCCGGGGAAGCCGGTTCACCGACACCAGTCCCGCGCGGCCCACGACCACGTCGCCGACCACGACATCGAACCGGTCGGGCAACGTCAGCGTGCGCAGCAGCCGGGCCTCCATGTGGACACCCTAGGGTCGCGGCGGGAATACCGGGGGTGAGGACCGGCCTTGAGCAGGGGGAAAGGAATCGCGGATGACGAACCTGCAGGACTTCGAGGCACGCACGATCACCGGCCAGGACCAGCGCCTCGCCGACTATCTGGGCAAGGTGGTGCTGGTGGTGAACACGGCCTCCAAGTGCGGGTTCACACCGCAGTTCGCCGGTCTGGAGAAGCTGTACGAGGATCTTCGCGACCAGGGCTTGGTAGTGCTCGGCTTCCCGTGCGACCAGTTCGCCAACCAGGAGTTCGCCGACGACGCGGAGACCGCCGAGTTCTGCCAGCTCAACTACGGCGTCACGTTCCCGATGTTCGCCAAGGTCGACGTGAACGGACGCGAGGCGCATCCGCTGTTCGCCTGGCTGCGCACGGAGGCCGGCGGTGTGCTCGGCGACGCGATCAAGTGGAACTTCACCAAGTTCCTGGTCGACCGCGACGGCAGGGTGGTCGGCCGGTACGCCCCCACGGTGCCGCCGGAGGACATCGAGGCCGACATCCGCGCGCTGCTGTAGCGGGACCGCTGGTGTCAGGTGGGCTCGTCCGTCGTCACGCGGGCGATGTGCAGGGACAGGTACGAGATCTCGTCGTCGGTGAGGGGAGCTCCCAGGCGCAGTTCCATCAACTCCGCCAGCCGCCGCGCGCAGTTCGCGGCCTCCGGGTAGGCGCCGCGGATCGCCACGCCGATCGTGGAGTGCTCGCCGGACAGCTGCCGGTGCTGCGAGATCCGGACGAACAGGTAACGCAGGTGGGTGATGAACCGGCCGACGCTGACCCCGCCCGCGTCGAGGTCGAGCCCGAAGGACTGTTCGATCACCGCCACCATCTGCTGGATCACCCCCGTCATCCGGTAGGTGTACGACAGGTCGCCGGTGGCGAACCCCGCGTTGACCAGGTGCAACGCCAGCCCGACCGCCTCCACGTCCGGCAGCTGGTGTTCGGCGTGGGTGTTGATCGCGGCCAGCAGCGCCCGGGCCTGCCCGTACTCCTCGCCGTACAGGTGCTGCACCTCGGCGAGTAGCGGGTACTCCAGTTCCATGCCGATCGCCACCCGCCGCAGGGCGAAGCTGACGTGGTCGGCCAGGGCGATCACCAGGGACGGGTTGCGTCCCACCGCGTCCAGCCCCACCTCGGCCAGCGCCGAACTGACGAGCTGGATGTGCTCCGGCGGGATCCCGGAGAGCAGCTGCGCGAGGTGGTCGGGGTCACGTCCGTCCGCGGGGACGAACGTGCGGACCACCTTCGCCGGGTCGATGGCCTGACCCGGCCGGGCCTGGAAGCCCAGGCCACGGCCGGTCAGGATCACCTCACGTCCCTCCTCGTCCAGCGCGAGGACGAGGTTGTTGTTGAACACGCGGGCGATCTCCACGTCAGCTCCGCATCAGCGCGGCTGCAGAGGCGATCACGTCGCGTCCTCTCAGGGGGTCACCTCAATGATGGGGTCTTCCCTGGACACGTCGCCAGCCCGCGCCGGCGTGACCGAGCCCAGGGCCATCGTGTTGGTCACGACCACGACGGTGGTGGTGTCGTAGCCCGCCGCCTTGACAGCGTCCAGGTCGACCTTGGCCAGCAGGTCGCCGGCCTCGACCCTCTGGCCGGCGGCCACGTCCACGTCGAACCCGGCGCCTTCCAGCCGGACGGTGTCGATGCCGACGTGCACGAGCACCTCGACGCCGTCGTCCGTCCTGATCCCGAACGCGTGGCCGCTGGCCGGCACCGTGACCAGGACGCCCGCGACCGGCGCGACCACGTGGCCGTCCGACGGGACGATGCCGACGCCCTCACCGAGCGCCTTGGACGCGAACACCTTGTCGGCCACCTCGACCAGTGGGACGACCTTGCCCGCGACCGGCGCGACGATCGTTCCGGTGCGGACGAGGGTGGCGACGCCACCGCCGACGGCGGACGCGGCCGCGACCGGGGCGCTGACGGCCTCGGACTTGCGGGACTGCTCCAGCGCGAGGTCGGCCGCGGCCTGCTCACGCTCGGCCTCTTCCTCGGCCTTCTGCTCGGGCGTGCGGTAGTCGGAGATGATGATCAGGACCATCGCGGTGGTGAATGCGGCAGCGATGGAGATCACGTACACCCACATCGGGTCGAACACCGGGATGGTCAGCAGCGAGGTGAAGGCGAACACGTCGGTCTTGACGCCCCCGCTGGCCCAGCCCAGCAGGCCGGTGAGGATGCCACCGACCGCACAGCCAACCAGCATCCTCGGGTAGATCCGCTTGTAGCGCAGGTGGATGCCGTACAGGGACGGTTCCGAGATACCACCGAGCAGGCCGGCGGCCAGGGCGCCGGTGGCGACCTCACGCATCTCGCGGTTCCGGTTACGCCATGCGATCACGAGCACGCCGGCGGTCGCACCGAAGCAGGCGAAGTTCCACGAACCCATCGGACCCTGAATGAAGTCGTAACCCAGCGAGCTGATGTTCGCCAGCATCAGGGCGTTCAGCGGCCAGTGCAGGCCCAGCGGCACCAGGAACGGGTAGATCATCGGAATCAGGATCGCGAAAACAATCGGGGCGTTGCCGTTCAGCCAGGCCAGGCCGGTACCGAGGCCGGTACCGATCCAGATGCCGAGCGGGCCGATCAGGAACGCGGTGACCGGAATCATGATGAGCATCGAGAAGAACGGCACGAAGACCATCTGGATGTTCTCGGGGAAGATCCGCTTCAGTGCCTTGTAGACCACGGCGAGCACCGCGACCATGATCAGCGGCACGAACACCTGGCCGCCGTAGTCGTTGAGCTGCATCGGGATGCCGAAGATGTTCGCCACGCAGGACTGGGTCCCGAGGGTGGGGTTGGTGGTGCAGATCGTGTCTGCGGAGGCAAACAGGTTCTTCGTGTACTCCGGCGTCATCAACGCAGCCATGATTGTCGCGCCCACCCACGGGTCGACGTTGAGCTTCTTCGACGCGTTGTACGCCACCATGATCGGCAGGAAGTAGAGGACCGCCCGCCACATCGCGTCCACGAACACCCAGCCGGCGGACTTGTCAGCGGCCCGGAAGTCGACCAGGCCGAGAGCGTCCAGCACGGCGGCGAACGCGATGATCAGGGACGCGCCGAGCAGCACGCCCAGAAGCGGACGGAACGAGTCGGACAGGTACTCGAAGAAGGCGTCCAGCCAGGCGACCTTGCCGCGGGCCTTCGCGCGCTCGCGAGCCTTCACGTCCGCATCGGACAGGCCCTTGCCCACGCCGGACATCGCCGGCAGGTTCATGATCTCGTTGAAGGTGGACTGCACGGCGCCGCCGATCACCACCTGGTAGCGGTCACCGCTCTGCGGCACAGCGCCCATCACGCCCGGGATCTTCTCCACGGTCTTCTGGTCGATTCCAGCCGCGTCCTTCAGTTCGAAACGCAGCCGCGTCGCGCAGTGCGTGAGGCTGAGGACATTACCGGCGCCGCCGACGGCGTCGACGATCTGCTCGGCTGTACTTGGCTTCGTTGTGGACTCCATTGTCGGTTCCTTCCGAAATCCGGCGAAAAAACAAAAAAGACCCGAGACGCACTCTCGTGCCTCTCAGGTCTTGCCCCGATGTGGGTAACAACCCTGTCGAGCTCTTCGCTCGCGAAAGAGGGTAGCACCCATTCGCCGTGCGCGCACCCCCCGTTCTCAGGGCCCGTTTTCGACGCGGAACAGCTCGCAGGTGATCCCGTAGTAGCGCCCGGTCGGGCCGAGCCGGGTCATCCCGATCCGCTCGCACACCTGCTGTGACGGCGCGTTGTCGGGATAGGTGACGGCATACACCTCGTCCAGACCGTGCGCCCAGGCGTGCTCCAGCACCCGTAGCGCCGCCTCGGTCGCGTAGCCCCGTCCCCACACGTCGGGACGCAGGTGCCAGCCGATCTCGGTGTCACCGGATGGCTCGCCCGAGCTGTACGGCAGCAGCTTGAGCAGCATCGTGCCCACCGGCGCGGTCTCACCGTGCGGCACGACGGCCCAGATGCCGTGCACCGGCCCGGGGACCGCGTTCCACCGGGCGATCGCCGCGTCGGCCTGTTCCCGGTCGGTCCACGCCTTCGGCGCAGCACCGAGGTAGCGGGCGACCGTCCACTGTGAGTAGATCGCGAGCGCCGCGTCGGCCTCGTCCGCGCGCCAGGGCCGCAGCAGCAGCCGCGCCGTCTCCAGTTCGGACGCCATGCCCGCACCCTAGTACGGGCCGGCGAGCGTCATCCCGGGCTGACCCTGTGATCTCCGGAGTGGAGTCGCCGGACCGGTGCAGGGATCCCGGCGTTCGCCGGGATGACGATGGTGGAGTCGCCGGGCCGGTGCAGGGATCCCGGCGTTCGCCGGGATGACGACGGTGGAGTCGCCGGACTGGCGCAGCGATCCCGGCGTTCGCCGGGATGACGACGGGTGGTCAGGCCTCCGGCACCCCGTGGTGGAGCGCCCAGCCGCGGCGGTAGACGTCGATCAGGCCGGCGAGGTCGTCCGCGGACGGCAGGCCCATCGGGCTGATCCACACCGGAGCGCCGAACATCCGCAGGTTCGTGCGCGCGGCCACCTTCCGGAACGGGCCCAATGTGGCGATGAACGCCTCGGCGTCCCGCAGGTAGACGCCGACGAGTCGGCTGCCGGAGATCTCGGACGTGCCGACGCCGGAGATCTCGCCCCAGGGCACGAAGCCGACCGCGGACATGGACGAGCCGTCCGTCAACCCGTCAGCGGCCAGCCGCAGTGCGACCTGCGGCAGCAGTGCCCGGACGACCGCGTACGTGGTCGCCGGGATGAAGAAGGCCAACCCCACCCAGCCGACCACGGCAAGGATGTTGACGCCACCGACAGCCACCGGCGGCAACAGCAGCAGCCCGGCGGTGATGATGACCGCGAGCAGCCCGAAACCGGCCAGGCGCAGCCGCGGCCCGCGCGCCGGCGTGAACTCGACGAGTTCTGGATAGTGGGCGAGCGTGCGCTCGTCCCTCGTGCGTGACCCAACCATGTTTTCCCCCCGTGGAATCGCCCACCACGCCCCTCTCGGGCGGGCTGCCACGGGGCAATTCTCGCAGCCGGAGGCCGGATCTGGCGAGACCCCTCCCGGTTTGACGTCGGCGGCAGGCGTCCCGCACTCTTGGAGGCATGTGGAACTGACCTCTCGCACCGTCCCAACTCGCGATCGAGGTCATCCGTGTCCACAACCCTGTTCCTCTCCGGCGTCGCCGCGTCCTTCGGCGCCCGTCCGCTGTTCGCCGGACTCGACCTGACGCTGGCCCCCGGCGACGTCACCGCCCTCGTCGGACCCAACGGTGCCGGCAAGACCACCCTGCTGCGGATCGTGGCCGGCGAGCACTCCCCGGACGCCGGGGCGGTGCGGCTCGCGCCGCCGGACGCGGAGGTCGGCTACCTGCCGCAGTCGGTGCCAGCCGCGGACGAGAGCATCCTCGACTACGCCCGCCGACGCACCGGGGTCGGACCGGCCCACGCCGACTTCGAGGCGGCGGCTGCTGCCCTCTCCTCTGGCGACCGTGGCGCTGACGAGAAGTACTCACGCGCACTCGACCGGTGGCTCTCGCTCGGCGGCGCCGACCTCGAGGTGCGGCTGGCCGAGGTGCTGGCCCGGCTCGACCTGGCCGCCCCGATCGATCGTCCGCTGGGCAGCCTGTCCGGCGGGCAGGCCGCGCGGGCGGCGCTCGCGTCCATCCTGGTGAGCCGGTACGACCTGCTGCTGCTCGACGAGCCGACCAACAACCTGGACCGGGCGGGCCTGGAGGCGATCACGGAGTTCGTCCGCGGTCTCTCGTCGCCGGTGCTGATCGCGTCGCACGACCGGGCGTTCCTCGACGAGGTCGCGACCGGGGTGCTGGAGATCGACTCTGCCCAGCAGGCGGTGAACGCCTACACCGGCGGCTGGTCGGACTACCGCGCGGCGAAGGCCCTGGCCCGGGCGCAGGCCCAGGACGCGTACGAGACGTACGCCGCCCAGCGGTCGGACCTGGTCGAGCAGGCGCGGCGGAAGACGGAGTGGGCGCGGCAGGGACGGGCGAAGGCCGCCCGGCTCGGGTCGGGGATGCAGCTGGAGAAGAAGTTCCGCGAGGACCGCGCCCGGCGGATGGACCAGCGTGCTGCGCGCGTCCGGTCGGCCGTCGAGCGGCTGCCGGAGGTCGAGCAGCCGCGCAAGGAGTGGGAGCTGCGCTACGCGATCGCCGAGGCCTCGGTGTCGGCCGAGGTGGTGCTCACCCTCGACCGGGTGGTGGCCGCGGCGGGCAGCTTCCGGGTCGGCCCCGTGACCGCGCAGGTGGCCCGGGGCGACCGGGTGGCGCTGGTGGGTCCGAACGGCTCGGGCAAGACGACGCTGCTGCGGGCCGTGCTGGGCGGCGACGGGCTGGTCTCGGGCCGGGTGTCGTGGGGGACGCGGGTGGCGCTCGGCACCCTCGACCAGGGCCGGGACGTGGTCAGCGGACCGGAACCGCTGCAGGAGGTGGTGGCCCGGGCGCTCGGGGTGACCGACCTGGCCGGCGTCCGCACGCTGCTGGCCAAGTTCGGCCTGGGCGCCGAGCACGTCGGCCGGCCCTGCGACAGCCTCTCGCTGGGCGAGCGGACGCGGGCCGCGCTCGCCGTCCTGCAGGGCCGCGCGGTGAACGTGCTGGTGCTGGACGAGCCCACGAACCACCTGGATGCCGCGGCGATCGAACAGCTGGAGGCCGCGCTGGTCGCGTTCGGCGGCACGCTGCTGATCGTCACGCACGACCAGGCCCTGCTGGACGCGCTGGCCCCGTCCGCGCTGTGGGAGTTCGCTGCCGGCCGGTACCGGCTCGGTGACTGATCGAGGACCTGGCGGGAAATGGGGACAGACCCCTTTTCCGCCACTCCATCGAAACTGGCGGAAAAGGGGTCTGTCCCCATTTCCCGCCATACGAACTCGAGGTCGACCCGTGCGGAGCCTCGGCGACAGCGGGGTTCGGGCACGGCGGCGGGCACCTGCCGGCGGCCGGCCCCCATCAGCCGCGCAGCGGTCGTCCGTCGAGTCATGGCCCCCACCACCTCGCGGGTGGCCCGGCGCCGTGCCCGAACCGGTGGCCGGCAGTACCCCCCACGGCATCCGCGTCCCTCCTCGCGGGTGCCCGGCCTGCCGACCGGATGCCCATCAGAGAGCGCCTGCCCGGTCCTGATACACCGGTCCTGAGCGGGATTTCGCAGCGAACCGGTATCAGAGTGCTTATCCCGCGGCTCTGGTCGAGTGAAGCGGCGGCTCAATAGGCTGGGACCGCCGCCGGTCACAGGAGGTCCCCCAGATGATCCGTGTGCTTGACCCAACCACCGCCGTCACGCGCGCCGGCCAGGAGATCGGTACGACGGCCTACGTCTCCGACCGCCTGCTCGTCCGAGGTGAGCAGGTCTGGAATCGGGATCGTCGCGTCGACGAGATCCTCGCTCAGTTCGGCTGGGTGCTGCGTCCTCCGGAGCGCTACCGCGACGAGATCCCCCGACGGCAACCACGCGCGCCCTTCGACCTCGAGTCCCAGCAGGTCGTGAGCTTCGAACTGCACGTCGCCACCGAATCACCCAGCGCCGCTCCGGACGCGTGGACAGCGTTGCAGCAGATCCGCACCGTCGTTCCGGAACTCGACCAGTCCTTCGAGCTGGTGCACGTGTTCACGGCCTCCGGTGGTGGAGGTTACTGGCACGGCATCGGCGGCGGCGGCTACTGGCACGGCATCGGCGGCGGCGGCTACTGGCACGGCATCGGCGGCGGCGGATACTGGCACGGCATAGGCACACCGGACGAATACGCCGTTCCCGGCTACGGCGGCAAGTCGCCCGTCGCAGTGGTGATTGACGACCCGTCGAAGACAGCACCCCGCCTGAAGCGTCCCCCGGTCGTGGTGATGCCCGACACGGGCATCGGCCCCCACCCGTGGTTCCCGGATGTAGCCGTCGTTGGTGTGCAGCCACCGCCGGCGAGCCTGGGCGTCACCGTGTTCGGGTCCTCTGTGGCGGACGCCACGGACGGTGTGGGCTCGCGGCTGACCGGCGGCCTCGACGACCTCGCCGGCCACGGCACGTTCATCGCAGGAATCGTTCGCCAGATCTGCCCGCCAGCGCGGCTCGTAGCCCACGCGATCATGGGTTCTGACGGGCTTGTCTACGAGGACGCCGTACTCGACCTTCTCCAGAAACTGCTGGATACCCAGCTGGCCGCACTGGCATCCGGCGACACAGCCGCAGTCATCGACGTGCTCACCCTTTCCTTCGGTGGCTACCACGAGGACGTCCCTGACGAGGACAGTGATCCTTCGGTCCTGTCCGGCAGCAGCCTCGCCACGATGCTTCGAGACCTCGGCAGGGCCGGAGTCCTGGTGGTAGCGGGCGCAGGGAACGATGCGACGACCCGCCCGTTTGTGCCGGCGGCCTTCGCCGGCGACACGGCCACAGGAAAGGGCGGGCTACCCCTGGTGAGCGTGGGTTCGCTGAACCCGGACCGGAGCAAGGTCTCGCTGTTCTCCAACGCGGGCGCGTGGGTCACCACCTACCGCCACGGCGCCGCGATCGTGTCGACGCTGCCGCAGAGACAGAACGCGAGCAGTCAGGCGTCGACGAACGTGCCAGGCATCGCGACCCTTCCAGAGAATGACCAGCCGGCGGCCCGCGAGGGAAAGCTGTCCACTCCACAGGACCGGGCCACGATCGACCTCGACAACTTCTCCAGCGGCTTCGGCATCTGGAGTGGCACGTCGTTCGCCGCACCGGTGCTGGCCGGACAACTGGCCAGTGCTCTGGTCAGCTTGGGCACGGACACGGCTGACCTCGACTCGCTCGTCAAGCGCGGCTGGGCCGCCTTGACGAAGGTTCTCCGACCGATCCGCCGGTCATGACTGCCACAGCATCGCTCGGCGCTCAGGCCGCCAGTTCGTTCGTCGCCTATCGAGCAGGTGACCGAGACCAGTTGCGCACGCTGGTCGCCCTGCTCACTCCGCTGCTATGGCACACGGCGCGCGCCCAACGCGCACCGCAGCAGATCGCTGAGGACGCGATCCAGACCGCGTGGCTGCGCTTGGTGGATGCCTCGGACGCCATCGCCGACCCGAAGGGAGTCGTGTCCTGGCTGGTGATCACCGTCAAGCGGGAGACGTGGCGGCTGATGCGGCTGGCCGCACGCGAAGCCGTTCCCGAGACGGGAGTGCCCGAGGCAGTCGATGAGCTCACCCCTGAGGAGATCAGCGTTCGCACGGATCAGCAGCAGGTGTTGTGGCGGCACGTCAGCGAACTGTCCGAGCGCTGCCGAGCGCTGCTGCGGGTGATCGCCTTCGCTGCGACTCCTGACTACGCCGGCGTCGCGGCCAGTCTCGGCATGCCGATCGGCAGCATCGGCCCCACCCGGGGACGTTGTCTGGCCAAGCTGCGCGCCGCTCTCGTCACCGATCCGAGTTGGGAGGCCTGATATGCCTGAAGAGTTCTACCCGGGTGCCGACGAGCCGATCGACGCCATCGACCAGCGCATCCTCGCCGGACTGGCCACGCTCTACGCCACGATCGACCCGGTCCCGTCCGATCTCCTGGAGCGGATCGACTTCGCTCTCGCGGTCGCAGAGCTCGAAGCCGACATCGCCGAACTGACCGCGGGGGAGCTGGTCGGTGCTCGCGGCGACGCAACCGACTCGGTCACGTTCACCAGTGGCTCGCTCAGCCTGATGATCACCACGGTCACCTCCGTCCACCACGCACGCATCGACGGCTGGGTGACCGATCCCGGATCCACCGTTGACGCGGTTGCCGAAGGAGTGACAAGCTCCGCCACCGCTGACGACTTGGGTCGGTTCTCGATGGACGCCGTTCCGCGCGGACGCGTCCACTTCGTCGTCCGCCGCGAGGGCTACCGGCCCGTGATCACACCGTCCGTCGAGATCTGAGGGCGATGTCGGCCGGCCCGGCTGTTGTCGAGCGCGCCCGGGAGCTGCGGCTCTCGGGCCTGGCGGACAACGCGGCGGGCCGGCCCACGGCCGCCGGACGCAAGCTCAGAACGGCGCTTCGTCTCCTGCCATCGCTCGACACCCCCGCGCCGCCTGACGTCGAATCGGTCAGGGTCGCCTGCCTGCTCACCCTGGCGGTGTCGGAGATGCTGCTCGGAGGTCTGGTCGCAGCCGTTCCACGACTCGAGGAGGCGCACCGACTGGCGGCGGACAGCCCTGAACTCGTGGCGCGGTGGCGCTGCCAGAGGGGCCTGATCCATGGTCGCTGCGGTGACCTTGCCACGGCGGAGGTCGAACTCCAGGTTGTGGTCGACGAACCGCAGTGGTTCACGCCGTACGAGCGGTGCGCCATGCGGCTCAACCGGGGGATGGTCTTCTTCGAGCTCGGTAGGCCCGCGGACGCCCTGCGCGAGTTCGAGGCGGCAGCGGAGTTGGCCCGAGAAGTGGGTGACGACCGCGAGCTGTTCATGGCCGAACACAATCGTGGCTACGCGCTCTACCTGACCGGGGACCTGCCCCAGGCGCTCGCCACCATGGCCGCGGCTGAGGAGCTGCCAGCCGATGTGTTCCGCGGCACCTCGCTGTTCGACCTCGCCCGGGTACTGGGCGAGGCGGGTCTCCTGGACGACGCCGTTGACGCTCTCGATCGTGCGCAGGCCGCATGCCGTCCGCACCAGGACCGTATCCTGCGCGCGGAGATCGACCGGGAGCGCGCGTTGTTGCTGCGACTCACCGGAGATTTCGATGAGGCTGCGGCGTCAGCCCGAGCGTCCCGCGCGAGATTCCAGAGGCTCGGTGCACCGGGCCCCGCAGCGCGGGCAGGAATGATCGTGCTCGACTGCGACCTCAGTCGCGGACGCCGGCTCCCCGACGTGGTGAGCGGCGCCCTCACGCACGAGGACATCGCCCGCCGGCTCGGGGACGGGGAGCTGCGGGCCCGCAGCATCGCCGTCGCCGCTGAAGCCGCGGCACGCCTGGGGCGCGTCGATGTGGCACGGGCCGCGCTGCGTCGGTACCCGCCCGAGTCCTTCGGGTTGATCCTGCACCTGCGCCACGTCTACGCCGCGGCCGTGACCGACCTTGCCGCCGGGCGATCGCCGCGGCGCCGGCTCGCTGCCGCTGCGGCGGACCTCGCGTCGTCCCAGGCGGTGAGTGCCTCGCTGGACTCGCGGGCTGCGCGCAAGGTGCTGAGCCTCCGCCTCACCGAACTCGACCTGGGCCTGGCCGTCCAGCGCGGACCGACGGACGTGCTGGGCACCCTCGAGCGCTGGAGCAGTCTCGGGCTCCCGGTGGTCCGACCGCCGACGGACTCGCGGCAGGCTGAACTCACCCAGCGGCTCCGCTCCTTGTCACAGGCACTTCGCGACGAACCCGACTCACCCGCGACCCCGGAACGCCGCAGCGAGATGGCCCGGCTGCGCCGCGAACTGACCGACCTCGCGCTCACCCAGCGACAGGACGGGGACACCGTCCGTCCGCTGCCGGTGCTGCCGGAGGCGCTGGCCGGCCTGCGCGCCGCCGACCGTGACCTGCTGTGGCTGTTCCCGCACGACGGCGGGCTGTGGGGCGTCGGGGTGGTGGCCGGACGGCGACGGCTCGCCCGCCTGGCCGACCTCAGCCGCTGCCTGGAGGTCTCGCGCCGGCTGCAGGCGGACCTGCGTGCCCTGGCCTACCAGCCCGCCGGTCCGCTGCGCGAGGCGATCAGCGCGTCCCTCGCCACCGGGCTCGACTGGCTGGACGGGGCGGTCGTCCGGCCGTGGCGGCCGCGGTCGTCCGGGCTGGTCGTGGTCGGGACGCACGCGGTCGCGTCCGTGCCGTGGGGCCTGCTGCCGTCCCTGGCCGGCGTCCCGGTGACGGTCGCCCGATCGGCCACCGAGTGGGCGGGCGGGCGTTCGACCGTCCGCGACCCGGGCGTGCGAGTGGTCACCGGGCCCGGCCTGCGCCACGCCACGGCTGAGGCCGCGGACGTCTCTGCCGCGTGGGGACAGCCCGGTCCGGTCGGCGAGGCCACCGCGGCCGAGCTGGTCGACGCGCTCGCCGGCGCGGACCTCGTCCACGTCGCGGCGCACGGCCAGCACCAGCCGGCCAGCCCCCTGTTCTCGTCGCTGCGGATGGCCGACGGCGACGTCTACGCCCACGAGCTGCCGACCGGCGACGTGCGGGCGGGCCACGTCGTCCTCTCGGCCTGCGAGGTGGGCACCGCGCAGGTGCGGCCCGGGGACGAGCCGCTCGGTCTCGCGCACACGCTGCTCGCGCTCGGCGTCGGCTCGGTGGTGGCGGCCGTCGCACCGGTGCCCGACGACGCGACCGCCGCGCTGATGGCCGCCTACCACGCCGGCCTCACCCGTGGAATCGCCAGCGACGAGGCCCTGGCGGCGGCCGCCCCCGGCTCGGCCTTCGTCGCGCTCGGCTCCCCCTGGCGAGCCGCCCCCGCCGCCTGACCCCGCCCCCGCCCCGGCCCCAGCCCTCGTCCCCAGCCGCGCCCGTCCCGCCCCCCCGCCCCCGCTCTCGTCCCGCAGCGGCTGTCGAAAGTTGCCGGAGCTGCCGAACCTTCGCCAGCTTCGGGCAGTTCCGGCAGCCGCTGGCCGGTGGGGTATTACCCTGTACTACATGACCGCACCTCAGCGTCGCACGCTCGTCTACTCCGTCCGGCTCAGCCCGGCCGAGAGCAACGCCATCCAGAAGATCGCCGACGCCCGGCACCTGCCGGCGTCCACGCTCGTCCGCGCCTGGATCCTCGACCGACTCGAGCAGGAGCAGGCGCCCGGTGCCTGAGCTGCGGCTGCTGTTCCTCGGCGCCGGGGCGATCGGCACCTACGTCGGCGGGTCCCTCGCCGCGGCCGGGCACCACGTCACCTACAGCGAACAGCCGGACGCGGCGGCGGCGATCGCCGAGCAGGGCCTGCGGCTCACCAGGGACGACCGGACGACCCCCGTCCGTGACTTCGCGATCTTCGGCTCGGCTGCGGAGGCCCTGGCGGCCGGGCCGTACGACGCGTGCGTGGTCGCGCTCAAGTCCTTCGACACCGGGCCGGCGCTGGACGGGCTGCTCGCCACCGGCGCTGACCTGCCCCCGGTGCTGTCGCTGCAGAACGGCGTGGACAACGAGCCCCTGATCGCCGCGAAACTCGGCGCTGACCGGGTGATCACCGGGACGGTCACCACCGCGGTCGGCAAGCCGGGTATCGGCCAGGTGATCGAGGAGAAGCGGCGCGGCATCGGCATCGCGCTGGACCATCCGCTCGGCCAGCGGCTGGTGGACGCGCTCAACGACGCCCAGCTGAACGCCGTCGGCTATCCCGAGCCCGGGCCGATGAAGTGGTCGAAGCTGCTCACCAACCTCACCGGCAACGCGACGTCCGCGATCCTGGACGAACCGGTCGGGGCCCTGTTCGCCGACCGGCGCACCTACGGGATCGAGATCGCGGTGCTGCGCGAGTGCCTCGCGGTGATGGCCGCTCTCGGGTACCGGCCCGTCGACCTGCCGGGCACACCCGTCCGCGCGCTGGCGCTGGCCGCGACCCGGCTGCCGCGGTTCCTCGCCCAGCCGGCGCTGACGAAGGCGCTCGGCGGTGGCCGTGGCGACAAGATGCCGTCCTTCCACATCGACCTGCACTCCGGCCGCGGCCGCACCGAGGTGAGCTACCTGAACGGCGCCGTCGTCCGCCACGGCGAGGCGCACGGCGTCCCCACCCCGGTGAACCGCGTGCTCACCGACACCCTCGAGGCGCTCAGCGCCGGCACCCAGAGCCTGGACACCTACCGCCACAACCCCGACGCCCTACTGGCCCTGCTGTAAGCCCGCGCCCCCGCGTGGCGTGGCGGAAAAGGGGTCTGTCCCCGTTTTCCACCACGAACATCGCTGGCTGGGGTCGATGAACGGTTGGGATCGACGGACGGTGGGCAGTCTGCGGTCGGGCAGTGGTTCAGCCGGCGATCCGGACGGGGATCCGGCGCGGGCCGAAGTCACCGGCGGACTCGGCGAAGTGGCCGGCGACGGCGAACCCGCAGTCGGGGCAGCGGCCGTCGGGAGTGAGCCGGTAGTCGATGATCCGGTACCAGTCGCGGACGACCAGCGGCTCGCCGCAGTCCGGGCACCACGTGGTGTCGCCGGCCACGTCGTGCACGTTGCCCGTGTAGACGTAGCGCAGGCCGGCGTCCATGGCGATCCGGCGGGCCCGGCGCAGCGTGGCGGGCGGGGTCGGTGGCACGTCCCGCATGTGGTGGTCGGGGTGGAAGGCGGAGAAGTGCAGCGGCACGTCCGGGCCGAGTTCGGCGACCAGCCAGTCGCTCATCCGGCGCAGTTCGTCGTCGGAGTCGTTGTGGCCGGGGATCAGCAGGGTGGTCACCTCGAACCAGACGTCGGTTTCGTGCGCGAGGTACGTCAGCGTGTCGAGGACGGGCTGCAGGTGCGACCGCGTGATGCTCGTGTAGAAGTCCTCTGTGAAGGCCTTCAGGTCGACGTTCGCCGCATCCATGTGCGCGTAGAACTCTTGCCGCGGCGCGTCCAGCATGTAGCCGGCCGTGACCGCCACCGCGTTCAGGCCGAGCGCGTGGCAGGCGTCCGCGATGTCGATCGCGTACTCCGAGAAGATCACCGGGTCGTTGTAGGTGAACGCGACGCTGCGGCAGTCGAGATCCTTCGCCGCGCGGGCGATGGCCTCGGGGGACGCCTGGTCCTGCAGCCGCTCGATGTCGCGCGAGGTGCTGATGTCCCAGTTCTGGCAGAACTTGCACGCGAGGTTGCAGCCCACCGTCCCGAACGACAGCACGCTGCTGCCCGGGTAGAAGTGCGCGAGCGGCTTCTTCTCGATCGGGTCGATGCAGAAGCCGGACGCGTACCCGTACGTGGTCAGCACCAGCTGCTCGCCGTCCCGGCGACGGACGAAGCACGCGCCGCGCTGCCCGTCCCGCAGCTTGCAGGCCTGCGGGCACAGGTCGCACTGGATCCTGCCGTCGTCCAGCCGGTGCCACCAGCGCGCGGGATATCGCGGGACGGCGGTCACGGCCGCACCAGCTCCCGGTGCTCGGGCTCGGCCCAGGCGGTGACGCCGAACCGCCGCACGGTCAGGTCGGGCGCCCAGAACGACACCGGCAGGCCCGCCTTGTGCAGCAGGTGCTCGATGAAGTCCTCGGGCTCGGGCAGCTGCTCCCACACCTGCGGCAGGAACGTGCCGCGGTGGCCGTGCCAGCCGAGGATCAGCCCGTCCACGTGCGGACGGACCGCGCACAGCAGTTCCTCCCGCGTCCGGGACGGCAGCGGCTCGCTGGCCGACAGCAGGGACACCTCGATCCGCACCCCGGGCACCTCGGCGGCCGCCACCGGCGGGAACCGCGGGTCGTGGAACGCGGCGGCACAAGCGTTGTGCACCACGTCCTCGCTCAGGTGTCGACGCGCCTGGATCGAGCCGATGCACCCCCGCAGCCGGCCCTGGCGGGTCAGCGTGACGAAGGTGGCGCCGGGCTCACCCAGCCAGCCGGGCGCGTCGTCGGGGACGGCCACGCCGCCGCGCGCGACGATCGCCGAGCGGGCGAGGCCGAGCAGGATCGGACCGGCCTGCGGGTCGTCCTCGGGCCGCGCCGGATCGAGCGCCACGTCCACACCGGAACGCGAGGCCGTGACCCGGGAATCGAGGTCAGTCATCGTGATCACCTCCTGGAGTTGTACCCACTCCGAATGCGACGGACGCGTACCCGACCACCCGCGCGCGGTCGCCCGCGGTGTCGCCGGAGTTGCGCCGGTCGACGAGTTCCGGCGTCAGGCCGCGGGCAGGCGCGGCCACGAGCAGCCCGTTGATCCCGCGCGCGCCGCAGGCGCTGCCGTCCGGGAGCGGCCACTCGAGGGCCAGGATCCGCCGGACGGTGTCGGCGTCCATCGCCTCCGCGCTGTCGTAGGGCAGGTAGTGGGAGAGGTCGGAGCTGATCAGCAGGAGCGTCTCCGGGCCACCCCAGAGCGCGTCGAGGACGCCGGCCACCGCCTGCGGTGTCGCGTCACCGACCACGAGCGGGACGATCGCGAACCGGTCCAGCACCCGCTGCAGGAAGGGCAGCTGGACCTCGAGGGAGTGTTCCGGCGCGTGGGCCCGGGCGGACGTGTGCACGTGCGGCAGGGCGGTCAGCAGGCCGGCCGCGCCCCGGTCGACCCGCACCTCGCCCAGCGGGGTGGCGAAGGCGACGGCGTCCGGAAGGGCGAGGCCGGGGAAGGCGACGTAGTGCGCGGGGCCCAACAGGACGACGCGGGTGATCTGCGTCCGGGCGGGGAGGAGCCGCGTGTAGCCGAGCGCGGCGGTGGGTCCGGAGTAGACGTAGCCGGCGTGCGGCACGATCAGAGCTTTGGGCGGGACCGGGAGCCGGGTCGAGGCACGACGCGCGCCGTCGAGCAGCTTGTCGACGGTCTTGACCAGATCGTCGACACGACCGGGGTAGAAGCGACCCGCCACCGCGGGCTGACGAACGATCCTCATCGACATCGCCCCCACCTTGACCGTAGATCGCCGGCGGGGTGGCGTCAACGGCTGGGGTGGTTGGTGACGTCGGGCCGGGAGCGCCTCTCGGCGCGTGGCCGCTCGTAGCGGCGAATGTTGGA
>DAINOM010000031.1:0-12875 GCA_036735445.1 Propionicimonas sp.
GGCAGGGCGTGCTTCCTTTCGCCACCTATGCAACCCGACCTGCCCCCGCAACCCCATGGGCACCCACCAGGAGGGAGGCACCCCACGTGAGCCTCCCCAACGACCCGGCCCGCCGCTGCACCGCCCGCAACCGGCAAGGCCGACAGTGCGGCAACCCCGCCGTTCCCGGCGCCCTGGTCTGCACGAAGCATGGTGGCGCGGCGCCGCAGGTCCGTGAGGCCGGCCAGCGCCGCATCGCGCTCGCCGAAGCCAAGCTGGCCGCCGAGACTCTCGGTCTGCTGATCGACATCAGCCCGGAGCAGGCCCTGCTGGATGAGGTGCAACGCGCAGCCGGCATGGTGGCGTTCTACCAGGCACGTGTCGAGGAGTTGGCGGACGTGTCCACGAACAACCTGGTGTACGGGTTGACGAAGGCCAAGTTCGGCGGCGAGGACCAGGGCGAGACGTACGAGGCGGCGCCGAGCGTGTGGCTTCAGCTGTTCAACGAGGAACGTGACCGGCTGGTGAAGGTGTGCGCTGCGGCGTTGCGGGCGGGGATCGAGGAGCGCCGTGTGAAGCTCGCCGAGCAGCAGGGCATCCTGGTCGCTGCGGTGATCCGCCGCATCCTGACCCGCCTGAACCTGACGGACATCCAGCAGGGCCTGGTTGCGACGGTGGTGCCCGAGGAACTCCGGGCGCTGACCGCCTGACGATGACGCTGGGCTGGGCCGAGGTCGCGGCCCGCGAGTTCGAGGCGCCGACGGCACGCTGGGTGTCGCCGGGCGAGATGGCGCAGCAGCTCGACGTCCGCACCGTGCAGACGCCGGCGCTGCAGATGATCGACGAGGCGCTGGTGGAGGCGTTCCGGACACCGGACGCCCGCCTGATCATCACGATGCCGCCGCAGGAGGGCAAGAGCACCCGGGTCGCGCGCGACTTCCTGATCTGGGCGCTCACACAGAACCCGGACTTGCGGATCGTCGCCGGATCGTACGGGCAGGGCTTGGCGAACCGTAACGGTCGCGTGGTCCGCAACATGATCGTCGGCCATCCCGAACTCGGCCTGGGCATCGCACCGGACAACGGTTCGGTCCACGAGTGGCAGCTCGCCGGCCACCAGGGCGGCATGCTGGCGGTGGGCCGCGGCACGATGGTGACCGGCATGCCGGCTGAGCTGCTGGTGATCGACGATCCGATCAAGGACCGCAAGGAAGCCGACTCGCAGATCATCCGGGACGTGTGCTGGGAGTGGTGGACGGAGTCACTGTCGACCCGTCTCGCACCGGGCGCACCGGTCGTGGTCATCATGACCCGCTGGCACGAGGACGACCTGGTCGGCAGGCTGCTGGCTGCGGAGGACGGCCACCTGTGGACTGTGCTGAACATTCCGGCGGAGGCCGACCATCACCCCGAGAAGGGCGAGTCGGATCCGCTGGGCAGGGAGCCTGGAGAGTTCATGGTGTCGGCGCGCGGCCGCACCAAACGGCAGTGGCAGGCGATCCGGATCCGGGTCGGGGCCCGCACCTGGAACGCCCTCTACCAGGGCCGCCCCTCCCCCGCCGAGGGCGGCGTGTTCAAACGTGACTGGTGGGGCGAATACGACGTGCCGCTGTGGATCACGGACGGCACGGTGTGCCGGATCGTCGGCATGGACGCCGTCCTCGCCAGCTGGGACATGGCGTTCAAGGACACCGACGCGTCCGACTACGTCGTGGGCCAGGTGTGGGCCCAGCAAGGCGCGAACATCTACCTGCTGGATCAGGTGCGTGGCCGGTGGGACTTCCCCGAAACCCTGCGGCAGGTCCGCCAGCTGGCCGTGAAGTGGCCCGACGCCCTGCTGAAGATCGTGGAGGACAAGGCGAACGGCACCGCCGTCCTCGCCCAACTGCGGCACACCGTGCCCGGACTGGTCGCCGAGACCCCGACCGAGAGCAAACCGGCCCGCGCGCAGGCCGTCGCGCCCTTGGTGGAAGCCCGGAACGTGCACCTGCCAAGCCCCGAGCTGGCACCGTGGGTGGGCGCGTTCATCGACGAGTGCGCAGCGTTCGACAACGGCGCCCACGACGACCAGGTCGACGCCATGAGCCAGGCACTGAAACGCATGGTGATCCTGCCGCTGTTCGCAGACGACGAAGAGGACGACGAGCCGGCCTACACAGACATCAGTCCGTGGTAGCTGAGGGGGTGTTGTGGGACGCAAGCGTGAGAGGGTGATGGCGGCCGCGCTGGTCCAGCTCGACGAAGCCCTCACCGACCTCCAGCAGCTGATGGTGGCCGAAGAGCGCGGCTGGGATCTGGTCGGCGACGACAAGCTCGAGCCGTCCCCGAAGATCCGCCGCGCCCGCGCCATCGAAGCCAAACTGGCGATCGCCGGGAACCCGCTCATCAAGCGGGGCGTGAACCTGAACATCGCCTACATCTGGGGCCAGGGTGTGACGGTCACGATCCGCGACGAAGCGTCCAAGGGTCAGGACCTGCAGGGTGTCCTGACAGCGTTCATGGACGACCCGATGAACGAACCCCTGTGGTCGCTCGAGGGCCAGATCGACCGGGAGAACGAGCTCGCGGCGGGCGGCGAGGTGTGGCTGGCGCTGCCCACCACCCCCAGGGGCCGTGTCCGGGTCCGGCCCTTGGACCACGGCGAGATCACCGCGATCATCACCGACCCGGAGGACCGGTTCACCGACTGGTTCTACCTGCGCGAGTACACGCTGCGCAGGAAGACGGTCCGGGTGCTGTACCCGGCGCTCGGCTACTGGCCGGCGGTCCGCCCGGAAGTACTCGACCACGACGCCGCCGCCTATCTGGACCGTCCCGAGCTGGCCGGAACCCTGATCCGGTGGGACTCCCCGGTCCGCAAGGTCATCGTGAACAAGCTGGGCCGGCGGGGTGTCGGGGACGTGTTCGCCGCGCTGCCGCCGGCGGAGGCGTACCGGCAGTTCTTGGGCGCCTGGCACAAGATCATGATGAGCCTCGCCCGGTACGTGTGGCGGGCGAAAGCGAAGGGCGACAAGGCGCAGCAGCTCGCCCAGAAGATCCTCGACTCTGAGGGCCAGCTCGGCCGCACCACCATCTCGGATCCGTCCACGTCGATGGAGGCGATCAACAAGTCGGGAGCCACGTTCGACGCCGACAGTGGCCGTCCGCTCGCCGGCATGGTCGCTGCCGCGTTGGGTCTGCCGATCACGATGCTCCTGACCGACCCGGGCGTGACGGGGGCGCGCGCGACCGCGGAGACGCTGGACGAGCCGACCCAGCTCGACAAGGGTGTGCGCCGCAAGGTGTGGTCCGGCGTCTTCATCGACGTCGTCGGGTATGTGATCGACGCCCAGGTTCGCGCCGGCAGGCTGCGCGGCACGATCACCCGTGACGGGGACCGTGAGATCGTCACCCTCCCGAAGGGCGACAACCGGACTGTCGTCGTCGACTGGCCACCGTTCGATTCGACACCGCTCGAGACGCTGGTGAAGGCGATCGTCGAAGCCCAGTCGACGATGGTGCTGGACGACCTGACGGTGCTGCGGCTGCTGCTGAAGGCCCTCGAAGTTGAGGACGCCGACGAGGTCCTGTCCGCGGCGACCGACGACCAGGGCCAGTTCGTGCCGCTCGACATGCGCGACATGGCTGCCCGGCAACGCGCCGAGGATCATGGCGGTCAGTAGGGCCACCCTGCGCCGGGCCCGCGCGATCAGGATCCTGATCGACGACCAGGTCGAGGCCGCCCTGCGGGACCTGGTTGAGGCGTGGGGGTTGGCGTGGGACACCGTCGTCGACGAATGGAAAGCTGCCGCGGCCGAGCTCGCCGCGACACGCCCGGACAGCGGCTGGCATGCCCGCTCGGTGGTGCTGCGGAACGTCCGCGCCCAGCGGGCCCTTCAGCAGACCGCGCAGGCGCTGGATGAGCTCGCCAAACATGCGGGTGTCCGGATCCTGCGGGACGTCCCCGAGCTCCTCGCCGCACAGGAAGACCTGCTGGCCCTGCTGATCGACTCACAGCTGCCGTCCGGGGTCGATGTGGGCTGGTCGCGGGTGTCGGCGGAACAGCTCGACGCGATCGTGAAACGCTCAGCCGGCCACATCGAATCGACACTGCACCCGCTGCCCGGGCATGTGCAGGCGCAGATGAAGCAGGAGTTGATCCGGGGTGTGATCACCGGCTCGAACCCGAACCAGGTCGCGTCCATTCTCGTGGGCCGGCTGGGGGCACGGTTCGACGGCGGCCTGTGGCGGGCACGCACCATCGCCCGGACCGAGATGCTCGACGCGTCCCGCGCGGCCGCTCTGCAGTCACGCCTCGCGAACCGGGACGTGTTGGCGGGGTGGCGGTGGATGTGCAGCCTGTCGTCCCGGACGTGCCCGTCCTGTCTGGCGATGAACGGCGAGGTGTTCCCTGCTGACGAGCCGGGCCCCGACGACCATCCGTCCGGCCGGTGCACCGCCGTGCCGGTCACCAAGAGATGGGCCGATCTCGGCATCGACGGTGTCGACGAGCCCGCTTCGCAGTTCCCGGACGCCCGGGCATGGTTCGACCAGCAGACCGATGATGTGCAACGCCAGATCATGGGCCAGACGCGGCTGGACAAGCTCAGGTCGGGCGCCTTGTCGTGGGATCAGATCCCGCAGGCCCGTACGAATCCGGGCTGGCGCCGCTCGTTCCATCCCAGGAAGCCCTAGCACCCGCTGGGCGGCCGGCCGCGGTCGCGCCGCACACGCACCTGCGTACCTCGAACGTGCCGTCCATGCCGATGACGAGCTCAGTGAGCTGGAAGTCGTGGTCGTGTTCCACCCGCACACCCTACCGAGAGGAGATGGTCGTGCCCACGCTCAAGAAGACACTCATCACCGAGGCCCTGCCGGTCCAGCCCATCCAGACCGGGGATCCGGGCCGGTACCTGCTGCGGATCATCGACGCGGGCGAAGGCAGCTCCGCGATCTACCCTCCGGACGCGTTGAAGCAGGCCGCGAAGGACCGGATCTTCAGTCTGGGCACGCACATGCATCTCGACCATCCCACCGAGGCGGAGGAAAGGGAGCGCCCCGAGCGGTCGCTGAAGGACCTTGCTGCCGTGTTCGTCGAGGACGCGTACTTCAACGAGGAAGCCGCGGCGCTGGACGTGCCGATCAAGGTCGCGGCCCCATACCGGCCGCTCATCGACGACCTGTGGGAGAGCATCGGGGCCAGCATTCACGCGTTCGTGGAGACCGACAACAAGCCGGGCAAGCCAGTCGTGAAGCGGTTCCTGCCTGATCCCCGCAACACCGTCGACTTCGTCACCAAGGCCGGCCGGGGCGGGAAGGTCCTCGAAGTACTCGAATCGGCTCGCGGCGTGGAAGCGACGTCCCGCGACCGGCGGGAGCAGCTGTCGATCGCAGTGAAGGACGCCTACCAGACCGAGCCGAATCAGTACGTCTGGGTGCGCGACTTCGACGAGACCACAGAGCTCGTGTGGTTCGACAACAGCGACGACCGCACTTGGCAGCAGTCGTACACGGTCAGCGACGACGACCTGTCCGTGACTTTGACCGGAGACCCGATTGAGGTGCGTCCGGTCGTGCAGTACGTCCCCGTCAGCACCGAGGGGGAATCCGATTCAACCAAGAAGGAGGCCATCATGGCCCAAATCGCTGACGACAAGCTCGCCGAGCTGACCGCAGCCGCCGGCCGGGTTCCCACTCTGGAGAACCAGCTGGCAGAGAAGGACCGCGCCATCGCGGACAAGGACAAGCAGCTCAAGGCCCACGAGAACAGCGTGAAGGCCGGCAAGGCGCTCGCGACCGTCGAGGGCTTCGACAAGCTGCCCGAGCTCGCCCAGGCCCGCGTCGCCGAGGCGATGGCCAGGAACATCCCCGTCACCGAGTCGTTCGAATTCGACGCCGAGAAGTTCAACGAGCAGGCCGTGGCCGTGGTGAAGGCCGAGGCCGACTACATCGCGAAGCTCGCCCCCACCAGCGAACGGCTCGCCGGCTTCGGCGACACCCGGCCCGCCACCGAATCCACCCAGCCGAAGCGCACCCACGACGCGTGGGGCACCAAGATCAAGGAGAAGTGACCCATGTCCGAAGGCATGAACCTGTCGGTGCTGATCCCCTCGGGGCTGCTCGACACCATCAAGAAGGCGGACCCGGTCCGCATCGGCGGCGCGACCGGCTTCAACGCCGTCCTGACCACCGACCCGAAGCCCACCAGCGAGACGACCACCGACACGCAGGGCCCGGTGTTCGCCGGCGGCAACCCTGCCGGCTACGCGTCGGTGACCCGTGAGGGCATCCACCCGTTCACCGTCGCGTTCGCGATCGCGAACCTGTACGACCCCGTCTACATCGTGACCGCGACGGGCGCGCTGACCGACGACGACAACAGCGCCGCGAACCCCCTGTTCGGGTGGGCGATGAACACCAAGGCAGCCACCTCCGGGGAGCTGCTCGTCCTGATCAAGAGCAACTGAACGGAGCCCTGAGCATCATGTCCCTGAACCTGATCAACGGCGCCGCCACCGAGGCGGCCAACGACGACGCCGGCAGCTTCTTCGCCGGCACAATCGCGCCCCGCCGGTACCGCATCTCCGAAGCACTCGCCGACAAGGCGCAGGACTTCCTGGAGGCCATGTTCGCCGGCCGCAAGTCCCGCCACCAGATCGCTGAGGCGTTCAGCACCGACAGCTTCACGCTGGCCGTGTTCGCCGCGATCGACACGAAGGTGATGGACACCTACCAGGAGCTGCCGTCGGTGTGGCGCCAGTACACCGACGTCATGACGGTGCCGGACTTCCGCCCGACCCGGCTCCTGACGAAGTGGTTCGAGACTCTCGGCCTGAAGCTCGTCCCCGAGCTGACCGAGTACCCGACCGGCGGCGGTGTCGACCACTCGGTGAACTGGATCAACGTCGCGAAGTACGGCCTGCGTGACGCCGTGTCGTGGGAGTCGACCATCAACGACACCGCGATCGACGAGATCGAGTCGATGCCGACGAAGTACGCCAACGCGGCGGCCGAGACGGAGTCGATCAACGCGATCGCGAACCTGCTGAACGTCGACCCGAAGACGAACCTCGCGTCCGGCTTCAACACCGCCTTCTTCAAGGCCGGCAACGGCAACGCCCCGGTCACCACGCCGCTGACCGCGGACAACCTGGACGCCGTCCTTGACGAGATGTCGCGGCGGGTCCCGGCGAACAAGAAGAAGATCGTCGTCCCGCCCGACATGCAGGTCGTGATCCCGAAGGCGCTCGAGCGGCAGATGAAGCGGATCCTGAACCTGCGGGAGATCCGCAAGGCGAACGGCACCGACACCGACGTCTACGACAACTACCTGCAGGCGTCGGACTACGTCGTGGAGCCGATGCTCGACGCGATCCTGACCTCGGCGAACAAGGCCACCACCTGGTTCGTTCTGCCGAAGACCGGATCCCGCCAGCCCGCCAGCTTCGCGGCGTTCCTGCGCGGCTACGAGTCCCCCGACATGCGGTACAAGTCGGCCGCCGGGCAGCGGCTCGGTGGGGGCGACATCTCCCCCCTCGAGGGCAGCTTCGAGATCGACGACATCCAGACCCGGGTGCGTCACATCGTCGGCCACCAGAACGGTGACCCGACGTTCACGTTCGCCTCGGACGGCTCCGGGGACTGACCGGGAGAGCTGGCTGTGACCAAGACTGAGGCTGCGCAGGATCTCGTCCTGCTGCTCGGCTCCGCCGTGCACAGCCAGCTCACCAACGAGGAACAGGACTGGTGCCTGGAGAAGGCCAACAGCGGCGGCGACTACGACGCGTGGATCGCCGCCGCTGAGGCCGCTGAACTGCTGGGCCGCCGTGCCCTCGCCGGCGGGCTGAAGCAGTTCACCGCGGACGGCGCGACGTTCGTCAAGCAGCCGGCCGACTGGTTCACGATGGCCCAGCAGTTCAGGGCGAAGAGCCCCCGCGACACCACCTTCTACTTCGACATCGTGTGATGCTGTCGACCGCCGAGCTCATCGAGGCGCAGGAGTTGCAGCTGGCCGCGATGCCGGACCAGTGCGAGATCCGTTGGCACGACACCGTGCAGACCGTGAACGGCGCCGAGGTCGACGTTGAGGGCGAGGTCGCCGTCCGCTACCAGGGTGCCGACACGATCCCGTGCCGGGTTGGCGCTGTCGGCGGGGACCTGGCGAACACCCGGATCCCGACCGTCGGGGAGCAGCGGGTCCCGACCGGCACCGTGGTCGTCACCATCCCCACCGCTGTGACCGGCGTGGTGCGGGACCGGATGCTCGTGAAGGTTCTCGCCTCGGCCGACCCGGACATGGTGGGCCGCAGGTTCCCGATCATCGGCGTCACCCATTCGACGTTCCCGACCGCCCGCCGCCTGGTGTGCCTCGACCCGGAGGAGGCGTAAATGTGGACGGTTGACACCAGCCAGCTGAACCGGCTCTCGGTCGACCTGTCTCACGCCTCAGCCAGGGTCCAGCTGAAGTCGGCCCGGATCGTCCGAAAGACAGCGCTCGACTGCGAGGCGATCGCGAAGCAGTTCTGCCCGGTGGATACCGGCGCCACCATGAACAGCATCGGCGTCGACATGGAGACCGCGACCCGTGCCGTGGTCGGCCCCACCACCGAGTACGCGCCGTACCTCGAGTTCGGCACCTACAAGATGGCGCCCCGCGCGTTCATGGGGCCGGCGCAGGACCGTGTCGCGCCCGCGTTCTTCACCGCCCTCGAGCGGTCCGCGCGGGAGCCGTTCCAGTGAACGCTGCGGACGCGGAAGCGGTCCGTGCCCGCGTCACAGCAGCCACACCGACAGTGGCCTGCTACGACGCCGAACCGACCGCCCCGCCGAACCAGTACGCCGTCCTGTACGACGGCGCCCCTGTGGCGCCGCTGGCCCGTCTGGCCGGCCGTCCCGTCGACGACACGGTGACGTTCCGGCTCGTCGTGATCGCCCGAACCACGGACGGGCTCCGTGCCGCCGTCGACGCGGTCCGTGCCCAGCTCGTCGGGTGGCGCGTCAAGGACGACCGCAACTTCACCCCGCTCGCCCAGGTGCAGGCGGGCGACCTTCTTCCCACCGGAGAGTCGGGCGACCGCCGCATCTCCCAAACCCTCGTGTTCCGCTACACCCGACCCTTTGGAGGCAACTGATGTCCAGCCAGATGGTGACCGTCCAGCGCACTGACCCTGACGGCACCGTGCACACCTACGCGTGGCCGAAGAGCCTCGCCGAAGCCGACGCCACGCTGACGATCGTCAAGGACGATCCGGCGACCACGGACGGCTACCGCAAGCCCGTCGCCAAGCCCGCAGGCGAGCCCGTGACCGAACCCGCCGAGTCCAAGACCGACGCGCCCGTCGCCGAGCCCGGCAAGCCCGCAGGCAAGCCCGTGACCGAACCCAAGAAGCAGGAGAACTGACATGACCGCAGTGTTCCCCGACGGCGTGTCCGTCCTCGGCAACGAAGGCCTCTGGTACGTCCCGTCGATCGCCGACCCCGCCTCTGGTGTCACGGTCGCCGAGATGACCGCCGGCGTCGCGGTACAGACCGCGATCCGCGGGTTCAACCCGCAGGGCACCCAGAACAGCAGCCAGGACGTCCGCCTGTCCAGCGTGGACCAGTACGAGAACCCGGGCCGCAACCAGGTGTCGATCGACCCGATCGAGGTCGTGTACGACCCGCAGGACCCCGACAACGCCACCAAGTACAAGGCGTACACCGTCCTCGTCCCGAACAGCTCCGGGTTCCTCGTCGACCGCCGCGGCCTCGCCGAAGCCGACGCCGTCGTCGCCGCGCAGATCGTCGACATCTACACGATCAAGCTGGGTGCCCGGAACCGCGTCAGCGTGGATCCGACGCAGGAAGGCGGCAAGTTCGCTTCGACGATCAAGCCGTTCGTGTCCGGACCCACCTACCAGGACGTGCCCGTCCTCGTTTGATGCCTGGCGCCGGTGTGTGTCTGGGGTGAGCGCACACCGGCGCCAGCCGCCACCCTCACCCCTACCCGCTTTCTCACCCGAGGGGGAACCTGATGTCACTTGCCGACCTCCGCGAGCGCGCCCTGCGCCGCACCGAGGACTCGATCCTGCGCGAGGCGCTGTGCCTCGACGAGGACCTCGCCGAACAGATCACCAGCCTCGCGGTGCGGCTCGACCAGCTCCGCAGCCGACGCGAAGCTGTCCTGGCCGAAATGAAGGACAACCCGGGAGACCGCCGGCTGTCCTCGAACCCGGTCGCCGACGTCGACGCCGACATTCGCGCGTGCGACGCCGAACTGCAGAAGGCCCGCGACCGGGCAGACGAGGCGACGATCGTGGTCGTGTTCCGCCGGCTCGTCCCGACCCGGTACGAGCAGATCATCCAGTCGTGCCGCGGCGACGACGGGCAGGTCGACACCCAGCAGGCGCTGCCCGCGCTGTGCAGCGAGGCCTACATTCGCACCACCACCATCGGAGGCGAAGACCTCGAACTGACCTGGCCCGACCTGGTGGAGAAAGTCCTCTCGCACGGCGACCGGGACATGCTCGAGACCGCCGTCCTGAACCACAACCGGTCCTCGGTGGTGCTTCCTTTCTCGCCGAGGCGCTCCGAGAGCCGGGGACGCGCCAAGAGGTAGAGGCCTGTATCCGGCTCGGGATCCCGCCACGCCGCTGGCTCGGCTGGGAACCCACCTGGCATTCCACACCTGACGGGTGGCGTCCCACCCCCGAGTGGGACCCCGTCGACCGGGCCATCATCCTGGCCCACCTCCACAACGAAGAAGTCCGCTGCACCGGCTGCGGCGGCTATCTCGACGTCACCACCAGCCACGACCAGGCCTACATGGTCGACGAGCAGGTGTGCGGCCAGTGCAAGGCCGTCGAGATGTGGCGCGAGCAGCACAAGGACACCGACCGGCCGTACCGGCGGGTCGTCGCGTGGGCTGTGAACCGCGCCCAAGCGCTGAAGGCGGCCCGCCGCATCACCTGAACCGACGAAGGGGGTGTTGTCTGTGACGTCCCGCACCGTCGCCGCGATCTTCGACGCCGACAACAACCGCTACATCGCGAAGGTCCTGCAGATGGCGAAAGCCACCCGCGACATGTCCGCCGAAGTGTCGAAGGCGGCGGTGAAGAACCGGCAGGACTGGGATCGGGTCGGGTCCGGGATGCTCCGCACCGGCACTCTGATCGCCGGCGGCCTCGCACTGGTCACGACAGCCGCGATCCAGTGGCAGTCCGACTTCGCCGGGGTCGCGAAGACGGTGTCCGGGACCCGGGACCAGATCGACGCGCTCGAAGGCCAGCTCCGCGGGCTGGCGACCACCATGTCCGCGAGCCACACCGAGATCGCGAGTGTGGCGGCGAACGCTGGCCAGCTGGGTGTCGCAACGCAGGACATCGCGAAGTTCACCCGGACGATGATCATGCTGGGCGAGTCGACGAACCTGTCCGCGGACGAGGCGTCGACGGCGATCGCCCAGCTGATGATCATCATGGGCACCGCGCCCGACAAGGTCGACAAGTTGGGCGCTGTCCTGGTCCGGCTCGGCAACAACGGCGCCTCGACCGAATCGCAGATCGTCGAACTGTCGCAGCGGCTCGCGGGCGCCGGCCGGGCGATCGGCCTGACCGAGGCGCAGCTGATGGGCTACGCGTCCGCGATCGCCTCGACGGGCATGAACGTGGAGGCGGGCGGCACCGCAATGTCGCGGACGTTCATCACGCTGGACCGGATCGTGTCCGGGTCGGGATCGAAACTGAAGGCGCTCACCGCCCTGATGGGTGACGAGTGGCCGCAGGCGTTCCGTGACGACGCGTCCGGTGCCGTACAGGCGTTCATCGAGAAGCTCGCCTCGGTGCAGCAATCCGGCGGGTCGGTCACGAAGGTTCTCGACCAGCTGGGCATCAAGAGCATCTACCAGACCGATGTGCTTCGCCGTCTCGCCGGCGCCGCGAACAGCGCCGGCCAGTCCGGGAAGCTGCTGGCCGAGCAGCTCGGCTACGCGAACGACGAGATGGGTAAGGGCACCGCGCTCCTCATCGAGTACCAGAAGCGGCAGCAGACGGCGGCCGCCAGGGTCGAGGTCGCGTGGAACAACATCAAGGATGCTGCGATCGACATGGGCGCCTCGCTGCTGCCGGTGGTTGCGCAGGGCGCCGACCAGCTCGCCCGGTTCGCCCATTCGTGGCAGTCGCTGCCCGGTCCGGTGAAGAACGGGGCAGTTCAGCTGGCGGCCGCGGCAGCCGCAACCCTGCTCGTCGGCGGGGCCGCGATGAAGACGATCGGTGTCGTGTCGAACCTGGCCGCCTCATACCAGTCCCTCGCATTGACCGCCCCGAAAGCCGCGGTGGCGCTGCGCGGGATCGGGATCGCCGGTCTGGCGATCGGCGCCGTCACGCTGGCTCTTCACGCCTACGGCGCCGCGATCGACGCCGCAGCGGAGAAGACCCGCACCCAGTCCGCAGAGATCTCGAAGGGCATCCTCGAAGCGTTCAACCAGGGCAAGACCTACCAGCTGAGCTTCGACATCCCGGTCGATGTGATACCGAACATCGACTTCCCTGGCGTGGCCGGCGGCCCGATCGGGGGACAACGCCGAATCAAGACCTTGCAGGATGCGCTCGACATGGCGTTCTCCGGGAAGTACGACTTCACCGCCGGGTTCGCCGAGTGGACGACTGGAACGTCTCCGATCAAGCTGGTGAAGGAACAGCTCGACCAGTACGACCGGGGCCTGGCCGATCTCGCCGCGTCCGGTAACGCCGAGGCTGCGGCGAAGGGCTTCAAGAGCATCGCGGACGCCGCCACCGCCGCGAACGTGCCGATCGAGAAGGTCATCCCGTCGTTCGACGACTACCGCCAGCAGCTCGACCTCGTCGCCCAAGGGCTCGGCCTGCAAGGCCAGATCTCCGAGCAGGAGTACGTCGACTGGATGGGCGGCAAGGTCCCCGCCG
>DAINOM010000031.1:12975-26704 GCA_036735445.1 Propionicimonas sp.
GGCCAGATCTCCGAGCAGGAGTACGTCGACTGGATGGGCGGCAAGGTCCCCGCCGCCGTGCAGAAGGCGACCGCGGCCGGAGGCAGCATGGTCGACAGCCTCACCGACCAGCAGAAGGCGTTCGCCGGAGTGTCCGACTCGGCACTCGACGCGGTGAAGGCCATCGAGAACTTCCATGCGAAGGCCCTCGCGCTGCGCGGCAACGAGTTGGGCGTGGTGCAGACCTTCCAGGCGGCGTTCGACCCGTACAAGGAAGGCGGAATGAAGAAGGGCGGCGGGTTCAGCCTGAAGAGCGCCGGCGGGCAGCGGAACAACACGCAGGTGTTGGGCATCGCATCCCAGGCGAACACCTACCTGGACTCGCTGAAGGCTGCCGGGGCGGAGACCGTCACGATCGAGCGGGCCACGCAGAAGTGGCGCGACAAGCTCGCCGACGCCTACGTGTACGGCGGGAAGACCCGTGACGAGGCTGAGGCTCTCGCGAACATCTACGTCGGGCTGTCCGACGAGTCAGGGCCGACGTTCGGAGCGCCCGGCCTGACGACCACGAAGAAGGAGGCGGAGGAGCTCGACAACGTCCTCAAGGACTTCCCCGACCAGGTGGATGTGCCGATCCTCGCCCCGGGGGCGAGGCCGTCGAAGAAGGATGTCGACGACTTCATGACGAGCGTGAGGGGCGCCCCGAAAGAGGTTCAGACCGAGATCCGCACGATCGCCGAACTGGGCGGCATTGAGGCCGCGCGGAGGGCCTGGAAGAACTGGACGCCAGCACCGAAAGCGGTCGGCGTCCGGCCGTACTTGACGAAGGGCACCTTGACAGTGACGGTGTTGGCGAAGGTCAGGTATCGGATGGGTTCCGGCGGCCCCCAGTTCGCTGCTGATGGCGCCGACGGCATGATCCTGACCCGGTCCGGTAACGCTGTCATCAAGTCGTTCGAGGCCGGCGGGTTCTTCAAGCCGTCGATCGGGTCGCAGCAGCCCCGCATCGAAACGAACCGTGGCGGAGGCATCCGCTGGTCGGAGTGGGGCGCCGGCCCGTGGGAGGCGTTCGTGTCGGGCCATCCGGCGAAACGGGACCGGTCGCGCGAGATCGCGACCGAAACCGTCGGCCGGCTCGGCGGGACCGTGGAGTGGCGTAACGCCGACGGCGGCCTGCGGGACTACCAGCAGTACGCCCGGACCCCGTCGCAGGGCCCGTCCGTGACGGTGCAGGTGACGACGGTGAACCCGGTCGCCGAGCCTGCCTCTATCACCACGAACCGGGCGTTGCAGACCGCCGCAGCAGTGGGGAGGTTCGGCAACTGATGGGCGACATCACGTGGAAGCTCAACAGCTACGACCTCGATGAGGCGCTCGGCGCCTTCCTCACCGACATCTCGGTGTGGCGGCCCAACGTGACGACCCGCCGCTCCCCCATCACCATCCCGGGAGTCCACGGCACCACGAGCCCGGCCCGTGTCGTTTTCGACGAGCCACAGGTCACGATCAGCCCGAAATGGAACTGCGCAGACCAGGCGGAGTTGGAGGAGAAGACGAACCAGGCGCGGGCCCTGTTCACCCAGCCCACGCTGCTGCTGGGCAGGGTGTCGGGAGGGTTGGAGACCGCCGCGAAAGCCGACCTGGTGTCCATCAGCGAAAGCGACTTCATCGTCGGCCAGACCGCAACCTGCACGGTCCTTCTCGCCATCCCCGGCGTGTTCTTCCGCTCCCCCGTCGTGACCGGCGACGACATCGACTTCTCCACTGACCTGGCCAGCGTCGAGATCCCCGGCCTGTCCGGATCCACCGGTCCTGTCCCGGACGCGACGATCCGCATCACCGGGCCCTGCACCAACCCGTACGTGACCGATCCGTTGAGCGGCACCGGCATGTCGTGGCCCGGCAGCATCGACGCCGGCCAGTACCTGTTCCTGCGCCCGCGCCCGCTCACCGGCCGCGTGGCCACCGACCCCGACAGTTGGGTTGCTGGCGGAACCGACGTGTCGACCGCGGTCAGCTTCCCGGCAGCCGGCCGGCTGCAGCTGTGGCCCGCCGTGCAGACAGCGACGACCCGGAAGGTGCTGCTGTCCGCGTCCGGCAGCGGGAAGACCGCCGCGACGAAGCTTGCCGTCCGCGCGCAGGGGAGCTACCTGTGAGCTACGACCTGCGCCTGCGCGCCTACAACCCCGGCACCGACACGCCGCTGGGCCTGCTCCCCGAAGCGCTGTCGTGGCAGGCGTCGATCGTCCACAACGACGACGGCGCCCTCAACCTGAAGTACTCCGAGATCGCCGAGAACGGCGCGATCGCCGCCCGCGGCCTGGACGCCGGCCTCGACGTGGCCCTCGAAGTCAACTGGGGCGACGACCCGGACGGCTGGGTCGAGCCGGACAATGCCCGGTTCCTGATGGTGGGCGACGACTACGACCGGACCGATCCGGCGCTGGCCCGCGACCTGAACCTGCCGTCGTGGTCGTGGCTGCTGAACAAGATCTGCGACCTGAACCTGGCCGAGCTGAAGGGTTCGAAGAGCAAGTACGCCGGCATGCGCGTCTTCTGGTCCACCTCCGACGTCGGGGACGTCGTGAAGCGGCTCCTGGACGAGCACGACGCCCGCCCTGGCCCCGCGGTGCCTGTGCTGCGGGACTCGTGGACGTCGACGACGGACTCGGCTGGCGAGGTGTGGGCAAAACAGCTCGGCAAGGATGTGGACGGCCGGGCGTTCCCGGCCGGGCAGCCGCTCCGCGACCGGCTCGCGACGTTCGCGAAGAACGAGCTGTGCGACTGGCGGACCCGCGGCCGCGGCCTGCGGATCTACAACCCGAACAGCGGGTTCGTCGACCGATCCGCGACGGTGCACCTGAGGTACGGCTCGGAGCTGTCGGATGCCCCGTCGAAGACGTCGCAAGCCGACAGGGTCGCGCGGCTCCTCGTCCGCGGCGACGGCAAGCACAAGGTCACCGAGACCGACCCTGCCGTGCCGGAGCACTACGGCCGGTGGGAGGCGATGCTCGACTGTGCTGGTGTCACCGACGAGGACGACCTCGAGGATGCCGGGCAGGCTGAGCTCGCCGACCGGAACCGGATCAAGGGCCAGTACACCCGCACCCTGACGATGAGCGACGAGGAAGGCTGCTTCCTGCCGTTCCGCGACTACCAGGTCGGGGATTGGGTGACCGCGCCCGGTGCGTCAGCCGATGAGGTGTTGCGGGTGATGCAGATCACGATCACCAGGGACGAACAGGGCGGCCTGTCGGGGAATGTGGTGCTGGGTGACCGGTTCACCAGCGCAGACCTTGCGCTGGCCGGCCGCGTGTCGGCGATCACCGACGGCACGAGCGGCGTGTCCGGGAACGGCGCCACCCCGAAGGTTCTGATCGACACCCGGCAGCCTGCCGCGCCGACCGGTCTCACCCTCGACCAGTCGCTGTACCTGGACGTGTGGGGCCACCATCAGGGGCGCCTGTCGGCATCGTGGGATGAGGTGACGACCGCGACCGACGGCACCCAGCTGGATGTTCAGGGCTACGAACTGTGGGGGCAGCCGCAAACCACGCCCGCGTCGACGTGGCGTCGCGTGACCCAGGCGACAGGAGTGTCGGTAGTCACGGAGCCGTTCGAGGTCGGCTCGACGTGGCTGTTCGCGGTGCAGGCGGTCGGTGTGACCACCACCGAGACCGGACTCCAGTCGGCGCAGGTCGAGATCTCGTTCGGCGTCGACTCCGACGCCCCCAACACGCCGTCCACGCCGACCGTGTACCCCTACCTCGGGACTCTCGTGGTGGGCTGGGACGGCCTGGACAGTGCCGGTGACGGGATGCCTCCCGACTTCGCGCTGTGCCGGGTCGAGATCTCCACCGACGGGGTGTCGTGGAGCATCAAGGACCGGTTCCTCGGCGCCGGCACAGTGTCGCTGTCCGGCCTTTCTTATGGTGTGGAGCACCAGGTGCGGCTGGTTGCGCTCGACCTGTCAGGGAACGCGTCCGGGCCGTCTCTGGTCGCGTCCGGGACGCCGGAGTCGGCCGGGCAGATCCTGACCGGCGAACTGGACGCCGGCGAAACCGTCAGGGTTGGGCCGGCCGCCGGGAACCATGTGGAGCTGAAGTACAACGGCTTCTTCGCCTACGCCCTCACCCCTGCCGGTGTGGTGCCGGTCATCAAGTTGGGCACCGGCGACAGCGACGTGTTCACCCTCACCGACGGGGACGGGAACCGTCTGGCATCAATCCTCGGGACTGGCGCTGCCAGCTTCCAAGCACTCGACACGGAGGTACTGATGGTGGCCGGTGATGAGCTCGACGACATCCTGGCGGCGCTGCCGCAGGGCCTGATCGGCCGGGCGGCGAAGACGACCGACTCGGCCAGCATCGGGTCGACCGAGACCGCCTACATGGAGTTCCGGGCGGTCCTGCCGAAGGGCCGCCAGATCCGGTTCGAACTGCCGTCGTTCTACGCGGTGGCGTCCGCGTCTGGGTGCATCACGCACTACAACGTGAGGGTTGCCTACGACGGCACCGCGGTGTCCACGACGAGCGACCTGTTCGCTTCCACGCGCGCCTACCACGCCACGACCTACCAGACGAAGGTCGAGCCGATCGCGATCGAGTTCGACACCGCCGACCAGGTGGCGGATCTGCGGGAGGTCCGGTTCCTGCTCACCGCCTACCGGGCGATCGGGTCGGGCACGTTCGTGATCAAGTCTCAGGTCGAGGCGACGACCCCGGTGCAGATGCTGCTGTACGACTCTGGTCTGCCGGTCGGGAACGCCGGCGTCGACAACACCGTGATCCGCAGGGTGTCGACGTGGAACCCGTCCAGTGTCCTCCTGAACGGCGCCGCCCCGATCAGTCCCGGGGATCTCCTCGGCTGGGCGCCGGGTGCGCAGTGGGCGCAGGCGTTGTTCCTCGACACGGCGGTGCTGGGTGAGACGGACAAGTCGATCCCGTCCGCGTTGGCGGGCGCCACGATCGAGAAGGTTGAGGCGATCCTGTACCTCGACCCGTTCGAGGACAACGCGTGGATCATGGGCGCGATCCGTGCGAACGACCTTGTGGCTGCCGACACCACGGTGCCGTCTGGTACCGCGGTCGAGTTCGAGAAGAACACGACGTCTCGGTGGAAGGTGACGGTTGATATCACCTCGATCTTCGCCGGGACGGCGAGGGGTCTGTGGATCGGCTATCCGGTGTCTGACCCGGGCGGGTGCTGGACGGATGCTGCGACCCCGCTGCAGCTGCGGATCACCTACAAGCGGTGATGACGATGCGACAGATGATGCGGCGCCACGTCGGCGTCCGGGCCGAAGGCATGATCCTCGCCGCCGCGATCTGGGGACTCGTCGGTCTCGGAGCGATCGATACCCCGGCAATGCCCCCGGCCCCGTCGCTGCTGCACCTGCTGATCCCGACGTGGATCAGGGTCGCGCTGTGGTGGGTGCCGGCTGTCGCTGCGGTCGTCCTCGCCCCGAGTGATCGGCTGTCCCGGTGGGGGCTGGCGTTGCTGACCGTGCCGCCGATCCTGCAGGGCGTCTCCTATCTGTGGGCGTGGCTGATGGAGCTCGTCCCCGGCCCGCCGCCGGGCGATCCTCGCGGCTGGGTGTCGGCCGCCTACTACGCGCTGATGGTGGCGTTCGTGCTGCTGCTGGCTCACATCCCGGCCAACGTGAGGGCCCCGCTGACCGGGAGTCGCAGATGACCCCGGAGCAGGCGGCGTGGCTGTCGCTGCTCGGCGTCATCCTCGCGGCGCTGATCTCGGCTGGCGGTGTGATCTACACCGCCCGGAAAGGTAAGCAGTCGACCGATCAGGCGTCTGAGGTGTCGCTTCGCGGGCAGGACCTTGAGCGGCTGGAGGCGGCTGAGGCGAAGGCGGAGCGCGCGGAGAAGCGGGCCACCGCGACGGACGACTACAACCGGCGGATGTGGCTGTGGGCCCGCCGCCACGTCGACCTGTACTACCGGTGGCGCCGCGACGGCGCCCCCGACCCCGAGCCGATCCCCGAACCTGTGGACGCTCTCTAGGAACTTCTCAACCTCTCACTCCAACCCTTGCAAGGAGGGCCCGATCGCCATGCCCGAGAACGACCCGGTCGACCTGACCGACAACATTCCGCAGATCCCGCTGGACACCGATCCCGGCGACCGCCTGGTCACCGGCGACGGCCCGATGTGGCCGTACGACCCGGACACCGAGAGCGTGCCGGACGAGGACGAGGAGGCCGACGCATGAGCCTCACCTGGGCCGTCAAGATGGGCTGGCACCTCGTCCGCGGCGACTTCGGCTACAACCAGCTGCGGCGGCTGTCGGGCTGGCGCGACAACGGCAGGCTGGGCGTGGCCGGGTTCCGGGAGCCGGGCGACTTCGACTGCACCTCCGGGACCGCTGCCGCTCTGGTGCAGGGCAATGTGATCCCGCCCGAGGTGCTGCGCGGCACCATCTACTCCGGCAACTTCGGGCCCGCGCTGGGCCGCACCGGCATGGTCGACCGGATCGACGTCACCGGCCTGACCCTCGCGCAGATCATCGCGAAGGCGCGCCCGGGCGACTCGATCTACGGTCCCGGTCACGGCATGTTGTGCATCGGCCCGAACCAGTGGATGAGCTTCGAGACCGACGAGCGTGGCCGCTCGACCGGCGGGAAGCTGGGCCGGCAGCGCGGCGAGGGCGTGCACGTACGAAGCCTGTACCCGCGCGGAGCGAGCTCGCGGGCGAAGGCCGACTCCAAGACCGGCTGGTCCGAGCTCGTCCGCCCGAAGTCGCCGGCCACGTTCGAGGGCCAGGCGATCGCCGCCCTGTCCAAGGGCAAGGACTGGAAGCCCGCCGCGGGCCGTCTCGCGCGGGTCGCGCAGAAGTTCGAGGCGCAGCGGTTCGCGTGGTTCCTCGGGGTGTGGGAGCGGTGGAACCGCGGCATGGAGCTCACCTTCGACGCCGCCACCCTGGCTGTGCCGCAGCAGGACCACGCGTTCGTGGTGCTCGGCGGGTCGATCGAACAGATGCAGAACCGGCTCACCGCCGGCCTGCCGGCGATCCTGGCGAACCCCGGCTCGAAGGTGCTCGTCACCGGTGCGAAGGACCGGGACGGGAAGACCGAGGCGGCATGGATGCGGGACTGGCTGCTCGCGCACGGCGTGGACGACTCGCACATCATCGTCGAGCCGACCGCGACCAGCACCGTGTGGAACGCGCTCAAGTCGGTTCCGCTCCTGGCCAGCGCGGGGATCACCAGCTACACGGTGGTGTCGGACGCCAGCCACGTGCGCCGGGCAAGCATCGAGTTCCTGGCGGCGCGAGTCAAGCACGAGATCGCCACAGGGAAGAAGCTCCGCCTGTCGACCGCCGGCCTGATCGCGCACGACGACTACCACCCGGATCCGGTCAAGACGACCGGCCCGATCGACGCGACCAGCCGCACGAACATCGCGGCCGAGGTCGCCGGCCTGCTCGGCCTGTCCAACCAGTACAAGAACGCACTCTGAGGAGGAGCCATGTCCGACATCTTCAAGGCCGCGTTCTGGCGGTCGATCGCATGGATGCTGCTGCGTACCGCCGGCGCCGCCGCGGTCCCGGTCATCCCCAGCCTGTTCGCCGATCCGGCGGCGGCGTGGCTGCCGGCGCTGCTGTCGGTCGGGTTCGTGGTCGTGGTCGCCGCGGCGTCCGCGCTCGCCGGCCTCCCGGACGGCACCGGGCCCTGGTGGCAGGTCGCGCTGCAGCGCGCCGTCCGCCAGTACGGCCAGTACGTCGTCGGCGCCACCGCCGGCCTGGCCCTGCTCTCCGACGTCCACTGGGGCACCATCCTGGCCGCCGCGGCCGCCTCGGCCGTGTCGACGTTCATCCTGGCCGCGCTCTCCCTGACCCCGGTCCCGGTCCTGCCGAAAGCCGACACCGGCTCGTGATCGCGAAGAAGGCCGTCTCCTCCGACGGCGTCCACTACCTGGGGCTGTGGTGCCCGGGCTGCGACGAGCCGCACATGGTCGTCGTCGGCCGCGACCCGGGCGCCCCGCCCGGCCCCACCTGGGAGTGGGACGGGAACCTCGACGCGCCGACACTCAGCCCGAGCCTCAAGGTGCGCGGCGTCCAGTGGAAGCCCGGGGAAGGCTTCCACAAGCCCAGCCACCAGGTCGAGCCGGGCGGCCAGACCGTCTGCCACAGCTTCGTCCGGAACGGGATCTGGGAGTACCTCAGCGACTGCACCCACACCCTCGCCGGGCAGCACACACCCATCCCGGACCGGAACGATGGCGAGGCTTCCACTGACCCGACCGACGCCTGACCGGTCCCGCACCATCGCCGGGCTCGCACAGGCAGAGCACCTGATCCGGACAGCCTTCCCCGGCCATCCCTGGGTCGCGGACGCCTGCCGCGACGCCGCCCACCTCATCCAGACATCCCGACCCTCGCCGTAGGAGGCACCGATGGCCAACCCGTCCAGCCGCTGGGACTTCATCCCCGTGTGGGGCATCTACCTGAACCCGGTCACGAACCAGCCCACCCCGGGCGTCGTGTCCTTCTCGGTATCGTCCCGGATCACCCGTGTCGATGGCCGCATCATCTACCCCGAGGGCGCCACCGTCGCTGTCACGGTCGGAAGCACTGGCGACCAGGACAGCACGGTCCGGGAGTCGATCCGGGCCGCGTGGCGCGCCTACGACGAGGCGAACGAGCCCAGTTTCGACGGCTCCGCCTGGGATGTGTGGTGGTCCGACACCATCGTGCCTGCCCTGATCTGCACCCGGTTCCCCGCCTCGGATGATCCGGACATCGTGCAGACCGGCTACAGCGTCACGGTGAAGGAGGCGTTGGCGTCGGGGGCCGGGAAGCAGTACGCGATCACGCCGCTGCTGTCCCATCTCGATGCGGCGATCCCGGGTATCAATCTGGGCACGATCGAGGTGCCGCCGGGTAGCCCGACGGTGCCGGCACCGATGTACGCGAAGGGTGTCGCTGGCGGGGTGGCGTCGCTTGACGCCGCGGCGAAGGTTCCGCTCGAGCAGATCCCTGACGGGGTGGGTGGGGCGTCGACGGTCGCTGAGCTGACTGATGCGGGTACGGCGGGCAAGGCGGTTGTGCAGGCGGAGACGGCTGCGGATGCGCGGGACGTGATCGGGGCGCAGCCGGCCGGTTCGTACGCCACGGCGGCGCAGGGCGCGCTCGCCGATACTGCTGTTCAGCCCGCCGACCTCACGAAGGCTGCTGTTGGGCTCGGGAGCGTCGACGACACGCCTGATGTCGACAAGCCCGTCTCTGCCGCTCAGGCGGCTGCTCTGGCCGGGAAGGCCGATCTGGTCGGCGGCAAGCTTCCGACGAGCCAGCTGCCCGATCTCGCCGTCACGTCGTACAAGGGCTCCGTGGCCAACGAGGCGGCGATGCTGGCGCTCACTGGTGAGCCCGGCGACTGGTGCACCCGGTCTGATCTCGGCACGAACTGGGTGATCACCGGCGCCGATCCGACGCTGCTCGCCAACTGGGTCGAGATGTCGTACCCCGCCGCTCCGGTGCCGAGCGTCAATGGCCAGACCGGCGCGATCACGATCGAAGGCATCGTCGTCGGCTCGACGGCGAAGGCCACGCCGATCGATGCTGACGTGCTCCCGATCGTCGACTCGGCTGCGTCGAACGTGCTGAAGAAGCTGACCTGGGCGAACCTGAAAGCGACGCTGCTGTCGTGGGTGGCCGGGTTCCTCGTCCGCTTCGACGTGAACGACCAGGGCCTGGACTCGACGCAGCAGGCGAACGCACGGACCAACATCGCCGCCGCCGCGTCCGCCGACCTCGCCGCCTACCAGCCCGCCGGCTCCTACGTCACCTCCGCCGAGGTCGCATCGTTCGCCGTCTGGTGCTACTGGGACGGCGACTCCTGGCAGACCCTCGCCGGGTCCGCGGTGCCCACCAGCACCGCGCTCGTGAGGATCTACGACTCCACCCAGTACGACACCGCGGGCGTCACCGCACCGACGCACTACAACGCGCTCGACAAGTGGTGGCAGAAGGCCGCCTGATGCCCGCCCGCATGTTCATCGTCGACCCGGCCACCGGGCTGTGGACCCGCGCCACCGGATCGGGCGAGACGATCACCCCACCGAATCCCGGCCTGATCCACCCCGGCGTCATGTACTCCGAGGCCCAGCTCGCCCAGCTCGCCACCGACGTGCAGGACCCGGGCACCAACGACCGGAAGTCGACCTACGCGACGCTGCTCACCCGCACCGCCAGCATCGGCGCGAACACCGGCGTCGCCTACTCGAGCACCGGTTGGACGCCGCACCCGGTTCCGGTCGTGAAGCGGTACCAGTCGACCAGCTACACCGATGTGGGCGATCTCGACCTGATCACCGACGGTGTAGCGGCGGTGGTTCATGCCCTGATCTGGCGGGCTACTGGCACGCGCGCGAACGCGTCGAAGGCGTGCGCGATCCTGAACGCCTGGTCGTCGACGATCACGGGTATTCAGTGGGGCTGGCCCGAGTCGGCGACCGTCTCAGCGGATGGCAAGCTGCTGGCCGGCTGGACCGCGTCTCTGCTCGCGCAGGCCGGGGAGATCATGTCGTACTCCGGCTGGACCGCGGGTGTCGGCGAGACGGCGCTCGACGTCGACAACCTGAAGCGGGTGCTGCAGGACATCTGGCTGCCGATCCTGATCCCCGCCGAGGTGATCGGCCAGCACAACTGGTACGCGAGCGTGATCAACGGCCTCATGCAGGCTGCGGTGTTCCTCGACGACAAGACGACCTATGCCGCGGCGAAGGCCTACTGGCGGCAGGTGATCAAGAGCGTCATGTGGATGCCTGGCGACACGAACCAGATCCCGGCGATGGCCGCTTCCACGCCGCCGGCGTCGGGTCTGCCGATCGTCCCGGACGGCTCCCGCTACAACGTCTCGTCCGTGACCCGCGCGTCGATCCTGTCGTACTGGCAGAACCCCACCTCGTGGCCGGACGGGCTCTCCGGCGAGCTCGGCCGCGACTTCCACCACAACGCCATGATCTTCGCGCTGATGGGCTACGCCGCCGAGACCGCCTATCTGCAGGGCGACGACCTGTGGAGCGAGGAGCAGGCCCGGATCGTCACCGCGACCGAACTGTTCGCCGACGTGCTCCGCGACATCTACGTGTCCGGTGGCAGCCCGTCGACGTGGCCGTTCAGCAAGGTCCCGACCGATGGCAGCTACACCACCAGCACCCAGCGGACCACGTTCGAGCTGCTCTACATGGCCTACGCCACCCGCCGCGGGGTCTCCATGCCGAACACTGCCGCGCTGCTGAGCGGCTACGTGCGGCCCTCGACCTACCTGATCGACACCGGCCCCGGCATCATCGCCGAGGGCCTGATGTACCGCGACAACCCTGGAGCGTGAACCCATGAGCCTTCTCCGTCAGATGGACGTCGTCGGAACCCCGAGCGACGGCACGACCGTCACGAACACGAACACGAACACGAACCTCAGCGGTATCGCCATCGGCTCCGGCAACACCTTCACCATCGAAGCCGCGGACGCGTTCGGATTCCGGCAGGTCAAGGCCGTCCAGGGCGGCGCGAACCAGCTCACCAGCTACCAGGACCTCGGCGCCGGCAACGCGGTAACCCGATGGACCGAGGTGTTCCCGTTCAAGTACACCTGGGCCGGGTCCGCTGTTCAGACCCCGATCCGCCGCTGGTATGCCGGCGCGATCGGCTCCGGCAACCTCGGCAGCTTGGCCGTCACGAACACGAACAAGCTCCAGTTCGTCGAGGGCGGCACCGGCAGCCCGCTGAGCGTCACCAGCACACCGTCAATGACGCCCGGATCGGACTACATCGGAGTCGCCGACATTGATGTGGTGGCGAACACATTCAGCCTCAGCGTCTACGCTTCAGGCTCATCCTCCTCGCTACTCACCATCAGCGGCACGCTCGGCGCCGACATGGCCGCCGCCGCCGGCATCCAGTCGACCCGCCTCGGGATCAACGCCGCCAGCACCGGCATGACCCTGTGGACGTCCGAGGGCTGGCAGATCTTCAACACCACCCCGACGCGCTACGACCTGGTCGTGCCGCCCACGATCGACGTGGACCAGACCCTCGCCGACAACCTCGTCGACCTGCGCGGCTCCGCGGCGGCGTCCGGCCAGACGCCGCTGACGTTCCCGAACCCCACCCACGTCTCCGGGCCGACGCTCACCTACCAGGACCTGACCGGTGGGGGCTTGTGGCTGTTCGACCAGGACGCCACCACCGATGCGGTCTACACCATGACCGTCTCGCAGGCCGACGCGCAGACCGCCACCCAGAACGTCACCATCCCGCACCTCCCGACCGCGAACGTCAACGCGCCGCTGGTGCCGTCCGGGTCCAGCCCGGGAACAACCTGGGCCTGACCACACCCGGACGCACAGGCGCCCCCGCTCACTCGAGCGGGGGCGCTGTTCTGCGTTCACAGGACCACTCCGGGCGCCATCCGGGCCGGTCCCGCCAGCTGCTGGCCAGCGCACGGACCTCGCTGCACGGCCACATCTCGCCGCACGCCTGGCAGCGGCGTCCCAGCGGCACGTGCCGGTCGATCACGTCCCACTCCTCGACCGTCTTCCGGTTCGCGCGCAGGAACGCGCCCAACTCCGAGTTCGCGACCGCCCACGCGGGCGGCTCACGACGAGGCCTAGCCATGGACGAGACCATAGGTGGTCGAACCGACAGAGCGCCCCCGCCCGACATGGGCAGGGGCGCTCTCGGCGCTTCGGGGCTACTCGACGGCCGCGGCCGGCACAGCCCACGTCTGCCCAACCCGGACCGCCGGCAGCGCGCCCGTGTCGATCCGGCGCTGCACCGCAGCCCGCGTCAACCCCAACCGTTCGGCAACCTCCGTCACCGACATCAGCGGCGGCACCTCGGTCGCGCTACGCCGGTCGAAGTCGGTCGACGTCTCGACCTGCACCCGGGTCACGGGAAGATCCCGGAACAGGGCCCGCGCGGTCGTGGCCGCCTGCCACACGTCTTCGGCCGGCAGCGACACGATCAGCTCGGCGCGGCCCAGGCTCGAGCTGGTGACGACCGGGTGATAGTCGCCGAACTGCTCCACGAGGCGACGGCCGAAGTCGCCGGCCGCGTCGTCCCTGCTGGCGTCGAGCTCGACGACCAGGTTGTGCATCTCCACCATGTTCTCCTCTCCGGTGTTGGGGGGTAATCTGCGGAGGCAGGTGGGGGGCACTTCGTTTGCTCCCCACCTGCCCGGTGTCACCTTTGTGGAGGCCACTTGAATCCGTAGCGCCTGAGCGCTGCGATCAGGTTCTTCTGTCCTCGCCGGTCGCTGGGACTGGTCGCTGACTGGGTTACGAACTCGCCGTTGCGGTACACCATCGGGTGTCCGTCGCTGGTGTGTCGTACCTCGAAGCCCTGCTTCTCGGCCTCCTTGAGGATCTTCCGCAGATCCTTGTCCAAGGTCTCACCCCCTCTCTTAAGTTGTTAAGTAGATACTATCGTGGCCCGCGCGGGTTGTCAAGTGGTCGGAAAGGTGAAGTAGGCCCCGAGCTATCTAGTTAACAACTGTCAGCGGGCGCAGCGGTACGATTCGGGTACACGCGCGCCAGCGCCCTCGTAGCCCCCGCCCTAGCCGCAGGCGTACCGGGTAACGGCTGAGAATCACGCACAGTCCGCCACATTCCGGCACACGGAAGCGCACTCCACGACCCAGAAACACGGAGTGGCTAGGCAAAATGCCTAGCCACTAGATGGTGGGCGACACTGGGATCGAACCAGTGACCTCTTCCGTGTCAGGGAAGCGCGC
>DAINOM010000032.1:0-26688 GCA_036735445.1 Propionicimonas sp.
GTCCGTCCAATCTCCGCCAAGCATGCTCAAGCTTCACGATTTTTGCAACAGAGCCGCGAGTCGTACACCCTCGACCGACATGCGATGGGTGGGGGCTGGGCTCTGATCTACATTCCGGGGTCTTGAAGCGGGGCGATAACAACACGGCGTCAGCGCCGCCGACGACGACCCAGCCGGTCCAGAAACGACCGTTAGTGGTGAGTCCGCTCTGGGGCGAGTCCATCAGCGTGGGGACGGTCCTGATCGTCCGTCGCCGGATCCGGTGCTCGGCCGGCGCGGTTCTGGAGGCCCGGAGAGGGCCCAACACAGCGATCCGGCCGCCAGGATGCAGATCACCGCGGTTCCCAGCCACTCCACCGGCCCGCTGTCCACGGCAGCATTCGCCCACACGTTGAAGGCTGCGTCGGCCACCAGAACGCCGGCAGCCACCCACCGACCCGGCAGCGGGAACAGCACGAGAGCGAGCAGGGCTACGGCGTCCAGCAGGACCAGGGAATTGGCGAAGACCATCGCCCACAGGGGCCATTCGGCGAACGTCCGCCCGATGGTCAGATACACGACGTGGACGACCACGCCGTAGCCGAACACACCGAGGTAGACCACCCGCAGGCGGGAGTCGGTCGACCGAGTGACGGCCACGGATCCAGCGTCCCACAGGACGACGTCACAGCCGCCACTCTCGGCCCTTGTGCGGTGGTCGTCGGCGCCGGGGTCGACGTCAGGCATCCCCCTTGCTGGCCAGATGCTCAACCGCCCCCTGCCACACCCAGCAGCGCAAGCGATCGCCGCCCACCTCAACCTCCACCCCCACCGCATCCGACGTCCACCGCATCACCCGAACGCGGGCACGCACGTCGGTGGAGCCGAAGCGAAGCCAGGCGCGACCCCACATCTCCGCGCCGTCTGGAACAATCGAGACAACCTCGCGGCCAAGCCTGAGCTGCGCGTCCGTCAGCGACTGCAGTGGGCCACTCTTGCGAGCCTCGCGCAACTCACGTTCCTCAGCGAGTTGTGCACCCAACTCCGGGTAGCGTCGATTAGAACCCATGTTCTAATAGTGGCACCACGAGCGCACTGCAGGCTCGCGGGTCAACGCTCAACGATGATCCGCGGCTGGCGGCCCGGTGGGTACACGTCGGCCGAACTGGACTCGTCGCCTCGCATTGTATGAGCGGCGTCCGGATACAGAACCAGGCTGTAGTCCCGATAGCGGTGCAGCATCCTGGCGACCTGTTCAGCAGCCACAGCGATGTCCTTGGTGAGACCAGCCGGGGAGTCGGAGACGTTCCACGTCACGGTGCCGCTACTGGCCTCGCTCGAGATGCTGGCCACGACTCCCTGATCGTCCAGGAAGTTGATCCGGCGTGTCAGTCGCCCGGCACCGCCATCCAGGGCATTGGCGTTGAACCTCATCCGTTGAGACTTCCTTTCCTTCGTGAGCGTGCATCGCAATCAGGCCGCGTTTGCCGCGGCCGCGCGATCGGCGTAGGTCCGACCCGCACGACGGAGCGCGTCGGCCGGGCGACCATCGGTCCAGTCCGGCGCCTGACCAGTCATGGGCAGCGCCGCGCTCTTACGTGCATGCTCGTGAAGGTCCTCGGTGAGTTCGTCCCACACCCAGGGATCGCCAGCCTCCGCGTCGACGAGTTCAACGGCGATCTGGCCCAGGCCGCGTTCGGTGAGCATCTGGCGGGCGGCACTGGCGTAGGCGTCGCGGTAGGCAAGCTTGTCGGCCTCCCACAACTCGTCGATCTCATCGCTGAGGCGTTGCGCCGCTGCCGCCGACTCGAGCAAGGGCCCGCCGGCTGCCTCAGCGCGCTTCCAGACCCTCGCGTACAGGTCGTCGTACTCCTGGAAGCGCGCAGTAACACGAGCCGTCTCGGCCTCGTCAAGGGCGGTCCCGAGAACCCCGTTGAGTGCCGCCTCCAGCTCGCGGGCGCGGGCCAGTTCCTCGGAAGTTGCCGCCCCCTCAAACGCCGCTACCCGTGCCGCCTGGTGGGCATCCTGAGCATCAGCAGACTCCCCCTCGTACAACTCGTAGATGCCCATGTCCATGAACGTGTCCTCGACGTCGAACTCGAGCCGGACCGGCTCAGTGCGCCAGCGCATCAAGTCCTGCTCGGCGCTGCCCGCAGTGCTGTCAACGATCTGTCGGACGTAGCCGGCCTCCCAGGAGCCCGGCCGGCCGGCGAGGAGTTGGTCGGCACCGCCCAAGTTCGCGGCCACGGACGCGACGACACGGCAGATCATCTCGGCGGCGTCGACGGGCTCGGTGTGCTCGTCCGCGGTGCCGGCGCCGACGACGCGGCGAGCACGCGCGGCCGCGGTCAGTGCACTGATCGCAACAGCGACCTGGTCAACGTGGTCGACCCTTGATTCGGTCATGATCAACTCTTCCTACTGTGGTTCGGCTCAATCTTCGCCGACAGCGGTGACAATGGCGCCGGCTGCGGCGGTGTGTTCAGACATGTGCTGCTGCTCTCTTCGCAGCAGCACGGGTCAGATCGGCGGTGAGCACCAGGGCCAACTCCACCAGCTCCAGGCCGGCCTGATGAAGGAGCACCGTCCGATGGCCACCTACGATGCCGAACACCGTCAGTTCGTGGGCGCCGGCCGCCGTCCGCAGTATCTCGAGATCCGCAGTCCGGCCGGCCCACTGAACGGTTTCGAGCCGCACCCCCGGCCACGGCTCGGCGATCGCAGTGCAATGCTCGATCGCGGTCGCGTGCGGCATCCGGATCACGGACAGCGGCAGCGCTTGGATGATCTGTGCCACAACCTCTGGAGACGCCCCCGTCTGACTCATGGCACCACAATACAGCGCACGCTGTAACCAAGGGAAGACGCAGCGCGAGTTGTATGATTCGTCCCGTGGCAGCACCAGAACCCGGAGACGTCGCGCTGCGCGTCGCCGATATCGCCCGCCGATTCAAGATCGCGGAGTCCACGGTGCGCGCCTACCACGCCCGCGGCGAGATGCCCGCCGCGACCGGCTACGACAAGGCCGGCCCTTGGTGGTCAGAGTCCACCATCGCCTCCTGGGACCGGCCCGGCCGCGGCCGTCGGCGCGCCACCAGCTAACGCGGGGCCGGCCCGATTATTCCGCGGAATAACGCCCTTGGTACACAAGGCGGCGGCAGCACCTCCCGGCCAAGGCCCAGCCGTTCTAGACTCGGCACACAGCGTCCGGGGCCGGGTCCAACCTCCTGGGGGTGGGAATGGTCGCGGCCCGCCCCGGACGCACCCTCACCGGACCGCTCACCCGGCACATCGCGGCCACCGCTGTAACTCGCCCCTGAGGATGCCGCCCACGATCTACGTGATGATCAGCGAAGGCTGCTCCAGGCGGGTCCGCAGGCTCAACCTCAGATACTCGGCGTTGATGTCGATGCCCACGTAACGGTGGCCCAGCTCGGCCGCGGCAAGTCCAGTCGTTCCGGAGCCGGAGAACATGTCCAGGACTGTGCAGCCCGGCCGGCAGCCTGCGCGGATAGCGCGGCGCGGGATCTCGGGAGGGAACACCGCGAAATGGGCGGCGGAGAAGGGCGCGGTCGGGATGGTCCACACATCGCCCGGGTTCCTGCCAGCCGGGTGCCCATCCACACCGACCTCATCGCGCGCCGACGTGGACCAGGACTGGCGAGGCTGCCCGAGCCGCGGCGTCGCGTCGGACGGGCGACCGTGAGGACGGCGCTGCGGGCGCATTGAGTGCGGCCGCCGCAGCGAGTCAAGGTCGAACCAGTACCGACGGCTTCTGCTGAACATGAAAATCGATTCGTGGGTGCAGCTGAACCGGTCCTTCACCGATTCGGGCATCGGGTTCGGCTTGACCCACACGATCTCGTTCCGCAGGATCCAGCCGTCGTCCTGCAGGGCGAACGCGACCCGCCACGGCATCCCCATCAGGTTCTTCGGCGGCAGATCGCTGGCGCCGTGACGCCCCCGCTGTGCTTCCCTGATCCGGTGCGCGCCGCCACGTCCGTTCACCGACGACCAGGAAGCGAGGTTGGACGCTGCCCGCCTGCCCGAGGAGTAGGCGTCTCCCATCACCAGCCACAAGGTGCCGTCGGGGTTGAGCACACGCCGCGCCTCACCGAAGACCCGCACCAGCGCGGCCACATATTCCTCCGGCGTCGGCTCAGCTCCGATCTGTCCCGGCGCCCCATAGTCGCGCAGTCCGTAGTAAGGCGGACTGGTGACGATGCATCCCACGCTGCTCGATGCCAGACCGGCCAACACGTCGGCGGCACGGCCGTGATACAGCGTGACCAGGTCGTCGTCGAAGAAGGGCTCAGGCATCGCAGCTCGCCCCTACCCATGGTCGCGGGCCGACGGCACGCGTGCGCCCGGTCCGCTCACGACCGGCCCTGGTTGAGCAGCTCGGCGCGCTCCTGCTGGGCGATGCCGCAGCTGCCGCGCCGAAGCATCGTGGCCAAGGTCGGCCCGAAGCCCTCGGCGATCACACGCCGATCACCGAGTCTCTCCAGGGCAACCGACCAGCGCGCAGCGAAGAAGCCGGTCGACCAGCTCAGCACCGCGAATACGGCGACCAGCACCATCGCCGCCCACCGCTGGTTGAGGTAGCAGTCCACAACGGCCACCCCGAACACCACCCAGCGGACCTTCCACGCAAACGGGGCCAGCGGCACCCGCCCCGCGGCTGCGGCGAGCCCTCCAAGCACCTGATCGGCGATCAGCCACGGCCCGCAATACGCCTCGAGGCTGGCCACCAGCGCCGAGGAGTCGACAACCTGCCGGCCGAGCGCGTGGCACACCACCGCACAGGTCTCGTCCTCGCTGAGCCTCCCGGTGACAACCCACGTCACGAGCCGGTCGCTTAGCACCAGGTCGTGAGCGGTAGCCATGATCACATCCCGACCGCCCATCCGACGTCCAACCCAGACCGCCGGCTGCCCTCGTCCGCGCAAGGAGGCGATCGGCACGATCGCGGCCCACACCTTGTCCCGCTCGAATCCGGTCGCCGGCCTAACACCGAACCGCCACCACAACCCCCACCGCGTGCCACGGCCCAGAACCAGCAGCACCGCGACCACAAGCAGTGCCGGCGCGACCGGGACCGGGATCGCGATCACCACGATCCACACCATCGAGCTGAATAGGACACCAGTGAGCTGAGAACCAGCCCAGGCGGGCCGCCACCTGGTCACCGGTCAGCCCTCGCCGGATCCACCCCGATCCTCGACAGCCGCTGAACCTCCTTGACGTCGACCTGGCCGCTGCACAGCTCGACCACCTCTGCGACGCTCAGCCCCTCCCCCAGCAGCGACCGGATCGCAACGGCGGCCGCCGCCTCCGTGACCACGATCGCCTCGTCCCTCTCCGCGACTGCGGTCAACACATCAATCGCCAGAGCAGCCTGGCGACGCTCACGCTCCAGCCGCTCCCGCTGCTTCGCCGCCAACGCCTCCTGGACCTTGATCCTCGCGGCCTGCTTCAACGCCTGCTTAGCCATCTGCAACTTCCTCTCTAGCGAGCTTCCTGCACCCGTAAGCCGCACCCCGACCCCGATCCGGACAACCACCAGCCAAGGTCCCGTCCGACGCCCCCGACCCCAGCGCTCAGCACCCGTTCGGGCCCACGTCACCACCACCACGTCCAACCCCCGAAATCGACCCCGTTCAAGTCCCACACACCTCTTGCACCCAGGCCGAGACCATTGCGAATCCCGTCTGATGGGATCTCGGCACGCGCGCTGGACGGAAACGTCGAACCGTCAACCTCCTAGTCAGCGACATTTCGCCGCAGCAGGGAGAGGTTTCGCTGGAATTGGTGGCGCCAATCTGTCCGGATCGCGCGTCTGTGCGGGCGTAAGGGGACGTGACCATGAGCCTGCACAGGATCACCGCCGGGTCCGGCTACGACTACCTGACCCGGCAGGTGGCGGCCATGGACTCCACCGAGAAGGGACACACTGGGCTGGCGTCCTACTACACCGAGAAGGGCGAGACGCCCGGGGAGTGGATGGGCTCCGGCATGGCCGGGATCGACGGCCTGGACGCCGGCGACTTGGTGACAGCTGCACAGATGCAGGCGCTGTACGGGTCGGGCCACCACCCACTCGCCGCTGAACGGAAGGCAGCCCTGACCGGCCGCGGCCTGACCGAGAAGGACTACGTCGAAGCCACCCGGCTAGGTCAGCCGTTCCACGTGTACGACAACGACGTGTCTCCCTTCCGGATCGAGGTCGCCCGACGGCTGGAGGCGTTGAACAAGGAGCGCGGACTGCCCCGCAAGGCGTCCACCGCTATCGAGGATCGGGCACGGATCCGCACCGAAGTCGGGCTCGAAATGTTCCGTGCCGAGCGCGGCCGGGACCCTCTGGATGAGCGGGAACTCGCCGGGCACATCGCGAAACTGTCCCGGCAGCAGACAACCGCTGTGGCCGGCTGGGACCTCACCTTCTCACCGGTGAAGTCCGTGTCGACACTGTGGGCGCTCGCAGATCAGCAGACCGCTGCGATCATCGAGAAGTGCCACCGGCAGGCTGTCGCCGACGCGCTCAGGTTCATCGAGGAGAACGCGCTGTTCACCCGGACCGGGCACGGCGGTGTACGCCAGGTCGAGGTCAGGGGCTTGGTCGCCGCGGCGTTCACGCACCGTGACAGCAGGGCCGGGGACCCGGATCTGCACACGCATGTGGCGGTAGCGAACAAGGTGCAAACCCTCGACGACGGACGCTGGCTGTCGATCGACGGCCGGGTCCTCCACAAGGCTGCGGTCACCGCCTCGGAGACCTACAACAGCTCACTGGAGCGCCATCTCGCCGAGGCGCTCGGTGTCCGGTTCGCCGCCCGGGCAGGTGGTGATCCGAGGAAGCGGCCGGTTCGGGAACTGGCTGGTGTCGACCCGGCTCTCAACGAGCTGTGGTCGACCAGGCGGCACAGCATCGAGGCCCGGCGGCGTGAACTGGCCGCACAGTTCCAGCGCAGCCACGGACGTCCACCGACTCCTGTGGAAGCGATCGCGCTGGCCCAGCAGGCGACGCTGGAGACGCGGGAGGCCAAGCACGAGCCGCGCACCCTTTCAGAGCAGCGCGCCGCCTGGTGGGAACAGGCCCGCCAGGCGCTCGGCGGCGAGCGTCGGATCCAGGCGATGATCCAGCTGGTGCTGCACCCGGACGCCAAGGCTGGTCCGCGGCTCGACGACGCGTGGCTGGAAGAGGCTGCGGCGACCGTCGTCGCTCACGTCCAGGCGGGTCGATCCAGCTGGCAAAGCTGGCACCTGCACGCGGAGTCGCTGAGGGCGGTCAGGGTCGCGCAGGTGCCCGCGGCCACCCTGGACCGGACCGTGGAGGCGATCGTGGATCGTGCGATCGCCCGGTGCGAAGCGCTGTCCCGGCCGGTCGCCGGTGAGCCGTCCGAACCTGGCCTGCTGCGGCGCAGCGACGGTTCCAGTGTGTACACCGTCGCCGGGTCCCAGCTGTACACCTCGGCCGCAGTACTGGCCGCGGAGGGACGGGTTGTGGCTGCGGCCGGAAGGAGCGGCGGCATGGTCGTTCCCGGCACCGCGATCGACCTGGCGTTGCTGGAGTCGGAGGCGAACGGGATCACGCTCAACCCCGGCCAGGTGCTGCTGGTGCGCGAAATGGCAACCTCCGGGGCCCGGGTGCAGCTGGCGATCGCCCCCGCCGGATCCGGCAAGACGACCGCGATGAGCGCCTTGTCGCGCTCGTGGGTCGAAGGCGGCGGGAACGTGCTCGGGCTCGCCCCGTCGGCTGCGGCGGCGGCCGGGCTCGGCGACCAGCTCGTCGGGGAGACGGACACGCTGGCCAAGCTGATCTGGGACCTAAACCACGGTGCTGCGGCATCGTGGAAGAACAGGATCGGGCCGAAGACGCTGGTGGTGATCGACGAGGCAGGCATGGCCGACACACTGTCGCTGGACGCCGCTGTCGACTTCATCCTTCAACAGGGCGGCAGTGTGCGGCTGATCGGAGACGACCAGCAGCTTGCCGCGATCGGGGCCGGCGGAGTGCTGCGTGACATCCAAGCCAGCCACGGGGCACTGCGGCTCACCGAGCTTCGCCGGTTCTCCAACCCGGCCGAAGGCATGGCCTCCTTGTCGCTGCGGCAAGGCGAGACCGCCGCGCTCGGCTTCTACTTGGACCAGCGCAGGATCCACGTCGGTGACGAAACAACCATGGCCGATGATCTGTTCGCCGCCTGGTCCGCCGACCGTGCCGGCGGGCTGGACTCGATCATGCTCGCCCCGACCCGCGAGCTGGTCGCAGACCTCAACCGGCGTGCCCGCGCAGAACGGCTCGCAGGTACGACGGCCGGGCGAACGGTGGACCTGCCCGACGGCAACCTGGCCAGCGCTGGCGACACCGTCATCGCCCGCCTGAACAAGCGCAGCCTGAAGCTCACAGCCACCGACTGGGTGAAGAACGGTGACCGGTTCGAGGTGACGAAGGTCCATCGAAGCGGCGCGATCCGGGCCAGACACCTCCAGAGCGGACGCCACATCGTGCTGCCCGCGGACTATGTCAGCGAGCAGGTCGAGCTGGGCTACGCCTGCACCACCCACACCGCTCAAGGTGTCACCGCGGACACGATGCACGGCCTCCTGACCGGCGCCGAATCCCGGCAACAGGCATACACGATGCTCACCCGGGGCCGGGACGCCAACCACGCCTATGTCGTCGTTGTTGGGGACGGAGACGAGCACACCGTGATCAGGCCAGAGACCCTCAACCCGCTCTCCCCCACCGACATGCTGGAACGAATCCTGGCCCGCGACGAATCCCCGGTCTCGGCAACCACCCAGCTGCGGCGAGCTGGTGACCCGCGGCTCCTGCTGGGCGACGCCTGCGCCCGCTACAGCGACGCGCTCGGCTTCGCCGCCACCCATGTCGCCGGCGACATCGGCGTCCGCGCCCTGGAACGAGCCGTCGACGATGCGCTCCCCCGGCTCACCGAAGCCGCCACCTGGCCCGCACTGCGGGCTCAACTCCTGATGGTCCAAGCCGACCAGCGCGACCCCGTGGAGGCGCTCGCCCGTGCGTGCGCCGAGCCGCTGACCACCGCGCACGACCCCTGCTCAGTGCTGGCCTGGCGCGTAGCCGCCGCCGAGTGGCGAGGCGACCGCGGGCCACTGCCCTGGCTGTCCCGGGTACCCGGCCAGCTCGCAGAGCACCCGACCTGGGGGCCGTATCTCACCGCCCGCAGCGATCTGATTGCCGAGCTGGCCGACCGTGTGCGCACCACCACCGCACAGTCCGCGACCCAGCCGGACTGGGTCGCCGGGACCACCGGCCATCCCAGCGCCCACCTCGTGGCCGACATCGAGGTGTGGCGGGCTGCGACCCTCGTCCCGCCCAGCGACACCCGGCCAACGGGTGAGCGCCACCACGGTCTTGCCGAGGCCCGCTGGCAGGCCCACCTGGAGAAGCGGCTCGCATCCACCCAGACGGCGGCCCTCGCTGAATGGTCTCCGCTGCTGAGCCGCATCGAGCCTGCCGTCGTGGCCGACGACTTCGCCCCCGTCCTGGCGGCAAGACTGTCGCAGCTGTCCTCCAGTGGTGTAGACGCCGGCAGGCTCCTCCGTGCCGCCGCCAGCGAAGGGCCGCTGCCAGACGACCACGCCGCAGCCGCCCTATGGTGGCGCCTGGCGAAGCATCTCGCCCCCGCCGTCGCCCAGGCCGTCGACACCGACCATCACATCTCCACCGCCTGGCTCGACGACTTCACCGGCCGGGTCGGGGACATCTCCCGCGACCTGCAGTCCAGCCCGTGGTGGCCCTCCCTGGTCACCAGCATCGAACGCGGCCTGCAGCGCGGCTGGCCACTCGAGCGTCTCCTGCAGGAGACCCAGACCCTCACCGACGACGGCCACACCGATCTGTGTCAAGCATGGGTGTGGCGGCTGTCGCTGCTCACCGACAGCCATGAGCAGCTCGAGGAGGACCGCGACGACCCCGGGCAGGCACCACCCGCCGACCTCTACGAAGGCTGGGAGCCCTCCGGCCCGGTCGTCGACGCGATCGCCGATCCTGCCCCGATGCGGTCCGGCGAGCGGGCCATCGACGAACCCCCCGTGCGCTACGACGAGGGTGACCTGGCCGCCGACGACGAGCAGGTCCTCACCATCGAGGGAATGATCCGGCGCACCATGGGCGCCCCCGACACCACCGATGCCGAGGTTCGTCGGATGATGGAGCGCGGCGACGCGATCGCAGAAAGCCCAGTTCCGGCAGCACGACTGGCGCAGATCAACGAACTCACCGCCACCTACTACCAGAGATGTCTGCCCGGCAGCTGGGCCGAGCCATACCTCACCGAACGGCTCCGCACCGACACCACCGCGCTGGACGCCGTGCGAGCCGGCTACGCCCCCGACGGCTGGACAGGACTCGTCTCCCACCTCCGCCGCCAAGGCGTCACCGACACCGAAATGCTCACCTCCGGCGTCGCCCAGACCGCGTCCACCGGACGCTTGATCGACCGGTTCCGGGACCGGGCGGTGGTACCCATCGTCCACGACGGTGCCGTGCTCGGCTTCGTCGCCCGGCGAAACCCGGGCCACAGCGACGACGACAACCGCGGCCCGAAGTACCTCAACACCGCCACCACCCCCGTCTTTAACAAGGGCGACCAGCTCTACATCGCCGGCAGCCTCGAAGCCGGCCAGACCCCGGTGCTCGTCGAAGGGCCCATGGATGCGATCGCGGTCACCCTCGCCGGCGGCGGCCGGCACATCGGGGTCGCGCCGTTGGGCACCAGCCTCACCGAGCAGCAGGTCGCGCAGCTCCACCGGGCTGGCCGGGCCCCCGTCGTCGCCACCGACGCCGACCTGGCCGGAAGAGTCGCAGCCGAACGCGACTACTGGCTACTCGCCATGTACAACCTCAACCCGACCTACGCCCAGCTGCCCGACGGCGCCGACCCGGCCGACCTGGTCGCCACCGGACAGGCCGAGACCCTCAACCAGGCGATCGCCAACGCCAGACCTCTCGGCGAGACGCTGATCGACGAACGACTGGCCAACCTCGAAGGCGCCGAATCGGCGCTCGACGCAGTGCGGGTCCTCGCCGCCCAGCCACCTGACCAGTGGAACAGCGGCGCCCAGCACATCGCCGAACGGACCGGTCTGCCATCAGCCCTGATCCGATCTTCACTGGCCAGCATGGTCCGGGCCTGGAACGCGAACCCTCGCCGGGCCGCCGAACAGGCCGCCTACCAGGCCTCACGGGTCAAGGACCGCCTGTCCGCCGCAGCCACCACCCAGGCCGCACGGCGCAACCCGGAGGCTGCCACGCCGCCCCGTCCGGCCGAACCCCGGGTCGAGCCGGCCCACACCCCAAGCCGCGGCCAGCGGCCAGGAGTGGAGCGCTGACAGCGCCTCCGTCCGGGATACTCACCACTGAAGGAGACAGAGCCCATGTACGAGATCCTCGCGATCGCCGCAGCCGCGGCGGCCGGCGCCGGGCTGGGCTACTGGCAGCGGCGACGCCTCGCCACTCTGCGGTACCGCGCCGAAGACGAAGGCGCCCTGCCCGACCCCGGCCCGCGCTGGTGGGTGGTGTGGGCCGGCATGCTCGCCGTCGGAGGACTTGCGGCAGCCGCCGTGTTCAGCGCCGATCCCGTCAGCCGCCTGGGTCTCGCTCCGATCGCCGTTACCGGACCCTGGCTGGCCGCAGTCGACGCCGACGTGATGAGGCTGCCCAACCGGGTCCTCGGCGGCACCGCCCTCCTCATGGCCGGCGCTATCCTCGCAATGGCGTGGGTCGGCGCCGCGCCGGCCGTGGTGATCCAGTCCCTGATCGGGGCCGCGGCGGGCGGCGGGCTCTTCGCGGTGATCCACTTCGCCAGCAGAGGCGAGTTGGGATTCGGCGACGTCAAGTTGGCCGCCATCATCGGCGCCGGGCTGGGCCCGCTCGGGCTGGGCCATGTCTGCGTCGCGTTGCTGGCCGGTTCGACCGCCGCCCTGATCTGGATCAAGGCGACCAAGCACACCGACCGCCACCTGCCTTACGGGCCGTGGCTGCTTCTCGGCGCGTGGATCGCGGCACTCATCCCGTCGTGACAGGGCCGAGACTGGATTACAGGACTTCCCCTGTGACCGGGTCGATCGTCACACCGTCGGCGTCGATGAGTCGCAGCCTGGGCCGGCTGCCGTGCCGAGGTGACGGGTCCGGGTCGTCGGGCTTGCCGGGTATGGCGGCGACGTCGTCGTCGAACAGTTTCGCTCTGGCGTCGACGCTGCCTGCCTCGGTGTAGCGGGCGAACCGCCCCTTCGCCGGCCAGGCCGCGTGGCGCTCGTCGCAGGCGTTCTTCGTACGGGACCGGAGACGGTCCAGGAAGGCGGGCACGCAGTAGCGGTGCCATTCCTCCATGCTGCCGCTGGTGGTGTCCACCCCAGCCCTTCGTCGCTGGTCGGCCAGCACGGCGATCTCGTGGACCAGATGGGGATGCTGTGGCCAGCAGGCCGGGATGACGCCTCCGTTGAAGTCCCAGACGTACTCGTGGTTGAACCAGGTCACCACGGCCTCCAGCCAGGCCCACAGCTCGCGGCGCAGTGCCGGCCGGGTGCAGGTCGGCGGGTCCCACGGCCGTGGCAGCAGCGCCGGGTTGCCGATCCGTCGCTTCGTTTCCTCATCGCCATTCGCTGCAAGGAACAGGTCGTTGTAGGCGTTCTCCAGTTCGGGGGTGGGTGCCGGGAATGCCGCGGCGAGGCTGCCGGTCACAGCCGGTCACTCTTCCGGTTCGCGGCGATCGCGGCGACGGCCCGGGCTTCGCTGGCAATGGTGTGGGTGCGGCGGTCGTGGAGCCGTCGGCGCACATCCTGCTGCTGGATGCGCAGATGCTCACCGGCGCGGCCCTCGATGCAGCGTGACAGCTTGGCGATGATCGGCTTGCTGTTCTCGGCCACCACCAGCGCATGCTTCTCAGGGATCTGGCGGACCTCCTCAGGGCGCAGGATGAGCATGTCGTCGCCGTGAGCCGACCGGCCGCCGGTCTGGCCCATCTGCCAAGTGGTCCGGGCCACCCGCACCGTGCCGATCAGGTCGGACACCTCCTTGTTGAACTGCCCGTCCTTTGAGCCGCCGAACATCACCAGCACGTTGGTGAGCCCGAAGACCGCTCGGGCCTCGGTCTCGCCGTACACGGAGGCGAGCTGCCGCCAGGTCTGGGCGGCGTAGATGATCGAGATCCCCAAGGCTCTTTCGTTGGCCATTCGGGTCCTCAGTGTCGGCAGCGGCGCGGTGGAGGGCAGCTCGTCGAGGCAGGCCAGCATGGGCGGGCACAGTCGTCCCCACGGGCTGGTGTTCGCCAACTGTAAAGCGGTGTCGAGGATGTGTTCGGCCAGGGCGGTCATCAGTGGTGAGGCGCTGGTGTACGGGTCGTCGCGGCCCAAAAGGTAGAAGGTTCCACCGGCTCGGATCACCTCAGCGATGTCGGTTGCGGGCCGGCCTGCGCTGGGGACGCATCGGGCCCGGATGCTGGGCTGGTAGAACAGGCCCATCGCCTGGTGCACCGTGGTGGTCGTGTTCCCGACGGTGCGGTCGTCGCCGGTCAGCGCCCCCTGCAGCAGGCCGTGCCAGTGCAGCGCGGCCCCGGGATGGTTCAGCAGGATCTCGGCGGGTTCGGAGGTGGCCTGCGGACGGTCGACCCATTCCAGAACGCGATCCAGGTCGAGCCCGGCGAGCGCGGCGGCGTGGAAGTAGCACTGCAACACTTTGGCCGCCTCGGCGGTATAGAACCGGGCTGCCCCGTCGCTCGACGACCCGTGGCCACTGGTGGAGGACTTGATCGTGCCGGCGATGAACGCCTTCGCCCGACGTTCCGCCACGGTCGGGTCGACGCAGCCGGCGATCGGATCCCAGATCAATTCGGGCAACCCGTCGGCCTGGGAGAAGGGATCAAGCACCCGGGTCGGGCGGCCGCCGCGGCCGCGGGCAGTGATCGACAGCAGCAGGTCGTCGGTCTTCGTCAGCGTCACCAGGGCCGCCCCCGGCGCTGACAGCAGCGCGGGGGTGAGCAGGTCCAAGGTCTTGCCCGACCCCTGCGGACCGATCACCCCGGCAGTGCGGTCCCAAGGGCACCACAGGTCGCTGCCGCGCGGTTCCACCGCCCGGCCGATGCGCCATCCCACCTGGCTCGGATCGAAGCTTGAGCGCTTGGTCATCGTGAGTTCCTCTCAGCTGGATACGCGCCGCGAATGCGGCGAAGCAGTCTCCAGCGGAGCCTGCTGAAACCGGGCTTGCGGAGGGAGCGGCCTCACCGTCTCCCAGACTGGGTTTGGGGCCTGATTGGCAGATGGCACTTCAGTGGTGGGCTTGGCAGGGACGGGCCCGTCCAAGACCTTGGGTCGAGTCAGGCGCGTCTGCGGCAGTCCCAGGTAGCTGTGATGTGCCTTCACGGTCGCCTCAACCGTCAGGCTGTCGCCGACGTGGACGGTGTAGGCCCATCCGGCGGTGGTGACCAACTTCGCTACTGCCGTGCCGCAGTCAAGCACGAGCATGACCTGTGGGACCGAGTTCCGGGTGAACCCGTCGACCTTGAGGGATGTGACCACCTCGCCGGTGAGGGTTACCTTCTGCCCCACCTTGCCGAACCGTCTGATCCTGGTGGTCTGGCCGTGGCCTCTCACCGCGGCCTGCTCGGCAGCAAGGCGGCGCTCGGCGAGCCGCTTGTAGACCGCGATGGCGCTGACCGCCAGGCCGAGCTGTGGCCCGGGCGCCATCTTCCCGGCCCGCAGGAGCGCGGCCAGGTCCGCCTCGTAGCCTGCGCTGTCGCTGAGCCGGGTCAGCAGGATCGCGGTGATCTGGGGAGCCATCTGCCTTCCGAGGTCCAGATGCGGTCCGATCCGCTCTGAGATCTCTGCCTGCGCCCCTGGGCACTGATCGGCCCGATCTGTGCCCATCGCCAGTGCCACCCGGTCACTGGTCGACATTCTCGCTCGTGCGGCTACCGCCCTGGGCGCCCAGCCGTACTCCTCAACGACCGCCCAGGCATAGGCCAGCACCGTGGGCACGTCCCATTCCCTCTCGTTGCCGCCGGCAGAAGTGGTCATGGCAAGTCCCTAGATCCCGATGCCCGGCGTCGGCGGTGCTTCGCCGGGTCGCTGACGGGTGGGGCTCACCGCCGGCGGCGGCACGTTCTCCCATCTGGGGGTGGGGAGCGTTGCCTGGATCGCCCGCCTCACCTCCGGCTGGGTGAGGGTGAGCGCCTGCTCGCGAACCTGCTCCCAAGCGGTGGGAGGAACGACCTGGTCGATGAGTCTGTCGAGAAGCCCGGCCAGTGGTTCCGCTGCGGTCCTGTCGGCAATCTCAAGGGACCGGCTCAGCGCGACGTTGGCTACCGCGCCGTCCCCCGTCACCCAGGCGGCCATCCCCGCCAGGTACGTGGCGGCTTCGGCGTAGGAGGCGGGGACGGCGTTGACGACCGCGCGCCACAGCTCGAGGTGGCTGTCGGCGTCGGCGCGGGTGATTGACAGCAGCGCTGTGTCCCTGCCGGCACTGGTGAGTCCGAGCAGGGCCAGCTGTGCGGCGTCCTCTGCGGGGATCCCGCTCACCGCCTTGCGCACCGCGGTGTTGTCGTCACGGCGGTACTGGCTGATGAGGTCGTGGGTGCGCTCGACGATCCGGGCGGTGTCGCTGACGGCCGGCAGCCGGCCGCTGGCGGCCGCGACCGCCTTGTCCAGTTCGACACTGTCGGCTGGGCTGGCGAAACTGGCTTCCAGATCGGCTCTGCTTCGTGACGCTGCCAAACCGGCGTAGGCGGCCTGGACAGCGATAGGGCCGAACCGGTCGACCACCCCGGCCGCGCCACCCTCGGTGTGCCAGGTGTCGCCTGCGACGAGCATGCACTGGCCGTCGGCGCCGGCTGGGAGGTGTTGACGGCAGCGTCGGAGGACGCCCCACCCCTGCGCGGGCTGATCGGTGTAGGCCACCATGAATGCATCGGCGTCGGGGAAGCGTCCCCAGATCCGATCGATCAGGTGCTCGGCCTCGCCGTTGGGCTGGACGTCGGCGAGGTCGGCGCGGGCGGTGACTTCGACTCTGCCCTGTCTGGTGACTAGAAGGACCAGGGACTCCTGCGGCACGAAGCCGACCAGGTAGGGGACCAGTTGGGCGACGTCACCGGGGCTGGACAGCTGCAGCCGCGGTACGGGCTCATGCGTGGTCATCGGTCGCCTCGTTCGGGTTCGGTGCCGCCTGCTCCAACACTGATTCCAGCTGGTCGTGCGGCCGCCAGAGGAGGTCGGTGCGCGGGGGATCGTGCGGTGCGTTCAGCGCGTCAGGCGCCGGATCGCTCGGATGGGACTGTTCGGTCATGTGCGTTCTCCTTGTCGGCTGGACATGCGTCCTGATTGGGGGATGCCGCGAGGGCTGGCGTTATCCCGCGCGGGTGTGTTGGGGTGAAGGTCAGGTCGGATGATCCTTGCGGCCCTCCGTAGCCGGGTCAGCCCCAGCACAGCCTCGGCCTCGGCTCGGCTGGCCATGCCTTTCATCCGTCCCGGACCCCAGCGGCGCAGCGCCCACACGCCGCCGGTGATGGTGGCGGCCAGGAGCAGCACCTGCAGGGTGACGATCCAGCCGGCGAGGGCGGCGGGGCTGGCCGCGCCCCCCGGTGAAGCCAGCCCCGCCCTTGGGTCGCCGGCCAAGAGCGCCGGCAGGCTTGTGAACAGCGTCCGGCTGGACGGCCACGTCCAACCAGCGCCGGAGGTGAGGTTCGCGAGGGCACGTCCGATGTGGGCCGAGAGGACCGCCAGTAGTGCCCATACGGCGACGACGGCGGCCGGGATCTCCCACGTGAACGGGTACGGGTCCTTGGTCCGGCCCGACTGAAGCATCATCATCAGGAGCGTTCCTTCCTCGGGTTAGCGGGCGTAGAAGCTGACGTGGACGTGGTTCTTGTGCGCCAGCGTCGGGTTGCTGTTGCCGTAGGGATGCCGGTAGGGCCGCCACTTCTGGCCTGCCGACGGGTTCCACTTCTTGACGTCCCAGATGATGTACTTCACGCGCAGCGCCTTGGCGTGGGCCTGCACCCAGTGCGCGACCCGCCAGCCGTAGGCGTTTCCCGCACGCGTGTTCCACTTGGGGATCATGAAGTCCACCGCCAGACCGGTGCAGTGGTCGGAGAAGCTGCACGTCGACGAGGAGCTCGAGCGGCGGCCGCCCATGCTGGTGATCGCCGGGAACGCCTGCTTGACGCACCGCAGACCGTGCACCGCCGTCGCCCGCAGGCCGCGCTCAGCCGCCGAGTGGGAAGCAGCGCAGGTGTCGTCGAAGCCGGGCAGGTCACCGTCGACCGGGATGCAGTCGTCGGGATCCTCGGTGGACACCACCACCCCGGCCTTCCCGGCGTACGACCAGGCGTAGTAGAGCACGTCGTTGCGGTAGGTGATCGACCGGTTGTAGGCCCACAGCGCCCTGATTACGCCGGCCTTACCGGTCTTGACCCCGGAATGAACCAGGTAGTTGGCGGCGGAGAAGATGCTGTCGGCGTCGTTGTGGATGTCACGGCGCCCGTCGCCGTCGCCGTCGACCCCGTACGCGCGGAAGGTGCCCGGCATGAACTGCATCAGGCCTTGGGCGCCGGCGGAGCTGGTGCGGTTGTTGCGGCCGTGCCGGGTCTCGGCCATCCCGATGCCGGCCAGCAGCTGCCAAGGGATCTTGTAGCGGTTCGCGGCCGCAACGTACAGGTTCTTGATGCGGGCCGGGATGGACTGGGCCGGGCTGCTCAGTGACTGGTGTCGGGGTGTTCCCCACCGGGGCAGGGTGAAGCTTCCGCTGGAGGCGGTCGAGCTGGTGGCTGACAAAGTGGTGGCGGTGTCGTAGGCGCTGCACGGGTCTTGCCGGATCTGTTCCTCCACGGCCGGCGCGACAGCGACCACGCCCACAGTGATGATCCCCATCGGGATCCCGAGGAACACGACCAGGGTCAACGCCACAGACCATCCCACCCACTTCATGTGTTCAGCCCGCCGAAGTCGTCAATATTCATGCGAACTTCTAACCTGCTGTTTCCAGCGAAGCGTTCGTCCAAGTCAGGGCCCGTTCGGCGGGGTGGAGGATCGTCTCGACCTTGAACACCCAATCACCCACCTTCCACACCGCACGGCCCGGTGACTGCCGGCACCAGTCGGTGATCCAGCCGATCTCGGTTTCGGTCAGCTCCAGCAGTTCTCCCAGGTGCCGTGCCACGGCGGCGTCTTGGCCGTGGAGGATCTTGGTGTCTGCCAGGTGCAGGAGATCCTTGGCGATCTGGGCCGCCTGGGAGCCAGAGTCGCCGACGCTCTCCAGATCGGTCGGCTTGTGCCCGATCGCATACTGAATGTCGCCGTCTCGCCGGCTCAACCGCAGGTCGGCGTCCAAGCTCTTCACCGCATCCAGGCCGAGGCGCATGATCTTCCACACCTCGTCACGAACCACGATCCGCATGTCGCCGGGGGCGGCGACTTCCCGCATCGCCCTGCCCCAGGAGTTGAGGCATAGCAACGCCATGCCGATCGCTTCGTCGCCGAGCCCCTCCAGCCGGGACAGCGACAGCGACTGGATCGGCGCCTGCCAGTCCACGTCGATCGATGTGTGGTCGTCGAACAGGCCCTTCAGGGTGCCGCCGACCATCTTGCCGAGCGCATCCCTGAGCAGCCGGGTCTCGTCCAGGAAGTGCCGCTCGGAGGCGTACCTGCACACCTCGACGAGTTCGGCCGGCGGGTCATCCAACAGGTGCCACAGCGCCGGAATCGTTGTCTCCTGCAGGCGGGTGTTCCCGTCGGTGTAGCCGGTGAGCATCTTCAACGCCGCATCGACCACGGTCTCCTCGCTCGGACCGAACGGCACCGGCACCGACCCGATCTTCTGGGACCCCACCAGGCCGCGGATCAAGGTCAGCCAGCGGGAGAAGACGACCTTCGCCCGCTCCTGGGCCACGGTTCGGCCGAGCTGCTCCCATCCGGTCTTCAGCGGCCCGAACTCGAGCGGGTTGATCCGGGCACTCAGACCCTGCCCGATCGCGATCGGCGCCACCCCCACCGCCCGGCACAGCGGCTCGTACTCGTCCTTCGGATCTCCCAGGATCAACGCGCGGTAGTTGAACCCCATCATCCGCAACAGGAACGCCTTCACCGTCGCGGACTTGCCCATCCCCGGCTTGCCGAACGTGAACATGTTCGGGTTCGACACCGGAATGGTGGGGTCGAGCACCCACCCCGAAGGGTCAGCATGGAAGCTCGTTCGGGACAGGAAGTCGATGCCCATCTGGGCGCCGCGCGCGGGGATCGCCGGGCTGGTAACGAAGGGCCACAGCACCGGCGCCTGGTCGGAGGTCATCCGCCACACCGACACCGGGGCCGGCGCCGGCGACCATCCCCGATCCGGACGCCGTTCCCCTCGCGGGCCGACGGGCCGGAACAGCCTCGGCTCCGGCACGACAGGCTCGGCCGCCGCAATGGTCGGCAGCTCATGGCCGAAGTCGGCGAGCAGCCGGTCGACTCCTCGGCCGGAGCGGGCCTTCGTGGCGGTCTTCACTGCTCCGACTTCCGGTGCAGCCCCAAGCCCAGCGGGATGTTGGCGGCGGCGAAGCCGGCGTCCTGGGACAGGTCCAGGCGTAGCGGGGCGAACCCGGCGCGGCGGATCGACGCGTCCAGCCTTCGTCCGAACTCCGCGATGCGCTGGGTCTTGGGCACCGTGACGCAAGCGACTGCGTAGGGCCTCACCATCGCGTTGCCGGAGGCGAGCTTGGCGTCCAGGCCACGAGTGCGCGCCACCGCGGTACGGTCCCTGGCCCTGGTCTTCATTCCGGCCCTGGCGCGAAGCCCCTCCCCCATGTCTGCGGCCCACTCCGCTGACTGGACCTGTTTGTCGGCCGTGGATTGGGCGAGGATCGGGAACACCGTCACCATCGAGCGGCGCTCACCCGGCTCGGTCGGGACCAGGACAGGGGCGAGCGCACCCAGCACAGCGCCTTTGGCGGGCAGCTTCACCGTCGCGGAGATGCTGTGCCAGGCGTCGTGGGCGTAGTGCCGCACCACCAGGTCGGCGCCGGACGGCCCGGCCTGTGCCCACGGCACCTGCGCGTTCACCGCCGGATCCGACTCGCGCGCGGCGAGCGCCTCGACGATGCCGGCACGGTCGCCCGGCGCGAACCCGGTCCTGACCGCCACGGCGAGCTGCGGTGAGGTCAGCCACTCCACCGAGCCCATCCGCATCCCGGTGCGGAGGTGGCCTTCCACCTCCGCCATCAGCATGGCCATGGCCCGTGCCCTGGCGTCGACCCCGCGGCCGAACTCCTTGGCCTCCTTCGCCAGCCGGTCCTCGGGCACCACGATCGTGCAGAACGCCTCCGTGCGGACGGAGGCCTGGCTGAGGGTGGCCGCCATCTGTTCGTTCACCAAGGTCGCAAGAGCAGGCGCTGCGGGTGAGCGGTGACGGGCCAGCCACTGCTCACGTTCGGCGCCGTCCTCGGGTACCGACCTGATCATGAACAGCACCTCGGAGATCAGCTCGGTGCGGGCGCAGGCGTTCAGCAGGGTCGCCAGGCCGCGGCCTTGGCTGTCCCGCTCGGCTGTATCAGCCAGCGCCAGGCCGGGATGGGTGATCGAGGCGGTGGCCGCCCATACCCGGCCGGCGTGGTGCTGGATGACCGCGAACCGGGTGTTGGTCGGGCCCTGGGGAGGGCCGTCGTGGACCGTCACCGACTGCAGGACACCGGGCAGGTCGGGCTCGGCCAGGTCGTCGACCTGTCCTTTGGACGCTTTCGAGCGCCACTGCGTCCACCGCATCACCGTCCCGGCTGCGTGCGCCGTGGCCGCCACCATCCAGCCGATCGCGGACCGGCCCCGGATCGGGACGGTCACCATTCCCAACACCACGACCCACAGCAGTGTGAAGCCGGCCAGCAGGCCCCACTTCTCCTGCTGGAAGGCCCACAGTGCGGGGACGGCGGTCACGACCAGCGTGATCATCTGTGCCCCGGTCAGCCCGAAGAACATGCCGACCCGGTCCCGGGTGTACTCGCCATAGACGGCCATGGTCCTGTCTCCTCCTCGATCCTCTACAGGGCCACCACGGCGACTTCGGCGGCGCTGGCCCCACCCGCGCCGCCAGCTCCCGCCGCGCCTCCAGAGCCGCCGGACCCACCGCCGCCGGCTGCGCCTTGCCCGCCGCCGATCGGACCGGTCGACGCTGAGCCGCCCGGCGCGCTGAACGCGTCACCGCTGGCTGGCCCGCTGCCGGTGCTCGGGGAGGTGGGCGCAGGATCGCCGCCACCGGAGTCCTCGTCCTGGGAGTTCGCTTCCCGGTTCTGCCGGCCGGCGCCGTCTTGGCCGCCGCCCTGGTAGTCGGGCTGGTAGGTGTTGTGGCCGACCCCCTCCTGGTTGGTCAGATCGGTCAACACCGAAGTCCCGACCGAGCCGATCGTGGTCACCGCGCCGATGCCGGCAGCCAACGCTCCCCCGATCGGGCCGAACGCCGACGCCATCTGCGCGGTCACCCCGCTCACCTTGCTCGTGGTTGCGGCGTCGGCGCTGGCCTCGCCCGCCGACTGCCCACCGCTGGTCTGGGAGGCGGTGTCGTCGCCGTCCGCGGCGGGCTTTCCTCGCAGCAGCCCCTGGATCCCGCCCATCGTCTGCATGCCGGCCCGCATTGAAGCGCCGCTGGCCGTCCCCGGGTCGACGAACGCGAGCAGTTTGAACAACGCCACCGGCGACACCACGGCGATGCAGATCAGCACCACAGCTGGCACCACTGTCCCGATCGACGCTTCGATCGACCCGGCCTTACCGGAGGCCACCCCCTCGGCGAACTTCATGCCCACCCCGGTGACGATGACGACCAGCAACGGTGTCGCGACAGCGGCGTGGAACCATCGGAACGCCTTCCAGAACCACGCCCTGGTGGTCTCGTTCACCAGGCCGGCGGCAGCGACCGGACCGGTTGCGACCAGCACCATCAAGGAGGCGTCGCGGCCCAGGATCACCAGCAGATGCCCGATCGCCGCGATCCACATGAACAGGCCGAGCATGCCAAGCACGAACGCGAGGCCGGCGTCGGTCACCTGCTTGGCGTCGAAACTGGTCCACGGCTCCCAGCTGTTCCAACTGGTCACCCCCATCAGCGACTGCATCACGCCACGGGTCAGCCCGCCCACCGCGGCGGTCACCGCCACGGTGTAGGCGATCCACCCGCCGGTGATCACGACGAACTGGCCCAGGCCGATCGCCGCCCTGCCCAGGCTCTTGCCGTCGCGGCGGCCGGCGGCGATCCCGATCTGGACGACCAGCATGATGACCACCAGCACGCCGGCGAGCCAGTACATGACCTGGTACAGGTCGTGGCCCGGGCCGTTGGCGGACAGGTCCGGGGTCAACCAGGCGTCCATCCACGACAAGATCAGCCGCAGAATCCACAGCCCGGCGTTCCAGACGCTCAGCCAGGCCGCCGTCCAGGCGTCAGTGACGATCTGCGCTGCCGTTGAGGCCAGCTTCGCGAACGGGTTCCACCACTCCATTGCTCACTCCACCTCGTCGGTCCAGGTCAGCCAGCCAGCATCGGCGGCCGCGCGAGAGCCCGGCCATGCCGAGGGCGCCTTCGCCGGCGCAGCACCTGCGGCGATCTGCCAGCGGCCATCGATCCACTGCATGCGCGAGCACAGCCCGTAGCCCATTCGTGACTCGGTCTTGATCGCGGCCTGCACGTCCATCAGGACGCACACCACCGCCCAGTCCGGCCCGTCGGTTCCCTTCACCAGGCCGGCGGCAGGGTTGGCGGTGATGAGGGTCGTGAAGTCCTTCTCCTGGCCGCCTTGGCGGGCGCTGGCCAGGAAGGTCTGGACGTTGCGGGTCAGCTCCCACTCCTCCAGCGACGGCCCGGCCGGCTGAACCCAGGCCGAATGCACCTCGGCGGCCACGGGCAGGCTCATCGATTCCAGGACCGTCTGCTCGATCGCGGCCAGTTGGCCGACCGCGCCCTGCGGGGTGCGTGGGAACCCGGCCGGCACGTCGGCCGGGCCGACAGTGGTGGGCATGGGCACCTTGATCGCGGCCGCTTCCGTCACGGCCGGGTCCGGCGTGAACGCCGCGTCCGGGTCGGTGCTGGCCATCGGTGCGGCGGCGATCCGATCCCGGATCGGTGCGGCCGCCGCGACTTGGCCGCCCTCTCGCGCGGTGACTGCTGCGGTGCCGCGATCGGTCAGCGCGTACATGATCGCCATGACGAGCCCGGCGAGCAGCGCGGCGACGGTCAGCGTCGAACCGATCAGCATCACCAGGAGCCGCTCGCGGCTCCACGGCCGCGTCGGCCCGGCGGTCGTCTGGTTGCGGCGGCGGAAGCGTCTGAACATGAGGGGCAGCCCGGCCTAGATGCAGCCGTTGCCGAGGATGCTGTCGACGATGCCGGGGGCGACCACGAAGGCGATCGCGGCCAGCAGGACGACGAAGATCCCGACGATCCCCGCCTTGGAGGCGTGGGGCATGTTGAAGATCCGGCCGGCCACGATGCCTCCGATGGCGACGATCACGCCGACGCTGAACAAGATGATCACCCCCCACAGGACGTAGCCGGTGATGTCGTCGGCGTACTGCTGGGCGCCGGGTGGCGCCTTGGGGCAGATCTTCAGCGGGATCACGGCCGGCGACAGGTAGGTGGTCGCCGCGGCGGAAATGCCGGCCAGGATGGTGTTCATCGGGTTCCTTTCAACACGGTGAGCAGGTCGGAGCAGGCGGCCAGGACGGCGGCCGGCAGCGGATCGGGGGTGACGCCGGCGGTGGCGAGCGGCGGGTCACTGGGTACACCGGTGAGCCGGCCTTCAGACCTGAGTCGTCGGGTTGCGGCGCCCATCGCCTGTTCCACCTGCCGGGGCCAGCGCCTGTCGACGCCGACGACGACGACGTGCACGCGGTGCTCCCCCAGCAGGGCGATCGCCATTTCCAGTCGGCGCATGCCGGGGATGGTCGGCCTGGTCACGACCGCAATCGCTGGCAGGGTGCGGGCCAGTTCGCCCAGCCATGCCCCGCTCGCCACGAGAAGGTCGAGGTCCCAGGAGCAGTCCAGCACGGTGACCGGCACCGAGGTGGGCGCCGGGGACGGCAGCAGGTCCACCGACGGCACTCGGTCTCCGCGCCGCTCGATCAGCACCTGACCTCGAGAGCCCTGGACCCAGCCGTCGACGGTCAGGCCGAGCTCGGCGCTGCTCGCCGCCGCCAGACCTGAGGACGCGACCGTGCAGCACTCCACGACCCGGGCGGTGCCGGCGCAGCTGGCCACCGACAAGGCCACGGTGGAGGTCCCAGCCGACCCCATGCTGCCCGCGATCAGGACAACCTGCTCGGCGGGGGCAGGCTCCCAGGTGGCGGCCAGACGCTGTCCACGGGCGGTGGTTGGGGTGGTGGCGTTGCGGTGTCCGTTGCGGAACTCGCCGTTGACAGCGGCCCGGTAGGCGAGGGCGAGTTCGTCGACCGCCACGATGCCGGTGGTCATGCGCCCTCCACGAGGCTGGCGTGTCGGCGCTCCAACGCTGCCCGCAGCGCCGAGGGATCCAGCTGTGCCAAGTCACGCTTGGCCTGCTGGATGCGACGCAGCTTCGCTGTGCCCTCGGCGACCTTCGCGGTGCCCTCGGCGAGCTGGTCGATCACCTCCTGCTCGGTGGCGATCTCGGCAAACAGGCCCGCCGCCTTGTCGGGGTCGTCAGTCATTGAACTTCCACCGCCTTTCGTGTCCACTGCCGTAAGCCAGCGGGGGCGGGGATTCCGGACAGTCATGCGATACCCGCCCGCCTCTGGCCGGCGGCGACCTGGGCCAGCGCGCTGATGGAAGCGGCCGCCCGGCGGCGTACGGTGCGCCCGCTGATCCCCCACTGGGTGCCGACCGAGTCCGAGACTTTGTCGCCGAGGAGAGCGGCGCCGGAGCGATGCCAGGTGGGGTCGTCGGCGGCGGTTGCGATGACGTCCAGCAGCAGCAGCCGGTCCTCGCTGGTGATGAGTCCGCGGCGGCACCCCCACTCCAGCACCGACAGCAGCTCATCCATCGGTGACGGGCCGTCCTCCGCGACGCCCAAGCCGTACTGGCGGGCCAACGCCACCACCAACCCGGCATCGGCCTGCGCCGTCGCCAGAAGGCTCGCTGCGGGCAGTTCAGACAGGTCCGTGGACAGGTGCTTGCGCAGGTTGCGGGCGATGTTCGCCGCTACCCGGGAGGTGGTCTGCCAGGAGAACGAACGCACCTCGATCCACAGCTGGGCCGCCACGTGCTCGTCGATGTCGGCGACCCGGGTGAAGCTGCCGGCGACCCGGCATGCCGCCGGCAGCAGCACCCAAGCCAGCACCTTGGCCGCGTCCACATCGTCGCCGCCATCGGCTGCGGCCAGCTGCGCCAGCCCCCCAAGGACGTCGTCGGCGGCGGCCGGGTCGGCGTCGCGGAGCCACCGGTCCAGGTCGGCCGGATGGTCAACCCGGAGCAGCGCCGGCAGCCGTGCGGCCCACCCCGGCCACTGCTCCACGATGATGGCCTGCACCGCTTCGCGGGTGAGGTTCAGTGCTGATGCCACGCTCATCGCGCGGACCTCCTTCTGGGTCTGTTGAGACCACAGAAGGCCACCGCGACGACATGGCCACAGACGTCACCGGAAATCTGGGGACAGCCGGAAAGTTATCCACAATTCCAGCCAGACCCCTTGCCAAAGGCACATCCCCTATGTCCCCTAAGTCGTGCCTCGGGCGGGGTTGACCAGCCCACCACAGCGGCCAGCGGCCGGATTATTCCGCGGAATAATCGGGCCGCTGGCCGCTGTGGTGACGTGGTTGGTGACGTGGCCTAGCTGGCCGTGGACGCGGCCTCAAGCCAGCGATGGGTCCGCAGGATCGTCTCGGCACGATCCGCCAGGTCGAGCGGCGGTTCACCGCCGCCATCGCGCCACGACACCACGCCCCGGGCGATCGCTGCCGCCTTCCCCGGCTGGCCTTCCCGGGCTGCGACAGCCGCGAGGTCCAGTTGCGGCGTCGCCTCACTCGGGGCGGCCAGGGCCGCGAGTTCGGCTGCGGCCCGAGCCTGATGCATGTCGCCGGCCTCGAGGGCGATCGTGGACACCAGGTGCGCCACGTCGACGATCCCGCACAACAGGTACTCGTCCAGGGGGTTTCTGACGAGCCACACCCCGCCCCTGGCGCGGATGTCGTCGAACGGCACGCCGTTGACCAGGCGCAGTGCGAGCCGCAGGTCAGCCAGACCCTCCGCGCCGCCGCGGGCCTCGCCCCTGAGCCGCAGCCTGCGGAACAGGTCCGCGTCCGAAAGCAGCCCCTCGATGTCGTAGACGCCGACCCCGCGTTCGATCGCCCGCTTCGACTTCCTGGCCTCGGGCAGGAAGTCGGTCCCGGTGGCCGGGTTCACCCCGAGCCATTTCCGCACCACGGTCATGTCCTTGGGCACCCTCTTCATGCCAATCTTCAACGCGTCAGAGGCTTCCTCGCTGGTCGCCCCATACGGCCTGGTGCTGAGGTAGGCCACGATCTCGGTGTACCACTGGGGCCGGTCGGCGGCCCGTACCGGGTCACCAGACGGGCCGACCCTGACCTTCACCCGGCCCAGCACCTGGAGCTTGGGCCGGTCACAAGAATCAGCCCACCACTGTTCCAGATCCTCGTCGAGAGTGGGGTCGACCGCCTCCACCTTGGCCCGCACCTCTGCCGGGACGCTCGGCGCCAACGCTGCCAGGTCCTCGACGGTGT